>CAYNGH010000056.1:0-18364 GCA_964396845.1 uncultured bacterium | reverse complement strand
CAACTGCATTCAGTATCGGGATCCCGCCAGACCCCTGGAGATAAATGTTTCCCGCCGGGACAACGGCGGGCAGGTGACCCTTGTGATCTCCGACAATGGTATCGGCATTGAAAGGGAAAACCTCTCGAAGGTATTTGAAGCGGGCCATACCCTGAGAAAGAGCAGGGGGACGGGCTTCGGCCTGCCCATTTCCAGGAAAATTGTAGAAGCCCATGGCGGGTGCATCTGGGCCGATTCCCCGGGGCCGGGAAAGGGAACCAGTTTCTTCATCAAGCTTCCCCTAACTTAAATGTCTTCCTTTGGCCTGATCTGATCCGGGTCCAGCCTGGGTTGAGCCATGATGGTTTTTTCCCCGCTGTATAAAACCTCCCCTAACTTTGCTCCCTTTGCCTTGCGGACATATTTGATCTTTGTATAGTCCACCGGCACCGACTGGGATGAACTGGCCTTGCTGTAATATGCCGCCAGCTGTGCCGCCCGGTAGAGAACCTGGCTGGGGATGGTATGGGAAGGCTTCTGCACTTTTAATACTACATGGCTTCCGGGAATCTGGCGGGCATGAAACCACAGGTCTTCTTTTTTACCCACTTTTAGGGTGATTTCGTCATTTTCCCTGGAGTTTCTCCCCACCAGAGCCACATATCCCCGGGCCAGCTCAAAAGCTTTTGGCCGGGATACCGGCTGACCGTCAGCCTTTCGGGGCAGTTTCCCCGAAGGATAAAAAGAATCCACGGCAAAGCTTTTTAACAGTTCTTCAATCTCCTCGTTGTTCAGGGCTTTTCCCACCATGTTAATCCGGCTTTCCAGCTCCCGGGCCTCATTCTGAGATATTTCCAGACGCTCCCGGATCTTCTCCTGTCCCCGGAGGGCTTTCTTGTAACGGCGGAAGTAATCCTGAGCATTGTCCGACGGAGAAAGAGAAGGATTAAGTTTTATGGTGATCGGGGCCGGTGGATCCTGATAATAGTCTTCCACTGTCACCTGCCGGGCTTTTCCTTCAATCCGGTGAAGGCTGGACAAAAGAAGTTCCCCAAACTTCTTGAGCCGTTCCGCCTGCATAGCCCCTTCCAGATCCCCTTTTTGTTTTTCGATACGCCGGTGAACCTTGCTGAGCTTCTTTTTCAACTCGGACAGAAGCCGGGACTGGACTTCATCAAAACGGCCCATAGATACCCTGGGGAGGAAATATTCCTGCAACATGCCTGTCACAGTTTCAAAAGACCGCCGGGGAGAATCTTTAGCACAGGCAAAGGGCCATGGCGCCCATCCTGTGGGCTGGCCCTCCATGGACGGATCCCCGGAATCGTAGTAAAGCACCGGTTCAATGAGGCCTTCCCGGAGCCTGCCTGTGAACTTTTCCCAGCAGTTCCAGAGAGCCTCAATTTGAGTATCTTTAATATCCTCATTCAACTGTCGGGGTGATAGACCGGCACTCTGGAGAACTTCTCTGGCCCACAGCCGGGGAAACCCCGGGAACATCTGCCGGGAGGCATCTCCTGTCGGTGATTCTTTTAAAATTTGGATCCAGTGATCCCTGGTGATGGAAAAGGGCCCCGGCCCCGGCGGTGGAGGAGGGGCATAAGGCTGGCCGGTGATTATCTCCCGGTTTGGATCCTTTCTGGTGAAGGCTCCCACATAACGACCGCCAGAGTCAATGATGATGCTGTTGCAGTTGCTACCGGCAAACTCCAGGCAGAGGGTTTTCTCCAGGAGCTGTTCACCCCGTTTCACTTCGAATATCAGGGGAAGGATCCTGTCGTGTTCCATGACTTCCACCCGATCCAGTATTCCGCCCATGAGGTGCTTTCGAAGCATCATGCAAAAGGATGTGGGAGGGATTGACCGGGAAAGCTTGTCGGGGATGGGATGGACTTTCTGATGTCCCGGTTCCAGGGAAAAATACAGGAAGAAATTCTCCCCGGCCAGACGGAATTTCAATACAAACTGCTCTTTTTGGGGCTGGAAAATTTTTTGAAGCCGGGCACCGGGAAGGATGCCGGACAGTTCTCTGGCAAAGAGAAAGAAAGTTGGAAGATCAATTTCCATAATGTTTATCACCCATCAATGCTGTCATGGCTCAGTATGGCATCCAGCTCGGGATCCACATAGGCCACTGGGTCCCGGTGGCCGGCCCGGGAAAATCCCTCCAGCCTCAGCTTGCAGGCATCGCAATGGCCACAGGCCCGGCCCCGGTGGTCGGGATCGTAACAGGAGAATGTCCGGGAAAAATCCACCCCCAGGCTTATGCCCTTTCGGATAATCTCTTCTTTGGACATAGTCAGAAGGGGAGCCCGGATGCGGAAATGCCGCTGTCCTTCCACCGCTTTGGCAGTGGAGCAGTTGGCCATCTTTTCGAAGGCCCGGAAAAACTCCGGCCTGCAGTCGGGATAGCCGGCATAATCCAGAGAGTTGGCGCCGATGAAAATATCATCCACCCCCATCACCTCGGCCCAGGCCAGGGCAAAGGAAAGGAAGATGGTATTGCGGGAAGGGACATAAGTGACGGGAATCTCCCAGTTGAAGCCCTCCCGGTGGCGATCCTTGGGAATATCCCGGCTGAAATCCGTCAGAGCAGACCCGCCGATCCGTGCAAGATCCAGAGAAATAACCCGGTGCTCCTGAACTTTCTGATGAACTCCCTGGGCCATGGCACAGCTCAGTTCGCCCCGGTGACGCTGTCCATAATCAAAACTCAGGGCATACACCCGGCGGTAACCCATATCCCGGGCCATTGCCAGCATCACCGCCGAATCGATGCCCCCTGAGAGGAGGACTATGCATTTTTCACTAACTTCCATTGTTCACCTGTGCTTCGATGCCTTCATCATGATATATCTTCTCCAGGATTTCCCTGGTCTGCAAAAAATATTGCCGGGCATTCTCGATGGAATCTTCTGATTCACCGGGATAACCATCAACCAGGGAAGACCAGGCCCGGTTTATGAACATTTCTCCCGATGAGTAAGCAGAAAAGAACTCGGCATAACTGGTGGCTCCAAATTCTCTGGAAAAACTGTGACGTTGTTTTACAAAGGGAACAAGCCGTTCCAGCTCAATCTTTTCGATGGATTTTTTGATGCTGTCGGAATTTTGCTCCTTGAAACTGATTTCTCCCAGCTCATCAAGAAGCTGGTTTATCCATGAGAGAGGATCAATATGCTGATGATCTCCTGGTTCGTGGGAATGCTCTCTGGGCCGGGGCATCCCCAGAAAACCCGCACCCAGAAGGGCGATGGCTGCCCCCAGGAAGAACCGCTGCCACATTTCCCGGGGTACATTTCCGGCGATGATAAAAATTGACACCAGCGCCACAACCCCACCCAGGATTAGCTTCATCATACCCGGGGACCATGTGTTGTTCTTGTTTTTTTCTTCGCCTTTATATCTGGCCTCCAGGAGATTGTAAGATCCCAGGATCATCAATCCCTGGGCCACCAGCAGGATGATATAATATATGTTGCCCCGGTGGATCATCTCCCATGGGGGTACGTTAAGGCCGAATATGGAAGCATATATGAAACCGATGACAAAGAGTATCCAGCCGGCCCAGTCTTTTTTATCCATTTTTCAGGCCTCCCTTCAATGCAAGCTCTTGAATATTTCAAAGGCCGAGTAACCAAGCTCCGTGAGGGCCTCGCCCACGATGAGTCCCGCAGCCAGAGGGACAATCTTGTCCTCGATGAACTGGGAAGACTTCACTTTTTCGATGATAATGTTCAGGATACATCCCACGCCGTAGCCCAGGGTGATGGAAAAGGGCAGATACATGGCCAGCCCCACCAGCACACCCAGCCCCCCCACGGGAAGCATCGACAGTAACGCTCCCAGGATGCCCCCGGTGGCATATCGATGTATGGGGGCATTGCCTCCCTGGACACCTTCAATCATCGCCTGCAAGGCTCCCGCCTGGGGCGCCGGCAGAGGAGTGCCAGGCCCGAAGCCCCCGCCTTCGGCTCCCCACAGGAGAAGCACCACAAAAATCGATATAATCGGCCCCAGCCATGCGATGGCCAGCTGAACTGTCTGTTGCTTGACGGGCCTGCCTCCCACCAGAAAGCCGGTTTTGAGGTCCGTCATCATATCAGCACACTGGGCAGTTGCCACGCACACCGCCATACCGATGAGCACCGCCGCCACCACATTGTTTCCTGTCAGGGCCAGCATCATGGTGACTGCAATGAGGGCCAGTCCCGACAGAGGGGAAATGTCGGTCATGCCGGTACACTCCGCCACAATCAATCCCGCCAGGGCAAGCCATATGGTTCCCACCACCGATATAATGAAAGCTGTGGGAATGTTGATATTCTTTGCGCCGAATATGGAGGCTGCAAACAGGGTTACAAAGGCCAGGGCAACTCCACCGTATATATAGCGGATGGCAGTTCATCGCCTCCCTTGAATCCCGTGGCTGCGGCGCTTTTCAATGTTTTGAAGGCTGCCTTCACCGCGGGGAAGGCCTTGACCACACCCATAAGAGCACCGCCGATGAGCATCCCGATGCCGATGGGCCGGAGCATGTCGCCATATACCATATCTCCTGTGGTCCACTGGTTGGTGACTGCCACCGGGGCCATGAACCAGAAGGCCAGGGCACCGCCGAAGGCGAAGGGAAGACCTCCCTTCCCTGCCAGCATTCCCGCACCGAGGTTCATCAGGCTCAATGCGATGGCAGTCTGGGTATATTCGGGAAACCCCCACATTTTACCCAGAGGTATTTCTGCCGGGAGGATGTTTTTCTTGATGAGAACAACGGTGATTAACGCCAGCAGAAAACCGCTCCCCAGGAGAAGGGCTTTTTCCACCCCGGCGCCGGGAGATTTCAATATGGCCGCCACTGCAGTCCCCGAGGGAAAGCGAAGCCTCTCCAGGTCGATCATCTGCTTTCGAAGGGGAATAATCACCGTGACCCCCATGATGGACCCGGCAATCCCCGCCAGGATCATGGGTATAATGCTGAACTCCTCCTTCATCAGCAGAAGCACCGGCAGGGTGAATATCACCCCGGACCCGGCAATGTTGATACCGCTGGCAATGGTCTGGTTAATGTTGTTCTCGATGATGGTGCCCTTGCGCATAACTCCCTTGAGCACTGCAAAGCCCAGAATTGCTGCCACTGCGGATCCTGACAGGGTAAAGCCCAGCTTCAACCCCGCATAAACAAAGGCCGCGGTCATCAGAACTCCCTGGACAATCCCCAGGATCACCGCTGCGGCGGTGACCTCCCGGTATTCTACTTTTTCCTTGGTTTCGGTTTTAACTGACTCATCTTGATTCATTTTTACATCCTCGAAGTCAAAATTATAGAAAGTATTTGAAAAAATAAAAAGCTATGGGCGCAGTGAACAACAGGGAATCGATGCGATCCAGAACACCGCCATGGCCTGCAAAAACACTGCCTGCATCCTTGACATTCACATCCCGCTTCAGAATTGAGGCCCACAGGTCCCCTAACTGAGCAAATATTCCGCACAGGATACCGATGGTTATAATATGCTCCATATGCATCCCCAGGAAACTCCCCACCAGGACTGCTCCGGCCATGGCCCCCAGCATGCCACCCAGGGAGCCTTCCACGGTCTTGTTGGGGCTTATTCGGGGGGCCAGCTTGTGTCTGCCGAAGTATTTTCCCACGAAAAAAGCTCCAGTATCGGTCAGATGGGTGGAAAACAACAGCATAAGCACCAGCCCTGCGCCATGTTCAATGGATATGCCCCACAGATTATGGATGGGGCCGGGAATTTTGCGGATAAAGACCACATAGGACAGAAACCACCCGCAATACAGAAACCCCAGCACCGTCACTGACACATCCAGAAAAGACGAAACATGAAACCCCTTGCGGAAGATGAACCCCAGCATGGATATGGTGATCAGGCCGGCGATGAGTGGCGAAAGGTGGGGTTCAAGTCCTGTGTATGCAAAATAGACCAGAAGAACCACGCCACAGATGCCGGTGAAAACCGAAGGGCGCATCTTCTTGCGTTCCGCCATCCGATAAAATTCGATAACGCCGATAATCGAAAGGATCAGGACTTCCACTGCGATGGCTCCGGCACTCCAGATGGTCAGAAACACAGTCAATCCTGCCAGAGAAAGCCCTGTGACAATGCGGGTTCCCAACTTTGAACCCTTGCCGGCTGTTTGAGGAATCCCTTTTATATTGTTGGCTTTCCCGGTGTTAATCATATATCACCTGGTATATTCTGGTTCATTTGCTGTTTCCGCCAAAACGTCTGTCCCTCTTCTGGTAATGATGGATCGCCTCCAGAAAGGCAACCCGGCCAAAATCCGGCCATAAAACATCAGTAAAATAAAACTCTGTATAAGCTGATTGCCACAGGAGAAAATTTGAAAGGCGAATCTCTCCGCTGGTGCGAATCAGGAGATCCGGATCCGGCTGGCCAACGGTGTATAGATGTGATGCCACCATGTCCTCGTCGATGGCGTCAGGGTCAAGAGTCCCATCCTTCACCTGTCGGGCAATGGCTCTCACCCCGGAAGTTATTTCGTGCCGGGAGCCATAGTTGATGCAAACATTGAAGGTCATGTCCCTGCCGTCGGCGGTATAATCCATAACATCCCGGAAAATCTCCACCAGACCCGGATTCATCTCGTCAATATCACCCAACACCCGGAAACGGATTCCCCTGTCTTTCATCAACTGCCGTTCGCTGTTGCAATATTCCCGGAAAAGGCTCATCAGAAACCTGACTTCATCCTGGGATCGACTCCAGTTTTCCCTGGAAAAGGCATAAATGCTGAGGTGTTTTATTCCCATCTCCCGGGCGATGGTGGTTATGGTGCGGACAGTTTCTGTGCCCCGGCGGTGACCCATGAAGGAAGGCAGTCCCCGGGCTTTTGCCCAGCGACGGTTCCCATCCATGATGATGGCTACATGAACCGGCAATCTTTCGGGATCAATTGCTTCCTGCAACTGCTTCTCCCGGCTATCTGCATCAACTGACTGGTTATCCTTCAAGTCAACCTTCCCTGTCTTCAAGAATCCAAGACTGAATCAAGCATGGAGATTAAATCTCAAGGATTTCCTTTTCCTTGGCTTCCAGAACCTTGTCCACCTGGTCGGTGAACTTGTTGGTAAGCTCCTGGATTTCATCCTGTCCACGATGGCAGTCATCCTCGGAAATATCCCCTTCTTTTTCCATCTCCTTGAGATAATCGATGGCGTCCCGGCGGATGCTCCTGACTGCCACCTTGCCTTCCTCGCCCCGCTTTTTTACTACTTTGACCAGTTCTTTGCGCCTCTCCTCGGTGAGGGGCGGAAAAACCAGCCTCAGAAGCTTCCCGTCATTGGTGGGGTTGATTCCCAGATCCGATTTCTGGATGGCTTTTTCAATCTCCGAGAGAACTCCCTTGTCCCAGGGCTGGATTACTATCATCCGGGGTTCCGGCACCGAGATGCTGGCCAGCTGTTTGATGGGCATATCCTGGCCGTATGCGGAAACCTTTATGGTGTCCAGGATTGCCGGGGTGGCTCTGCCGGTGCGGATCCCCATGAAATCCCGTTTCATGGATTCGATGGATTTTTGCATTCTTTCTTTGGTATCTTCGTAAAGTTCCTTGTCTATCATATATTACTCCTCCTTGACATCTGTGCCGATGTTCTGACCTTCTGCCGCCTTTTTGAGATTTCCTTCCACAGAAATATTAAAAACCTTTATGGGAAGACTGTTGTCCATGCAAAGGGACAGTGCGGTGGAATCCATCACCTTGAGGCCCTTCCTGAGGGCCTCCATATGAGTCAGCCGGGGGAAGAAAACCGCATCCTGGTGCTTTTCCGGATCCCGGTCATATACCCCGTCAACCCTGGTAGCCTTGAAGATGACATCGGCCTTTATCTCCAGTCCCCGCAGGGCCGCCGCGGTATCGGTGGTGAAAAAGGGATTCCCGGTGCCTCCGCCAAAAACCACCACCCGGCCCTTGTCGAGATGACGCAGGGCACGAAGGCGGATAAATGGCTCCGCCACGTCTTTTATTTCGATGGATGTCTGGCAACGGGCAGGGATACCCTGGGTTTCGATGGTTTCCCGCAGGGCCAGGGCGTTCATTACAGTGCCCATCATGCCAATCTGATCCGCTGCAGCATGATCCATATGGGGCGCAGACCGGCCCCGCCAGAAATTGCCTCCCCCCACTACAACTGCCACCTGAATTCCCATCTTTTGAACTTCTGCTATTTCCCTGGCATACCTCTCCACCGTGGGGATATGGATCCCGAAGCCGGTTCCGCCGGAAAAAGCCTCACCGCTTAATTTCAATAAAATTCTTTTGTAACTCAAAACCCGCATCCTTCCAAGTTATTCTTTAAATCTTATTATGTAAAAAGGCCCGGGAATCCTGCCTTGGGCAAAACTCCGGGCCTGAAGCCTGACTCTTTAAATTAATCAGTCCCCCAGGGAGAACCGGGCAAAACGGGATACCTTGATATTCTCGCCAATCTTTGCCACTGCCTGGGTCACCAGGTCCCTGACTTTCATCTTGTCATCCCTGATGTAAGGCTGTTCCATCAGGCATATGCCTTCGAAGAACTTTTCGATGCGGCCTTCCACAATCTTGTCAACGATTTTCTCGGGCTTGCCTTCCTTGAGGGTCATATTCCGGAGAATCTCCTTCTCCTTTTCCACCACATCGGCAGGAACTTCATCCCGGGAAACAAAGTCGGGGTTTGATGCGGCAATCTGCATGGCCAGCTCCTTGCAAAGCTTGATAAACTCATCGTTGCTGGCAACAAAATCCGTTTCGCAGTTCACCTGCACCAGAACACCGATACGACCGCCCATGTGAATGTAGGAATCAACCCTGCCGGCAGAAGTTGCCCGGTCAGTCTTTTTTTCTGCCTTGGCAATTCCGTCTTCCCGGAGGATTTTTCGGGCCTTTTCCATGTCGCCGTCGGCTTTGGAAAGGGCTTTCTTGCAATCCATCATTCCTGCGCCGGTTTCATCCCGGAGTTCCTTGACCATTGTCGCAGTAATACTCACAATCTATCACTCCTGTTCACTGTAAAGGGGCCGGAAAACCGGCCCCCCTGTTGTTGTTATACGCTCTGGGGTTCAGCGGGAGCCGGTTTGGCCGGGGGTTTTGCCTCGGCTTTGACGTTCTCCTGCCTGGCCAGCAGACTGTCCACGGGCTTGCTCTCGCCCCTGGCAGTAATGACCCTGGTCTGGGGGCCTTTGAGGATGACATCCTTTTCAGGCTCAGGCTCTGATACAGAACCCGTCAGACTCAGATCCATATCACCGGTCAGCTCATCCCCTTCATCGGAAGAAAGGGCGTCGGCGGCTTCGCTTTCCATCTCGGTTCTGGCTTCGATAACTGCATCGGCAATGCGGCTGGATATGAGCCTTACTGCGCGGATGGCGTCATCGTTGCCGGGAATGGGATAGTCGATCTCGTCGGGATCACAGTTGGTATCGATGATGCTGACGATGGGTATTCCCAGTTTCCTGGCTTCCAGGACAGCGATTCTTTCCTTGCGGGGGTCCACGATGAACACCGCGCCGGGAAGACCGTTCATGTCCTTGATACCGCCCAGAAAACGTTCCAGCTTTTTCATCTCGTCTTCGAGATGCTTGGCTTCTTTCTTGCTGTAAACCTCGAACTGTCCTTCAGCCTTCATGGCCTCCAGCTCCTTCAAGCGGGCTATCCGCTTGCGGATGGTCTTGTAGTTGGTCAGCATGCCTCCCAGCCAACGCTGGGTCACATAGAACATGCCACAGCGGGTGGCTTCTTCCCTGACCGACTCCATGGCCTGTTTCTTGGTTCCCACAAAAAGTATTGTGTCCCCGGCTTTCACGACTTCTTTGATAAAATCGTAAGCCACTTTCATCAGCTGAACTGTCTTTTGAAGGTCAACTATATAGATACCGTTTCTCTCGGTAAAGATATACTTTGCCATCTTGGGGTTCCAGCGGCGAGTCTGGTGACCGAAATGCACTCCTGCCTCCAGGAGCTGTTTCATTGTTACTATTGCCATATTTTTCACCTCCTCCCCGTTTTAAGGTTGTTCCACACGTTCCTTCATCTCTGGTTCCACCCAAAAAGGGCACCAGGAAACCAGATCCAGAACGCTGTGTAATATGACGGCATAACCTGCCGTCACGGTTCATTCTTCCCCCGGAGGAGCAATCCTTCCGCCGGGAAAATTTTTCTTGATTATACATTAAAATTCATTGCCATGCAACTCCCCGGGAAGGGGTTTTTCCTGGACGGTAGTATTATTCAGAATCGGAATACACAAGATTATTACAAGGAGGCCCATATGAAAACCGGTTTATTCCTCATTCTTTTTGCACTGACCCTCAATTTTCTTCTCACAGTGCCAGTTTATGCGTCAGAGGATTCCATGACCCTGGAAGAATTCACCCGATTGTGGGAAACCGAAGGTAAAACTCCCGAAGGGGCAGTCCGCTGTCTTATAATCGGCGTCATCGAAACTGTAAAGAATAATAATCCCGACGGCCCGAAAATGTGGGGGATGGCCCTGCCCAAACAATATACCGATGCCGAAGGGAATCCCGACAATTCCCAGCGATCCGCCAGGAATAATTTCTCCAGAGTTGTCGCCGGCACCAATTTCAAGGGAGCCATCGCCACATCATACCTGGGAGGCACCCCGGAAAACGGCTATCAGTATTCCTATGACAACAAGGTGACTCTGGACAAAAGACAGGGCAAGGTGGAAGAGAGCACCGCCAAAATATTTGTAAAAAGCGGAGGCAAGGATATGTCCTCGCCGGTTCAGTTGAGAAAAAATAAAGACGGATACTGGAAGATTTTTGAATACTCCTCTCTTTATACCGGAGTGAAACCCATAAAAAGCGATGATTTTTAAGCTGGTTCGAGAGAAAATAAAAAGGCAGGCATCAGACCTGCCTTTTTGTTTGGCAATTTCTTCGATGGATGTTCAAAGGGCTATCGATCCAGAAACAAAAACTCCTCATCCCAGTCTTTCTGAACTCCCAGGGCTTCACGGATATCGGCCCGGACCTTGTCCCGATCTGACTGAGAAAGGCCCGATGCCTTCTCAATGATGACAGTGTAGCTTTCCAACTGGTATTCACCTGCGGTGTTCTTCTGGAAGGACAGAGTGACAAAAACCTTCACCGGACTTCCGGCAATGGACGGATAATCCTGGATGGCATTTTGGGCTTTCTGTTGCATCTGTTCCTGAATTCTTGCCGTTGCCCGCTGGCGATCCTCCATGTCCGCACCGTATATGGAACGTGCCCGGTTCCGGGAAATCCGGGCCAGGATTATATCGCTCTCCTGATCCTCCAGAACCGAGAAGGCCGAGATGACCGGCTGACGGCCATAAACTGATACCGGAGCACTCTGGGGAAAACGGCCCTGGGCATCTGCCACCAGCATCCTGGAATTGCTGTGCATCCGGTAAAAGAACTCGTCATGCTCGCTCCATTCCCCTTCGCCGGGAGAATACCAGGGCATGGATCCACCATCCCGGGCAATCATTTCGCCCCGGATAAATCTTGCCAGGGCCAGATCAGCTTCGTTTCGTCGGTTAGCATCGATATATAGGTTGCCCTTCTCCATGCGGGAGGGGATTCCGCTGTCGGATAAAAACTGGGAAAGCCGATCCAGCCGATCTTCGCTGATTCCTGCCGGCTCATAACGGGCAAAGGCTATGCCGGGATCCTGCCCCGGTGAATGCTCCCGGGGATGGCCGGCAAGAAATATCACCGATACTATAACCAGCAGTATCCCTACAGCATAGGCCAGCCGGGACGGCCCGCCAAAATATGACCGGAGCTTCTGCC
This sequence comes from uncultured bacterium, assembly GCA_964396845.1. Taxonomy (GTDB): domain Bacteria; phylum Vulcanimicrobiota; class JAJTBE01; order JAJTBE01; family CAYNGH01; genus CAYNGH01. The sequence goes on along the minus strand of CAYNGH010000056.1, from coordinate 6,572 downwards.
AGAAGTTCTGGGAAAGATCACCGGTGAAGGATTCCTTGTCCCGGGCCGGTTTTGCGTCGGAAGGATATGTCCGGACAAAGGCTTCTTTCAGTTGCCGGGGTATTTCTGCGGTTTCCGGAGATGTCCCAGGTTCTTCTTCGGGAACCTGCCGGAGCATGTCCAACTCCTGGGCGCACTGCTGACACAGGCTGAGATGGGCCTCGATAAGACTCTTCTTTTCAGGATCGAACTGGTGAGGGTTAACCTCGTAATCAACCAGTTCTTCTGGGCTTATGTGTGTCCAATTTTCCCGGATACGATCTGCCCCGGTTCGAAGAATGCCGGTTGCTGTCCTGATGTCATCAAGCTCAGCCCTGCATCGGGAGCAGGTTTCAAGATGATCCGACACCAGGCGGGTTTCGGCATCGGTCAGTTCCTCCTCGGCATGGAGGAGAAGTTTGTCGGATATTTCTTTATTATTGCAATCCATGTTCATAGTCTTCTCAGTTAAAAGGTTTTTATTATCTGCCTCTGGTGAATCCGTCGCACTATACCCTTATAAATTTCTGTTTGTTATCATGACTTAACAAATTTCTCGGAATATATCTCCTTGAGGCGCATCAGACAACGTTTCAGCCGGGAACATACCGTCCCCAGGGGGAGATTCAGCTCATGGCATATTTCCTTGTATGAGAGATCCTCAAAATAACGCCGGCGGATGACCTCCCGGCAGTCGGCAGAAAGATACTGCATGGCATCCATCAGCTGAACTGCCTCTTCTCCAAAGAGGAGGGTTCTCTCGGGATCTCCCCGTTTTGATTCGGCATAAATCTTCCGTTCGTTGTCTTCGGCCCGGCGGTCTTCAAAAACAAATCCATATTCTTCCCGGGCCCTTTTCTGGGCACCTTTTCTTCGAAGCACCGAGATGCATTTGTTCTTGGAAAGCCGGGTCAGAAAGGTGGACAGACTGGCTTCCCGGCGGAAGTTGGGCAGGGCTTTCATTAGTTCCATAAAGACTTCCTGGACAATTTCATCCACCTCGGCATACCGAAAACCCCACTTGCCCCAGGATACAATCCGCCGGACACGGCTGTAAAACCTGCGGTATATTTCATCCCAGGCCCTCTGATCTCCCACAAGGGCAAGGTCGATAAGTTCTTCTTCTGTTTTTTTCTTCATAACATAAAGGGGATCAGCCAGAACAGCACTCAGAGAATCTCCCCCGGGGCGTTCTTCAACGAATCCCATGGGAAACCCTTGCAACGGCTTCATAGATTTCCCGGCTCCCCGGCAGGAGATCCCAAGGGTGCGAAGCAAAACAAACAGAGATATTCATTGAAAGCAGGAGTCCTGATGGATGCAGTTCTGGTAAACCCTCCCATATTGATAATGGAATCTGTTCAGATTCCAACCCGGGCGCATAACCCCTTTGAACATATGGGCCTGGGATATATCGGAGCGGTTTTGCGACAGGCCGGATACAACGTGGAGATTGTGGACTCATATATCACTCCCCGGAGTCTTGAGGAAACCGCAGATATTATAGAAGAGAGATCCCCACGGCTGGTGGGGTTTTCCGCCACCCACGAGTTTCTCACCAGCGCGGTAAAAATCGGGAAAATTCTCCGGGATCGGGGATATTCGGGACATCTGACCCTGGGAGGTTACCTGCCCACCTTTCTTCATGACACCCTCCTTGAACAATACCCCTTTTTTGATTCCATTGTCCGGGGAGAGGGAGAGAATGCCATAACAAAGCTGATGGCGGAGTTGGACAACCCCCGCCGGTGGAGTGAAATTCCGGGGCTTTCATACCGCCTGGGAAAAGATGTCTTCCATAATTCTCCCGGACATTTGATTGATAATCTTTCTGCACTGCCCCATCCCCTGAGGGATACCCTGCCCCGGCTTTCCCGGATGTATGATTACGCGGCCATATCCAGCTCCCGGGGATGCCCCCGGGGTTGTACCTTCTGCAGTATCAAATCTTTTTACCACCTCTCGCCAGGCCCCCTGTGGAGGCCTCGATCGCCGGAAGATGTGGCCGACGAGATGGAAACCCTGCTGGTAAATCACCATGTGGGCCAGCTTTCCTTCACCGACGACAACTTCCTTGGCCCCAGGGATCGGGGAAACCCCAGAGCCTTTGCCATCGGTCGGGAAATTCTCCGCCGGGGACTGTCGGCTCAGTTTTCCATTCTTGCCCGGGTTGACAGTCTGGATGAAGGATTGTTGCGATTCCTGAAGATGGCGGGGTTGCGGTCATTGTTTGTGGGGTTTGAGTCAGGGGTTGATCGGGCATTGAAAACCTTCGGCAAGGGGATTACCGCCGAGGATAACCGCAAGGCAGTTGACCTTGTAAAACGTCTGGAGATCCGGTGTTTTCCCGGCTTCATCATGTTTGATCCATACACCACAATCGAAGAAGTCCGGCAGAACCTGGAATTTGTAGATTATGCCGAGTCTGGCACTGATCTCATCAAGATTGACGATCTGCTGGGATCCCTCCAGCCCTTCACTGGCACCCCCATCAGGGAACGCCTCCAAAAAGAAGGCCGGCTCATTCTGCCCCAGGGGGATCTGGTCCCCGGCGATGGAATCCCCGCATACGAGATTGCCGATCCCCGGGTTGAAGTCCTGCGCCGGGGTATGAAGGCAGTGCGAAGGAATCTTTCAAGACCCCTCTTTGATTCCATGGCACTTCTGGAACGCCGTCGGGCAAAGGGGGAAGTTCAGGAACAATTGCTGGAAGAATTTGACAGCCTCCAGGGCCGTTTCCATGGCCTGGTTTCCCAAATGCGTCAGTTTGAAAAGGAATACTTTCGGGAAGCCATCCGTCGGGCTGAAGAAATCCGGAGCCTGACCCCGGAAGCCCACCGGCCCATAGAAGAAGGAGCCTGGGAACAGGTGAGATCCATCAACGGCGAGGTAAATGCCATCAACGGCGAGGTGGAACAATTTTTCCGCCGGGCTTCTATCCCATCATCCTGATATGAAAAGGAGCCGAGGGTGTGAAATCTCCCATCCGGGCAAAATGCCCCGCCTGCCGGGTGAAATAATCAAAGAGTTTCAGGGGGCCTTCTTCTAACTGTCGGGCAGTCATGTGCATGGGCTGAAAATTTACCCGGGTCCAGTTGTAATGATCCCAGTTGTATGAGATAATCCGGCCTTCTTTTTTTAGTTGGTCAAACAACGGGGTCCCCGGCATGGGGGTCAGCACTGCAAAATCGATCTCCCGGATCCGGTTTTTTTTGATGAACCGGCACAATCGATGAAAAACCCCGGGGTCGTCATGATCAAACCCTGCAATGAACATGGCCATCAGGGGTATTCCTGCCGATTGAATCCGGGCAATGGCATCGGGATAGGAGCTTACCATTTTATGTTTCCAGGGGTCCATTCCCCGGAGGTTTTCCGGGTCCAGGGTTTCCAGGCCCACCTGCACTAACTGACATCCCGACGAGGACAGCTGTTTCAAGAGAGCATCATCCTGAGCAATGCCAATATCGCAATAACACTCCCATGGGATCCCTGCCTTTTCCAGCACCTGGCAGAAGGCCCGGGCCAGCTCCCGGTCTGCCAGCATGTTTTCATCGGAGAAAGAAATAAAAGGGCTGGGATGAAGCCTTTTGACCATCTCCAGCTCCCCTTCCAGCTGTTGCGGCGACTTGTGGCGGAAGTCCCGGTGGTAGGCTACGGGAAAAATGCAGAAGCTACAGCGATGAGGACAGCCCCGGGTTGCAATCAGGGGAATCTTGTTGTATTGGGCAAAATCAGAGATAATATCAAACCGGGGTGACGGGGAATGGGTCAGGTCCACGGGAGCCTGGGATCTGTATATCTTTTCGGGTCTGCCGGCAATAAAATCCTCTATGAATCGGGCAAAAGCATACTCCCCTTCGCCGGCAATCACCGTATCTGCATACTCTGATGCCTCCTCCGGCAGGGACGAGGCATGAAGCCCGCCCATCACCACGGGGACTCCCGCATCCCTGCACCGCCGGGCCAGCCGGTAAGCCTGCCGGGCCTGGGGATTGTATGCCGACAGGCACACCAAATCAAAACCGCTGTCGGTGAGGATATCCACAGCGCCGGGAGAAGGAAGGTATTCCTCGTCAATATAGACCGCCTCGACCTGCGATGGAAGCAACGAAGCCATGGTTAGAAGCCCCAGGTGGGGGACATGTTCTGTGTCATCGCCGATGAGGAGCAGGTCATCCCACAATTGGGGATAAATATCCCGGAGAATTCCTCCCTGGTTGTTGCGTCCCGCGCCCTTTGGGTTGACCAGGGCCACCCGTTTTAAACTGCCAGAATATATCAAAAAAACCCTCCCGGGGAAGGATCCTATGATTTATGGTTATTTGCCGACAAGGCCCGGCTCAATGGACCAAGCCGATTTTTTTCAGGTCTTCGATGAATTCCCGGGTATCTTTCAGGGCGGTCTGAAGCTCTGTTTCAAAATTTTCCGACAAGAGTCGGGAAATCTCCTCCAGAGATTGAGATACGTCCAGTTTTCTCCATATGAAAGCTCCAGTGCCGTTTAGAACGTGCACTTTTCCTTCCCGGGGATCATAAACTATGGACTCATCCCCCACATCGGTCAGGACCAGTCCATCGGATTTCACCGGATTGCCCGTCATCCTCTCACGCAGCTCCAGGCTGAGGGAGGCGGGCCGGAAACCTTGATGCTGTCAACGTTTTCCACCAGCTTTTCTTCGTCAAAAGTTGTTATGGAAGGCTTCTCATATTTTTTCATCACAATACCCCCAGTGAATTAGTCAAAAATAATATATCACAATCAGATGTTTTTTTCAAGGTATTCATCCCTCAAGGAACAGGTTTTTTTCCAGGCCCATTGAATTTAGATGAAAACCGCCGGGAAAAGAACTGTGAATATTATTGTTGAACCAGCAAACCTTGAAGACCTGGATTTTGTCCGGAAACTGGCAGTGCAGTCGGTGCACCATGGCATACCTTCCCTCAGGCTGGCAACCCGTGAACAGGTGGAGGAAAAGACCCGAAAACTTCTCTCGAATCTTCCCCGGATGATACAGCGGGAATATTTTCGACTTTTTATCGCCCGGGACACCGACCGGGGTATTCCTGCGGGTTACCTGATGCTGCTGTTAGATCAGGTGGAAGGCTCCACCGGGGAGAAACAGGCTTTAATCCACGATCTGGCGGTATCGGAAGAATACCGGGGAAAATATGTGGTGGATCGCCTGATGGAAAGAGCCGAGGAAGAGGCGCAGAATGCCGGGCTTTCGTATATAGTGGGTGAAATCAGTGCCGACAACCGCCGTCCCCTGGTGTATGCCATCCGCCGGCTGGGATACCAGGTGGAACGGTATCAGATTGTAAAGGTGCTGAAAAATTCCCGGCAGGATGAAAATAACCACAGGGAGGAATTACAATGAAAAAGTTCAGGATGATGGGTCTTCTAATATTGACTGCCGTATTGATGGCAACCTGCGGGCCTGCAGTGGCTGACCGGGGAGGCATGGTAATGCGTCCCGTCACCATGACTGAAAACATTGACGTGTATGATGCAGGGCAGAAGGCGATAATCTGCTGGCATGACGGCGTGGAGCTGATGATTCTGTCCACCGATAAATATACCAGCCACCAGGCAAAAGTGCTGGAGTTTCTGCCCCTGCCTTCAAAACCGGACCGGGTGGAAGAAGCTGACATCGAAGCCTTCGAAGGCATCGCCCGGCTGATCCGATCCCGCCGGCCAAAAGTTCCTGTGGATCGGGACAGATCCTATCCCCGGGGCAGAAGCCGTAACGGAGAAACCTCCGCCGCCCCGGAAGATGCCGTGGAGATTGTATTTCACGAAAAAATCGGCGCCCATGATATTACCATCGGGCATGTCCTGCAGATGGACGGGTTCCGGGAATGGGTCAAGCAGTTCGTGGAACGTCACCAGATGGAATATCGGGAAGAAGATGTAAAACGCCTGGAGCCGATTGTGAAAAGCTATCTTGACCGGGGTTTCCGGTATTTTGTCTTTGATGTGGTGGAGCTGTCCCCGGAGAAACAGACCATCGAGCCGATCCTTTATCAGTTCAAAAGCCCCACGGTCTATTTTCCCCTGAAGGTGACCACCCTTTCCCGGGGAGAAACCAATATCGCCCTCTACTTGTTCACTCGCTTCAAAACCGATATATGGGGAACAAAATCCGGTCTTGCGTCGGGGTTTTACCGGCTTTTCAACAAGATCAGCTACCAGCATCCCATCAAGTTCACCGTCAGTTCCGACGAGGTGAAAAGGGTTTCCGGGGAGATCCATAAGTTTATGTATCCACAGGATGAAAAAAATCACCGCGAGGTCTGGTTTTCCACTGCGGTTTTTGAAGGGCCAACATCGGAGCTGACCCGGGATTTTATCATTACTCCAGGCAAATAATCGACGGAACAATTTAGTCAGGATAAATGAAAAACATAAAGATGCAACGGCCATATATTTACCTGTCGGTTTTTACCTGCGGGGTTGGGGTCCTGTTGCTGGAGGTATGCTCCTCCCGACTGCTGGCACCGTACTTTGGCAACTCCATAATGGTATGGGCCATCCTCATCAGTTTCACCCT
>CAYNGH010000055.1:17425-18493 GCA_964396845.1 uncultured bacterium | reverse complement strand
CACCTCAAGGACCTCGACACATTCGGCGATAAAGATGCTGTCGATGTGCCGTTCCAGTTCTTCCACATTGGTGTATTTCCACCAGCGATCCCGGAAATCTGAGATGATCCCCAGCCTTTCCCGGACACCGTCCACAGAAAAATCAGGCTTTATGCTGGCCCAGTAATAGGGGTAGGTCTGACGCATCCCCAGGCCCACTTCCACGGTGAACTGTCCCTTGCGACGGGCCGCCTGGAACAGGGCGAAGCCATAAAAACGCTGACCTGCCAGCTTCTTGCGGTAGAGATAATAGACATAGTCGTCATTGTTTCCCTCCTCAATGCGGGTCATCTCACCCATTATCCGCCGGAAGCTCTTGTCAAGAAGAGTACCGAAACGAACCGGGGTTCTGGAACCGAGGCTCAGGGATTTCGACTGTTCGGACATCAAGAATACACCTGCCTTGCTTGTTTAACTTATGATTCTGATTCTGCTCTCAACCATACCCTGCCGTATCTGTTCCATGGCAGAGGGGATGTAAGGAATCAGCCGGGATGGGGGAATACCCTCGGGCTGGAGATCCCCGGCGGCCAGATCTCCCATCAGGCCGTGGATGAAGGCTCCGGAGGCTGCCGCGGAAAAAGGCTCGATTCCCCGGGCAATCAATGCACCGATTATCCCCGACAGGATGTCGCCGGTCCCCATGACTGAAAGAACCGGGTTGCCGGTGGTGTTTATGTATATTCTCCCGTCGGTGTTCATGATGAGGGTGTAGGTTCCCTTTATAAGTACCACCGCCCGGTAGCGTTCCACCAGTTTTTTTGTGTTGGCCAGAAGATCCTGGGCAAATACTTCCGGAGTCATCCCCAGCAGACGTCCCGCCTCCCCCAGATGAGGAGTCATAACCCAGGGAGCGTCGGAGCTGTGCTCCACCCCTTCCTGGTATATGGCATTGAGAGCATCGGCATCAATCACCACGGGAATCCGGCTCTCCTCCAAAAGATCCACCACCACAGATCGGGTGGTCTGCCACTGGCCGAGGCCCGGGCCAAGGACGGGTACGCCGTCACCACGCACCGTTACGCGCGA
>CAYNGH010000055.1:0-17415 GCA_964396845.1 uncultured bacterium | reverse complement strand
CAAGGACCAGGGCATCGTTTACTTTTGTCCGGGTCAGCATTATATCAGTGGCTTCTATTTTCAGGTATCCCCCGCCGATGTCGGGCATTCCCTCGCTGATGATATCAGGCACAATGGTCTTGACTACGGATTCGAGAATATTGGGGACGTAGAGGCATACATATCCGCAACCTGCCGACATAGCCGACTGACCTGCCAAGGTTATTGCCCCCAGGGTGTTTTTGGATCCTCCCAGCAGGGCCAGCTTGCCGTTGCTGGACTTGTGAGAATTAATCCCTCTCCGGGGGATGAGGCGGGCCACAAATTCCGGCTTGGTTATGGTGGCGTTGAGCTGGGGAGATTCCAGCATCTCCGGGGGAAAGCCGATGCTGGCAACATACAGCTGGCCCACATATTCTGCGCCGGGGAAGAGAAAATGCCCCCACTTGGGCAGACCGAAGGTGACAGTTAAAGTGGCCGGCATTACCGGGGCCATCAGGTGGCCGTTATCTCCGTTTATCCCCGAGGGCAGATCCACCGCGGCAACTTTTTTACCGCAGGATGCCGCCATTTCCATGACTTTTCTGGTTGTACCCACCACCTGGCGGGACAGACCAGTTCCAAAAAGAGCGTCAACTATCCAGTCGGCCCATTGAAGATGCCGGGAAAATTCCTCCAGATCTCCTTCCTCTCGGGCCGGGTATATGGGGATGCCGTAAGCACTGCAAAGTTTCCAGTTGATGCGGGCATCCTCCTTGAGGGACTGCTCCCGGCCGGCATGGATTACCCGGACCAAATACCCCTGGCAATGAAGTATCCGGGCAATGGCAAAGCCATCTCCGCCATTGTTTCCTGACCCGCAAAGAACCAGAATGCCGGGTTTTTTGCCGGAAAGATGGCCGATAAAGGCCCGGCAGAAACACCCCGCTGCATTCTCCATAAGAACAATGCCGGGCATGTTCATTTCTTCGATAGTTTTTCTGTCAATCTCCGCCATCTGGGCAGATGAAACAATTTTCACACGTATGCACCCCGCTGAATATCAAAAAAAGAAAGCCTGATGGCTTTAAAGTTATTCTTCAAGCCGGGACCATATACCTCCTTTATTCCCCGGCACCGGAGGAGGAGCGGATACGGAGAGTGCCGTCATGAAACAAAGACTGTCTGACTGCCTTCTTTGTTTTTTGCATCCTTCAGGCACTCCATGGTTAAATCATAAAGCTCCTGCCTGTTTTTGGCATCGTCGGGCATGTTGGCAAGACCCACCGCCATGTGAAGCCCGGCAATTTTTGCCTGGGGAGTGCCGAAGGATCGCAGTTCCGCACTCATGCGGATTCTCTCGGCAATGAGGATGGTGTCTTTCTTCTGGGAATGGATGAACAATATGCCGAACTGGTTGTCGTCAAGACGGGCAGCGAGATCTGTTTCCCGGATGTGATGCTGGAGAATCTCGGACAGGTCCCGGATCAGCCGGTCCTGAACAGCTTTTTCTGAAGACTCTGCAAAGCGGGCATAGTTTACTACCTCGATGAGAACAAAAGTCAGGGGGATCTTGTAGCGGGCCGATCGGGCAGCTTCCTCGGCAAGCCTCTGATTGAAGTAGGTTTCATTGTAAAGACCGGTGACCTCGTCGGTGAGGGTTACCTGGGTGGCCCGGTCAAACTGCCTGGCAGTATTGATGGACGGCCCTGCCAGCTTGCAGAAGGAATTCATCAGGAGCAGTTCTTTTTCTGAATAGGCGTTTTTTTCCGGCTTTCCCAGGTAAAGGGCCCCCATAAGCTCCTCATCGCTGAACATAGGTATGATGAGAGCGCTTTTTTCGTAGGTGAGAAGGGTCGCCAGTTCCTGACCATCGGACAGCTTCAGATCGCTGTTCTTGATGCATACTGCCTGCCGGTTCTTTGCAACCCATCCCACAGGGCCGTCGCCAGGGAAGACGCTGTAATCCACAAACAGGTTCTTGTAAGGGGTTGATGCGGCTTCTGCAAAGAGCATGGGGCCTGATTCGGTATCTTCCAGCACAAATAAGACTGCGGTCTGGGAGGATGTCAGCTTTACAGCTTCATCGACTATAGATGAATAAGTTGATTCCAGATCAGGACACTCGATGATCCGGGAGAAGGACTCGAAAAGGGTTTCCCGGCTCTGTATCATTAAATTCAGCTGGCTGATCTTCCCCACAAGAATGCCGATCTTCTGCTTGAGATCGTCCACTTCCCCGGAATGCTCACCCATAGCGGATACCACGTGTTTTTCCTGCTCCCGGAGCTGATCCTCCATCTCCACGATAACCTTTTTCAGCTCTGCTGTTTCTTCTTCCATCTCCACCAGACGTTCTTCATATTCCGCAGTTACCATTGATATGGCGTTCTCCTGGGCCAGGGTCATCTCTTCTGCTTGTTCTCTGCTGGTGTTCTCGGCGTTTAATACTGCAATTCGCAGTTTTTCAACATTACGCTGGGTGTTTTCCAGAGTCAGCATCAACTCCGACTTCTCCTCGCTGGATTTTTCCAGCACTCCTTCCAGGGCTTCAATCATTTCCTGTTTCTTTTCCAGCTCGTTAAACAGCTCCCCGAACTCCCGCTTGGCATTCTGATGCTCTTCATATATCAGGAGCTTTTCGTCGTCAAATTTCTTAATCTGCTCCTGGGCTGCTTCTTCCTGTTTGAGGGACTGGATGAAGAAATAATAGATGATGATGGCGGAAAAGATGGATGCCGTCAGCAGGGCAATGCTTCCGGGAACTTTTTTGTTGTTGATGAGGGGCAGGGCAATCACCGGCATATAAAAAATGGAACAGATGAGGGCGGTGACCATTGCAATGAGCAGGTCAAAATAAAAGGTTGCCACCATGGTGGGGAGCAATACCGCGGCGTAGATGAAGGGAAGACCGTAATAATAACTCATGAATCCGCCGACGATGGCATCGGAAGCTACGGTTATGCCGATGAAAAGACCCATGGAGTCAAACTGGTATATCAGGAAGCTGGCAATGGCATGGTATATGAACAGCAGGGTTACAAGAATAATGGGATGCTGCATCAGCACGCCGGGAAGAGGGTTGAGAAGGTGTTTCTGGTTCCCAAAGCCTGTCATTATAAGGCCCAGCAATACCGCCAGCCAGCGGAAGACAATCAGATTGATCTTCAGCCTGTCATACTCCGAGGACTTGTTCCCCGTATTGATATACATGGACCCCTCATTTTTTGATTTTATTTGCTATTCTCGAATTTATCCGGATCTCCTCTGCAGAGAGCCTGGCACCTTATTCCTGAACCTTATGGCAGAAATAAAGCCAAAATTTTCTCATGGTTTGTAAGGCACCAGCCGGTATTTGCGTCCTGTTTCCATCACCACTCTGAAATCACTGTCAGCAGGAATAAGCCCTGCTTCCAGCTCGCCGGTGGCGCCGGTTTTCTCCAGAGGATATACCGGCAGTTTCAGGCTGATTCCGTCAAAACCGCCAATCAGAGTGACCTGATCAGGATCCCGGTTGGCAAGACCTGTGAGCCGGACATGGGATCGTCTTTTGTGAAAATCCTTCAACTCCCGGAATGTGGCAACCCAGTGGTTTTCCTTTCTGGCTTTTGTCAGGCTTCCCAGCCATAAATCCCGGACACTTCCGGTGTGGGACGCGCCCTTGTGGGGATGAATAATACTGCAGATGGTGGAATGATACTCCCTCCGGCTGGATTCCAGGATCTGGTTGAAAAAATCCATATCTGCGCCGTTCCAGTCCTCCTGGCTTACAAAGGGGATCTCCAGCAGATTATAAAGCTCCCCGGCCTGGCTTATGGGATGGAAGGGCCAGCCGGTGGCGAAGACATAGCCCCGGCCCCGGTTAGGCCCCAGGGTGGAATCCATGGCAATTCCCAGCTTTTCCATCTCGTCAAAGGGTTCATAGTATCTGGATCCCCAGTTTAGAAAATGAATCCGGCAGGCATCTGCTGTGGCGCCGGGAATTCCCCGGCATTGATCAAGCTGTTCTTTTGGTGGTGCAACCGAAAAGGGTGCGGGGAAACGATCCCAGTGCCATTGTATGTCAAATCCCGCATCATTTTGCTCCTGGGCCGAGGGCCACCGCTGGCTGACATTCCCGGTGGAAATCACAAAAAAAGTAGAAACAAACCCTTCCTGCTTTTCCAGCTGGAATATATACCGGCACCTTTCGATGCCTTTTTTCTCCTCGTCGTGGGACATCAGGAAAACTCCGTCGTAGCGGTAGGGATAATACCAGAGCCGGGGCAGGAAAGTGAGATCCTCCAAGGCTGCAAAAAGAAAGTTCTCCAGGATGTCTGCCATGGGATGCAGGTTGTCCATCAGGGACACATCCATGACCAGATCGTCGGACTCCACCACCAGGGGGACTTTTCCTCGAATCTCAGAAACGGAATAATCCCCGTATCCGGGGACTCCCTGACGCAGGCATGACAGTTGCATGGCCATATCAAACAGGAGAATGATGACCCAGCCTTCCTGATATCTGTACTGAAGAACTCCGGGACTCTTCCTGTGGCGCGCCAGCACTTCCATGGAAGAAGGGGACGAACTCACGGGCAGAGTTCTTGTGCAAACAGGCATCTTGGAAAGAATGCCGGGATATGGAGAGGGAAGAATCCGGAAACTGAATATCTCAAAACCCTCGGATCCCCGGGAGAGCTGTATTTTATCACTGCCGTCAGTAATCTTCTGGTGGAAGGTTCGGCTCCACAGGGGATCCGGCATCTCCAGCACCAGAACTCCGCCTGTGGCGACAAAGGCCTGGGCCTGTTCCCTCAGCTTTTCCGATGGGTTCACCACCGATGAGGAAATCACCGTCACAGAAACATCATCAAATATTTCTCCGGGATCCTCACCGGCATCATGAACAGCGCAGTGCCCCACCTGACGGGATATGGTATTGACCCAGCCCATGGAAAAATCTCCCTGGAAGAAATCTCCCAGGGATGCCTTTCTCTCAATTTCTTTCCGGTTGACCACAAGGTTTATGGACATTATTCACCCTTCTTCATTCATATGCCCTGACTGATATTAGTGTTAACAGGTCTTCGCCGTATTCTGCCAGAAAATCTCCTCCCGCGGACAGCTGGGCTTTTTCGATGACATTTAACTGATCCCTGGAGAGAACCCCCATGGCGGACTCGGCCAGCTCCCGATGATCCACGGGGATTGTTCCGCCTTCCCGGGTGAATTCCCTCAGGATTGAGATGATATATTTCCTTGTCACCGGGTCGAGTTTTTCATGGCGATCCAGCACTATCACTCCTGCAGTGATCTCTTCCAAATCGGGATCCGGTCCCGGCCACCAGGGAGATTTGCCGGCATTGTGAAGCCGGGATGATCCTCTCTGTGAGGACTGCAACTCATCAGCTACGGCTTCAGCGATATTACTGTTTCTGGGTAATTCTTCCATCACCCGGCCCACCTGATGCCAGCGGTGATTCAAGTATTCCTTCTGACAGGAGTCCAGAGCCATGACAAGCCTGTGTTTCAACTCCCCTGCCATACTGCCCCGGCGGGCAACAATTTTTGCCGGGGGCATCAGCAATTCCCCCTGCCGGGGAGTGATCTGACGGCCGGGGGTCAGCTCCAGCAGGAATATCCCCCGGGCCAGCTGAGAACCGTCGATGGGATTTGGACGCTGAATCTTCTCGGGGGTTTTATTCCCGGATACCACAGACCAAATGCCCAGTGACAGGAGCACCGACAGAAACACTGCCATCCCACGATAATCTCTAATCATTGCTACCTCAACTACCGACACAACGTCTGACAGAAACTGCCGGGAGGTTGTCTGAATCAGTGTTTTTCTGTGAAAGTCGCTGATAAATCCCCTTGAAATATTTCTTCCGTTTCATCAGAAAATCCACCGATGAGAACTCCTGAAACATATAAAGCAGGCCCTCCTGAAGCTGTCGGGCTGACATGTTCATGGGCTGATAGTTGACATGAATCCAGGTGTACCGATCCCAGTTGCGGGTTATTATCCGCCCCTGCCTCTGGAATGCATCAAAGGTTTCTGTGCCGGGAATGGGGCACAGCACCGCAAAATCCACATCAAAAAGATTGGTGTCGTGGATGAACCGGGCAGTTTTCTTGAACACATCAGGGAAGTCATGATCAAAACCAAACATGAAAAGCCCCATCACTCCCACTCCCCTTGACTGGATCCTTTCGATGGCTTCTGCATAGCGTCCCACATAATTATACTTGAACATATCCCCCATGCGCATGTTTTCCGGAATCACCGTTTCAAAGCCGATGAGCAACTCCACACAGTTGGATTCCTGCAGTAGCTCCAGCAGTTCGTCGTCCCAGGCAACGGAAACATCAGCATAGCACTCCCAGCGGATGTTCAGGGGAATCAACGCCCGCACCAGTTCCTTTGACCATTTCCGATCCACCAGGAGATTTTCATCCCCAAAGGTGATAAAAGGAAAGGGCCTGGGATAGAGGCGCTTGAGTTCTTCTATCTCTGCCACCACCTGGGATATGTTTTTCTTGCGGTAACCGGGGCCGTAGATCATCTTCACCGAGCAGTATTCGCAGTTGTGAGGACATCCCCGGGTTGCAAACACCGGCAGTTTATTAAACCGGGTGATGTTCCCGATGGCATCGTAGCGGGGAATAGGAAGCCCGGTCAGATCCACATTCCCCTTTGACTGGTAGAAAGGCCTGGCCTTGCCTTTCTTGAAATCTTCCAGAAACTGGGGGAATATGTCTTCCCCTTCGCCGATGAAAACAGTATCGGCATGAGCTTTGGCCTCTTCCGGCAGGGCCGAGGGATGATAACCGCCGATGACTACAGGCACTCCCCGATTCCGGAACCGATCTGCAATCTGGTAAGCCCGCCGGGCCTGGTTGTTGCATGCGGAAAGAGCCACCAGATCATACGGCTCGTCAAAAATGATGGGTTCTGCATCCCTCACATCAATATAGTCTTCGTCAATATAACGGACATCATGTTCAGGACTGACCATGGCCGCCACCTGCAGAAGACCCAGGTTGGGGATGAATTCGATGTCGTCAATCATGAAGGAGAGTACCGGGAGCAGATCCTTGTAAATTTCGTATAGAACATTGTTCTGCTGGTTTCGCTCAGTACCCCGGGGACTGATGAAGGCAATCTTCAACTGTCAATCACCTCCTCCATGGAAACTGCATTGCCACCGGCTTCTCCATGGCGTATCGGTGTGGTGGCCACAATGGGTATGTCGGGGTATTCTTCCTTAAGGGAAAGAAAATGATTCACCCCATCATTCATGGCCACATCCACATCAAAAAGGACAAAATCAACCTGGTTGCTTTTCAGGTGAAGCCGGGCATCTTCCACCGTGGCCGATATGGTCAGGCTGTAGTCACCCCGTCGCTCCAGAATCTCCCGAACCCGGCTTTGGACTGCCGGATCCCTGTTGATGAATAAAACTCGTTTCATTTATAGTTCTCGGCTTTCCCTGTCAATTTGTCAAGATTTTAACACAAATTACTTCCCGGTTCAATCATTCTTTATCAAAGACGCCTCAGGATTATTCGTCCCGGGAGGCGGGAGTTTTTTTCTCAGGATGAACAGGGCCGGCACTGTCACAGAGATAATTCCGATGCTGGCCCATTGGGCAGTGGTCAGGGGGCCATGAATTTGTGATGGAGGATTGAACCGGAAAAACTCCACGGTAAAGCGGATGGCCGAGTATAAGGCAAACATCAGCAGGGTGTTTTCCCCGGCAAAGCGTCGGCGGTCAAAACGGCGGACAAGAAAGACAAACAAAGCCAGATCCAGGATCAGTTCATAAACCTGGACCGGGTGTATCGGCCCGGTGGAAGGATGCCCCGGAGGATAGGTTATTCCCCAGGGGAGATCCGTTGAAAGACCATAACAGCAACCAGACAGGGTGCATCCAATCCGGCCTATGGCCAGGGCCAGCATGGATCCGGTAAAGACCAGATCCATCCCCTGGCCCGGGGGATATTTTTTTATATGGGAATATATCAGCACCAGCAACATGAAACCTATCAGGTCGCCGTGCCAGGATCGTCCCGAGAACAGGTATAAAATCCTGTGCCAGTGCAGGCGGTAGCTTTTGAAATTCAGCAGGACATTCACAATGTGGGACATGAACAGGCTGAAAAAGTATGACAAGGCTCCGATTTCCACTGCCTCGTAACGGGTGTAGCCGACTTTTTCCCCGTAATGGTAGAAATATATCAGGGTTCCGATGAAAGCCAGAGTCATGGCAACCCCGTAGGCATGGATCGTCAATCCGCCGACTCGAAACAGGATCATGGCGCTGGCCTACCTTCCGGAATCTCTGGTTTTTGCAATGGGAATTTTCTCCGGGGACAGGGATTCCCTGGCCAGTCCTTCATCGGGCAAAGCCGGGCAGACATCTCCTATCATGATACCGTCGGGAATCCGGGAACGGCTGTAAAGAACATATCCCAGCAGGACAAGAAAGCCGGCAATGCTGACCCACTGGGCCAGGGAAAGTCCGAAGTGCATCATATCCGGGGTGTTGAACCGGAAAAATTCCACCACAAACCTGATGACTGAGTAAAGTGAAAAGACCAGCAGAGTGTTCTCCCCGGCAAATTTTCTCCGGCTCCACCACCATTCCAGAAAAATAAACAGGCCCAGAACCAGGAAAAATTCATACAACTGGGTGGGATGAACCGGCCGGGGATTGGAATGGTAGGGAAAAGTCACAGCCCAGGGAAGACTGCTGGGCTTGCCGTAACAGCAACCGTTCAGGAAACAGCCGATTCTGCCAAAAACCAGGCCCAGGATGGTGGGAAAAAACATCAGATCATATGCCTGGCCAAGGTTGAAGTTCATAAACCGGCAATATATGAAAATAAAAACCAGCCCCCCTACAAGTCCTCCGTGCCATGAAAGGCCCCCTCCCTGAAAATTGAAAAATTCGCCGATACTGCTGGTGAAATGCTCAAGGTTGAACAGCACATGAAATATCCTGGCCCCGATTATCCCCGAGATGAATGAATAAACCGCCAGATCCAGGGCATGTGCCCTGTCAAGACCAGCACTTCGGGCATGTCGGAGAATGAAGAACAAAGCCCCGATAAAACCCAGGATCATCATTACTCCATAGGAGTATATCTTTATGTTGCCCAGTTGAAATAATACCGGATGCAAGGTTGTTTCCTCCTGCCTATATCAGCCGGGGATCCCGGCCCATGGCCCCGGTCATCCCCCGGAACCGTCGGGATTGGAGCTTCTCTCCATAATCCTCCAGCCTTCTCTGGAAATCATCATCCAGAGGGACCAGGGTTTCCGGCTTCAGGTCGCCATTTTCCATTATTTCCCGGTAAATGCAATAAGGGTTGTCATAGGTTGTCCCGGTGGAGGAATAAGCCTCGGAGGTGCATCCACAACGGCAACGGGGAACATGAATGCAGGATCCGCAGAACCCTTGTGCTTTTACGGGATCAAACCGACGGTTGTATGCAAAGGCTTCCGGGTCAGTCCAGATTTCCCTGAGGGATTTTTCCTTCAGATTCCCCTCTACAAAGGGGTTGTCTTTCCGGGCTTCGGGATTGAGGGACAGGCATCCCTTGATGTTGCCGTTTGCCTCGATGCCTACCACCATAAGGCCTGCCTGACAACCGGGCCAGCCATCGGGACGGTTGCTGATGCAATAGTGAGAGTTATATCCGATTCCGTCAGCGGGGTAAACGTTTATCAGCTGTTGTTTTCTCTTTCTTGCAATGAAACGGCTTACTTTAATTATGTCCTTTATTTCCAGAAGCATATCCTGGTTTTCTCGGGTTCTGCCTCCCAGAAACAGGGGTTGTATCTGCCAGGCATCCACCCCCAGGGAAACTAACAGGTCATGAATCCGATCCAGCTCACCAATGTTGTAATGAGAAACACAAGTGATGCAGGCGGTTTTGAACCCCGCACTCTTGAGGGCCTTGAAGGAAGATATGATCCGATCATAGGAGCCGATCTTCCGGCGGAATGCGTCGTGGGTCATCCGAAGGCCATCGAGGCTCATAGCTACAATATCCCATTTCCCCAGGGATGTCATCTTCCGGATATTCTCCCGGACAAACCAGCCGTTGGAAATCATTCCCACTTGGACATTCTTTTCAATGAACCTGCGGGCAATCTGATCCCAATCCTTCCTCATCAGGGGTTCCCCCCCGGAAAGGGTGATTCTTTCAAGGCCCAGTTCCACCAGTTCATCCACCAGCTTCAAGGCCCTTTCGGTGGACATCTCATCCTGACGGGGACATCCGGCATAAGAACCGCAGTGAAGGCATTCCATATTGCATGCCAGGGTAAGCTCCCACACACAGAAACGGGGATAACATTGGAAATTCTCATCAATCATGGCTAATCTCCTGAAAATCATATAAATATTATAAGTAATATTATCACAGCTTTGCCACTGATACAAGCACCAGTTGACTGAAGCGCGGATTTTATTGTCGGAAATCCGAACCATCGAGAATAAGTGAACAATCCATGATTAACCCTTGACTTTTTTGTCATTGACAGTGATATATAAAATAAGACAGGATTACTAAGAAATTCTTGGAGGTACCACATGGACGTATTTGGAGCAGGATATATTCACTTCAACCCGACTCCCAACACAGGAGTACAATTTCAGGGAGGATTTACCGGGATTACCGGGGGCAGGCCGGCCTATAACCCCTTCCCCCAGGACAGCGTGTCGGTGCACCGGTTTCCCCGGCCGGGATATGACCCGGGAATGCAGTTGATGTATGGCGTATTCCCACCGGATCAAGGATTCCCCCAGCCGATACCGCCTTTCCCCCAGCCATTCCCCCCATTTCCTTTCCCGATTTTCCCCATGCCCATATTCCCCAACCCCATAATGCCTAATCCAAATCCCGGCTGGCCTCCAGGAAATCAGCTCATGTATGGTGTGTTCCCGCCGAATCCCGGAATCAACCCCCCGGGCCCGAGTCCCTGGCCTCCTACGGCTCAGCTGATGTATGGGGTGTTTCCTCCGAATCCCGGTTCCCCCAGCCCATTTCCCGGCCCCATAGCACAACCCATGTATGGCGTGTTTGCCTGATTTTCCCGATAATCACCAGGGCCCCTTTGAGGGGCCCTTTTTATTGGGAGGGAAAAATTTTACCGCCAAGAAGAAGTATGCAATGCAATATTTTTAACAGGAGGTTTCTACAATGGCAGTATGTCCCTTGATTCAGAAGGAATGCCTGAAGGAAGGCTGTGAATGGTGGGCCGGAGGCATCAACAAATGCACAATCATCGCCCTGACGGTCCTGCTGGAACGGGTCCATGATATGAGCGCCACCGCATACCAGGAGTATTTCTTCCCCCCTCAGGAGTAAACTCGCCACAAAACAGGCTTTTTGACAAAACACCCCGAACCATTGACGCTTCGGGGTGTTGAAGTCAAGTATCAGATACCCGGCCCTGGATACAGGCTCTGAATTAATGATCTGTAAGACAGGTCAGTTTGTTGTTGTGGGGACTCCAGCCATAAGCCCTGCCACCGTCGGCACTTGAAAGAACAACCATTCCATCGGTTTTCTCCTGGACTTCTTCCAATCGGGCTCCTGAAAGATCATCCCTGAGGGGCAGGCTTCCCGTCAGTTTCCCGTCGGCATTGTAATGGCCCAGTTCCTGATCGGTCTGGATAAATACGCTCCCGTCAGAATCACGGTTTTTCAGATTGCGGACATATCCCTTCACCACAGCAAAGCTGTTGGCTTCACCTTTCATGTCGATGCTTTTAATGGTGGTGTTTCCGTTCCTGTCGGGATTACAGGGAGAACACAGGATCCGTTGTTTTCCCGGTGAAAAGGCGACCCTGGGCGCAGTTCCCAGATCATCGCTCATCCACTGCTGTTTGCCTTCGGCATCAAGTTTGAATACCCGATCCTTGTGAATGATGGTGTACATGGAGTCGATTTCATCCCTCAGATTCATAGGTGGTCTGTGGCCTGGCCGGTCAATGGCTATACCGTCAGGATTCTGGCCCAGATCGTATTCCGGCTTTGCAACTGCAAAGGCCTGGGTGGCCTGTATCAACAGCCCGCCATCATCTCCGGGATAGAAATCTTTCACCTTGAAGGGGTTCTTTTCATCGGGGTTCTGGAATTTTATGGACTGAAGCTTTTCCCCGGTGGTCATGTCGATCCGGCTTATAGTTTCGTTGTTGCGAACCCACGCGGAGCCATCGGCATTCTCCCGGAGCTGGTGAAGGAGTATCCCCTTCTTTTTTATGGGTATTGCAACACTTTTTCCCTGGCTGTCCAATCCCTGAATTCCTTGTTCTCCACCGGCCCGGAGCAGGAGATTGCCACCTTTGTCAACCTGCCAGGAATAAATCAAACCCTTGACAGGAACCCTGAACTGTTCCTGCCCCTGGGAATTGATGCCAATAACCCCTTTCTCCGTTGCAACATAAAGGAAGCCTTCTTTTCCGGGAACAAGACCCCGGACTCCATCGGCTCCAATGGGTGCCTTCCAGCTCAGTTCGCCGTCAGGCCCGTGGGATGCTATATAATTTGCCTGGGGATTGGATTTGTCTTCATATGCGGTATATAATGTCCCGTCTGGGGTGGATTTCTGACCCTT
This sequence comes from uncultured bacterium, assembly GCA_964396845.1. GTDB lineage: Bacteria > Vulcanimicrobiota > JAJTBE01 > JAJTBE01 > CAYNGH01 > CAYNGH01. The sequence continues at coordinate 4,841 of CAYNGH010000055.1, read as the reverse complement.
CAAAAGAAAACTGCTCTTCTCTCCGGCTGTTTCCCGGGTGCTGACAGCAGTAACTGAAACTGCTCCCACCGAAGAATCCCCGGAGATGTCATGACCCCGGGAGAAGGAATCCGAAGGGATTTCCCCCCCTTGGCTGGTTTTTTCCTGTTTGACAACTGTGCCGTCACCTTTGGATATAACATTGCTTCCCTGCCCCAGAGGATTTATGTTGTTTATCATTTTTTTCTGCCTCCCGACAAATTTATTGTATTTGTTCTGTATAAAAAAGACTTTACTGACCTATAATATCAGTTAAAAACATCCTGGTCAATATGCCTATTCTGATGACCGGAATGATTGTTTCTTGCCCGCTGGTATTGCGCTGTTGTTAAATGATTGTTAACTGATTGCATATTATTCCGGTGTAAAACTGGCTGTCGGCTGATGTTACTTCATTCCCTGGTATATGGCCTGAATACCCTTTGTAATCATATCCACTCCGATGGCCCCTACAATAAAGCCGTTTATCCTTACCAATATGTTTGAATATTTATCGAAAGCCCTCTTCTGCATCTTCTTGTCCAGGAAATCCTTGGCGATTTTCAGCAGGGCAATGATGGCATAGTTTATCACCATCACGATAAATATCTTGAACAGGGTCATGGGGACAGAATTCTTGAAGCCCACAATCACACTCAGGGATATGGTGCCGGCCCCCACCATGAAGGGAAGAGCTATCTCCGAGGAGAGATCATCCAGGGATTCCTTCATGGTTATCCATGCCTTGGAACCTTTCATAATAAAAACCAGGGCATAGGCAAAAATGACAATACCGCCGAATATCCGGAAAGATTCAAAATTTATTTTAAAAAAGTCGATGAATATACTCTCGCCAAATATGGCAAAGACGATGAATATCATATATGAAATAAGACTCGCCTTGAAAAGGACCAGGTAAAAGTCGCCAGCTGAAAGCTCTTCCATCACTCCCTTGAGGTAAAGAAAAAGAGCGAAGGGGTTGAGCATGATGACAAAAGACAGCAGAAGTTCCAAATTCATTGTATAACACCTGAGGTTTTTTTATTGCCGCAAAGGGCCTGCAGGGTTTAATTCCATAGTATTGTCATGATTCCCCCTGCCGGAAGCAGTATTTTGGCCGGTGATGTCATCGCAGGGATTTGGCATCCACGGGCAAATATCATATACTACAGTTGCTTTCTCTTAAAATAAATCTTTGAAACCGGAGAGAAATGACCAGGCTTCGAGTTTTCATATTAATCCTTGTATCACTGCTATCGGCAGGAATATCATATTTTTTTGCCAGTCCCCAAAACAGAGGTTACGATTCCCGTTCCGTGCGTTTTCCCAATATCAGGGGAGAGGCTGTTTATGGCACTCTCTATGCTCCCAGAGTTCAATCCAGAAAGGATCTGCACCCTGCAGTTGTCAGCATTCATTACGGACTGCAGAACCGGGAAACTCTCCAGCCGGCATCCTCCGCCATGGCAGAATCGGGAATCATTGTCCTGAATCTGATCCTGAACCGCCGGAGAGATGATGGCCGGGGAAGGACCATAGCCGATTATATTGATGACATCAACGGCAGTGTTGACTTTCTGACCCTCACGGATAATGTTGACCCTGATCGGATATTCCTGTCGGGACATTCCATCGGCGGAAATTTAGCCTGCGTTGTGGGGGAATCGAATCCCCGGGTGGCCGGAGTGGCGCCGGTGGGTTACCCGGTGGATTTTTCTCCCCACACCGATAAACCGATGCTTCTGGCCTCGGGGATTTTTGATGAACTCCACCCCGCATCCAGTATGATAGAGGCATTCCGGCAGACCGCCCATGACTCTTCGCCGGGGCAGGTTCTCCACGATTACCGGGAGATTCCCGGCGCTATAAAAAATGGCGAACCAGTCAGGATTCTGTTTTTTTCCCACAACTCGGATCACTGTCTGGAGCCGGTTGACTATAACATCACCACAGCCATTATCAGCTTCATCCACGGAGTGAATGGATCAGATATCCCGGGATCCCCGGCCCTGCTGAAATATTACCTGACAATCATATCCCGGCCAGTGTTGTTTCTGTGTGTGTTGATCCTCTGGAGCTGGTTTCTTATGAACCTGTGGGGGGGCGGTCACAAAGGGCATGCAGTCACTCATCTTTTCAACCGTTTCCCCCAGGCGTTCTTTCTTTTTATATTCCTGGCCCTGGGGCTTTTTTACAGACCTGATGAACATATAATACCGGTTGTAATTCTCTCGGGGATTTTTGTGTCAACCCTGTTTTTTAATCACCTCAACAGGAAGTTTCCCCTTCCCGGCAATCACAAAGAGAACTTTTGCCCCTCCGCCAGATACCGCCAGTTTCAGAACTATGGATTGAAAATTCTCTGTTACTGCGGTCTGATGTATCTATGCTTCACCGTCGGGTTATATTTTCATGCCGGGCTTTATCCATACTCCACCCTGAAGTTGTTTTTTAAAACTCTGCCGGGAATATTTCCCATGGCCACGGGGATTCTTTTTGTGGCCCTCACCAGGATAAACGGCCTTTTTCTCGCCTGGGACTGGATGTTCCGGTTCACTTCCGGGCCGATATGGATCCTGATGATTCTGGAGTTTTTCCGTCCAGGAGCTGTGATTCAGGTGCTGGATCAGTTCTTTTCCCGGATGGTGAAGGCTATGAGAAATCTGGATTTTTCCATCAAATGGCAGTTCAACCTGTCCGGCGCGGTCCTCCTGTCGGTGCTTCTGATTGCCGGGGTCATGATCTGGAATCAGGTTCTGGCCGAGGGCTATGGCCTGTCAGTCAAGGATTTATGGGGACTGCTGTACCTGTTCTTATGCTTTATCATAATTCCCGGAAGCCTTTTTACCCTGTTGCTAAGGGTTTCCCCGAAAATAAAAAAAATGCGTAACTCCTGATGGTATTTGAGTGATCGGCGCAAAGCCGGGGACAGGTTGCTCCGGGGAACACCAATGGATTGGGTTTAAAATGGCAACCCCGGTGAATCTGACAAAAGCCCGATAGAGGGTTTTTCTGGTTTCCGGCATATTAAGATCAAAGGGTGATTTTTTATAAACCAGAGCCAATGCCAAGTATGATTTGCAAAGGGGAAATGACATGTCCGCCCAGAAAGGCCAGCCTTCAAAAAGTGAGATTGCCGGGAACATATATCGCAGGTTTGCAGAACCCCTGACCCTTCTTTGCCAGATGATGCTGGAGGTGCATAATAGCCTGTCAATACTGGAAGAGGAAGTGGAATATGAACTGTTTCTGGATCTGTTTGAGTCCAACGGAAGCTTGATAATGGAAGCAGTTCTGCCGGGGATAGATCCCAGGGAAGTAAAACTGATGGTAAGCTCTGACACCCTGGATCTGTCTGGGGAGGTTCTGGAGTCCGAGGATTACAACGAAGAAGATGCATACATCAGCGAAACTCCCTTTGGCCGGTTTGCCAGAACCCTGGTTTTGCCTGTCAGCGTTGACCCGGAAAGAACTGAAGCCTATTACCGGGATGGAATTTTACGGGTAGAAATGCCTGTGGATGAAATGGCAGATCATTATCCTGTCAGGATTCAAGTCCGGCGATACTGATCCCCTTGCGGTTCAAAAGCCCTTGCCATTCCAGCTCTGTCTGCTTAAGAGTTTCCCGGGTATCTCCGGAATTGTCTATCACCACCTGGCACAATTTAACTTTTTCATCAATGGGAATCTGAGATTCTATTCTCTTTTGTGCCTCATCTTCTGTTATCCCGTCCCGATCCATCAACCGCCGGAGCTGTTCTTTGGGGGGGCAGTAAACAAGCCATATCTCGTCATAATCGAGAGCATTCCCGGCAGTTTCAAAAAGAAGGGGAATAACCACTGCAACAACGGGAGCCTTCGAATTATGGATCTGGTTGTTCATCTCCCGGCGAATGTGCGGGTGTATAATGCGGTTTAGCTTCTGGCGCTGTTCTTTCGAGGAGAAGATAATATCCCCCAGGGCCTTTCGATGAAGAGTTCCGTCGGGGTTTAACACTCTGTTTCCCCAGTGCCTTTGTATTTTCTTTAGAACAGGGCTTCCCCCGGCGGTAACCTGCCGGGCAATCTTATCCGTGTCAACTATTTCTGCCCCCATCTCCCCGAGAAAGCCTGATACAAGAGATTTACCCGTGGCAATACCTCCTGTCAGGGCAATTATGTATTTATTCACTGGCAATATCATTCAAGGCTGGAAAAAATGCATTTCCCCGGAAATCCTGACTTAAGCGGTCCATTCAACGGGGCAAACAGAATATGTCCACAGGGAAAACCACCTGTTGATCCTGCAACACCTGACTGTAACAGAGCTGACAAAGATTCCTGCCGGGGGGATGTTATTTGCCCAGCTGGGCCAAAGACTGGCGGGCAGCGGTCCTGACCATCATATTTCTGTCTTCCAGCAGGTTTTTCAAATGATCCGCTGCCATTCTGTCTTCGATTTTGCCCAGGGCATAAGCAGCACAACGACGCACTGCAGAGTTCTTGTCCTCCAGTATTTCGATTAAAGGCTTGACTGCGGTCTTTTCGCGCATAACCCCAAGTTCATAAGCAGCTACCTTGCGAATATCAGCTTTTTTCGACTTGAGATCGTCTAATAATTCATCAATGGTCTTCGACATGTTCTTCACTTCCTCGATTAATTTGCTTCCATATTATTATATTCGCCTTAGTGTTTTTCTGACACTATAGATTATAAAAAAAATTTTTATAAAAAATGACAAAGATAACTCGATGAATTCTTTGACATGGGCGGGAAAAATCCTTGAAAAATCAAAAAAACGGCTTCATGCTTTCCGGGGTAGAATATATAGTATGCCCATGCA
>CAYNGH010000054.1:0-18917 GCA_964396845.1 uncultured bacterium | reverse complement strand
TTGAATAATTATCCAGGTTGAAAAGAACCCGGCTCATTCCCCGGGCAAGGCAAATCTCCAGGGCATCGAGGATTCTTTCTTTTATTTCCACATGGGGGGAATCATAAACATAGTGAGTGGGAAAAAGGAATGGATTCTCCTCCACCACTTTTTTTATGCGGGGATCTTCCCGTATGGGCTCCAGACTCCGGCGGGGAAGCACCAGTATGGTTTTGTTCTCTTTATGGGTTATCACCCGGTATGTCCTGATATTATCCTTCGAAGTCATCAAGCTGGAAACATTCCGGCGAACCAGCCGATCCCGGTATTTAACGAAAATAGGAGTCCTGGGAAGTGGTGCCAGATAATGAAGCTGAAATATTACATGGTTTTTTGATTTTTTCTTGTACATTTTATAAACTAAGTTTACGGTTTCAAGAAAGTCCTTCAGGGTTTCAAAGGGATAGTTGAATATCAGGGATGCAACACTGCTCTTGATATACCTGGAAGACATCTCCAGTCCCGGCATTATGGCATCGGGGGAGAAGTCCTTTTTTATCTTTGATAGAACCTCGGCACTGGCGGACTCGATGCCGTAAAGAATACTGTGGCATCCTGCATTTCTGGCCTTTTTTAGAGATTCTTCGCTGATGGCATCAATCCGCCGATCCATGCTGAAGGGGATGATATATCCCTTCCTGCGGATCAATTCGACGAACTCTTCAAACCTTTGGGGATCGTGACAGAATTCATTGTCGGAAAAGGCGATGCCCCATGGCGCTTTAAGTTCCCTGCGGATATAATCAACTTCTTCAACCAGATTTTCCACGGATCGTTTAATCTCGCAACCATTCCATAATGCAGGCTGATCGCAGAAGGTGCAGAAATGACTGCAACCCCGGGCGCCGGCAATGTATATGTAATTATAAAGATCCCGGTCAATCAGATTATATGCGGGAAAAGGGAGATCATCCAGATTATTTATCCGTTGCCTCCGGGGGCCTTCCGCTACGCATCCCCCGGCATCCCGAAAAACCAGCCCCGCAATCCCCCGGACGTCGCCACTGCCTGCCAGCGACTTCATCAGCTCCAGCAGGGTAACTTCCCCTTCCCCGGCAACAATATAATCAACATGGGGGAATTTTTCCATTATTCCTTTGGGGTTGCCCGTCGGGCCTGGGCCTCCCAGAATGACCAATGCCCCGGGGCGATTCTTCTTGAAAAGCTCCACTCCTGCCAGCACCAGGGGCAAATCCTTGGCCATAACTGATATTCCCACGATGTCTGATTCCGCCTGATTCAGAAAATCCGCCATGACGTCAGGATTATAGGGATCTTTGTTACGGCAGTGCTGATAATCCAGCACCTGAGATGCAATATTTCTATTTTTTTCAAGATATGCTCCCAGAGAAAGAACCCCTACGGGTACATAATAATATGTACTTCCCTCAAGGCGGGTGGGGAAATTGATATTAATTAGAGTTATTGCAGGATTGCCGGCCATGAAAAACCTCCTGAGGGAGTTGATTAAACTAAAAACCGGGCTTTAAACTTGCCCGGTAGATTTTTCGCCTGCAGGTTTTTATTTACCTTTATATTATAATCACGCCAGCTTCATTTGTGATACTTGGCCTGAATCTGCATCATCTTTTCAACCCGCCGGGCATGACGGCCGCCGGCAAAGGGAGTGGATACGAACAGCCGGACTATCTCCCTGGCTACTCCCAGGCCCACAACCCTGCCCCCCAGGGTGAGAATATTGGCGTCGTTATGCTCCCGGGCATTCTTCGCAGTAAATTGATCGTTGCAACAGGCAGCCCGGATGCCGGTAACCTTGTTGCAACATATTGCACTGGCCACCCCGGCGCCGTCAATCATTATACCCAGGGTCCCGGTGTGGGCTTCTCTGGCTACTGCTTCTGCCACTAACTGGGCAATGTCGGGATAATCCACCGCCTCGGTGGAATATGTGCCGTAATCCCGAACATCAATCCCCTGGCCTTCCAGAAACTTCCGCAGATCCTCTTTGGTATCAAACCCGCCATGATCGCTTCCGATTATAACTTTCAAGACGATACCCCCGTTCAAGATTATTCCGGTTTATATGATGTCATGCTTCCCCGGGCTTTTGGTTTTCCCGGGGCAGGTATAGCCAACTCCGTATCGGAATAAGGCCGGGGAATGACATGAACTGCAATCAGCTGTCCAATGCGACGGGCTGCGGAGGCTCCCGCATCCACCGCCGCCTTGACAGAGCCCACATCCCCCCGGACGTGGACCGATACCATTCCTCCCCCTGTCTGCTCATATCCCACGTGGTAAACATTGGCCGCCTTCACCATGGCATCAGAGGCTTCCACCGCCCCCACAAAACCGATGGTTTCTATCATGCCCAGGGCTTCCTGTTGCATATCACATACCTCCAGAAATCGACTCATGCTTTAAGTGGTAATAACCTTCGCCAAATATCCCCGTTGCCCTTCCAAATATTTTACCTTTCCTGCAACAACGGCAGAACAGCAACCTTAATCCCGGGCAGGCAGTTTATCCATCCCGTATTTCCCTGCATTGGCAGTCATTATATCTTCAAGGGCCTTCACGGTATCCGCCGGGGGGGAATATTTGTTCCCTTTTTCCAGCAGTTTCTTTACCCGCCTGTGGGCCCTGTCCCCCGCGGTGAGGCTCCCTTCCTTCTGCCACTGTCCCAGGGGAGATCGCTCGATAACATCCGACGGGACATAAAATTCCTTGCGGAACCACTTCAGGGTATGGGGAAGGGAAAGGAAATGCCCCTTCTCTTCAAACTGGGGATAAAGATCCATGGCACGGGGATATTTATGGGGATTGATCCCCTCCACCATCCGCAGGGCCATCCCGACGATGTCATGATCCACCACTAATTTTTCCAGGCTGATGAGGGATTCAAAATCCATCATCCCTGCGCCAGAGATGACATTTATTCCTGAAAGGGCTGCCATCATAGCTCCCATCCCTGTTTCAAGGCCCGCCTGCATATCCAGAACCTTGGCATCAGACAGCCCCATATAGGCATGGGTGGGAAGGCCCAGGGATTTACCCACCTGGGCATAAGCAGAATCAATCATCATGGTTTCGATGGCCCCCATGGGAGTTGTTCCCTTCTTCATGTCAAAGATTGACGGGGATCCTCCCCAGATGATAGGCGCGCCTTCCTTTGCCAGCTGGCATATAACCACTCCCGCCATGCATTCTGCGCAGTGCTGAGTTACAGATCCGATGAGGGTAACCGGCGCAGTGGCTCCGGAAAGGGGCATGGAAACCATCTCTGATGGGATTCCATAACGGGCGCAGTCGATTATGGACTGGGTGGTAAGATCCGACCACATCAGGGGCGGTGAAGGGCAGGCGTCAAATATGGCCAGAGGCTTTTCCCGCAGGGCTTCTTTGGAACCTCTCACTGCAATTAGCATATCTTTCATGGGTTCAAAGGCGTCGGTCCTGAACATTCCTGTTATCACCGGTTTGTGGCAGTATAGCAGGGCCAGGAAAAGCCGGTACCTGTCGCCAATCTCATCGGGAACATCATAGCTGATGAAGGATGTTGACTGGGCGGCGAAGTTGGGCAGGTTCTCCACCAGAGTTGCCAGGCGGATGAAGTCAGGGGTCATGGCCCGGCGGATCTGGCAGGTTTCCCAGTCCAGAACGTTGATGGCGGCGGAGCCGGGATCAAAATGAACATTGTCCCCGGAAAGATGCATAGCCTCGTTGCCATGGGCATCGTAAAGGGTGATGCTCGACGGAGCAGACTTGAGGGATTTTTCCGCCAGATCCCTGGGGATGAATGTCTTCTTTCCATCGGAGCTGAACTTTGCCCCGGCATCCCCCAGAAGCTTGCAGGCTTCAGTGTTTTCCACGAATACCCCGATCTTTTCCAGGATTTCATAAGCCTCGTCAATAATCCCAATTACAGTTTCATCTGAAAGAAACCTTACCCCGGGCCGGGTGGCGGATATAGTCTGCAACATAATGACACCATCCTTCTGATATTAATTTTTTAATCATTTCCCCCAGGACGCTTCCGGTTCCTTCCCGCAAGCAGGATTACCCCCATCAGATCCTTCTTCAAGGGTTTCTCCCGTCAGCTTTATGAACACATCTTCAAGGCTTATTCTGCGGGGGATTATCTGAAACTCCACTCCATTGTTCATCAAACCCGTGATGATTTTTGCCCCTTCTTGGTTATTGTGAGCAAAAGCAAGGGTTTCCCTCAGAGAACCGTCCTGGTTGAAGACTTTCAGGACAAACTCCCTGGGCCCCAGGGTATCTTTGAGCCTTTCCGGAGTATCCATGGCCACAATGGAACCCTGGTTTATGACAGCTACCCGGTCACAAAGTTCATCGGCCTCTTCCATGTAATGGGTGGTGAGAAATATTGTCTTGCCCTGGCTTCGAAGGTCCTTGAATATGCAACGGATATCCCTGGCCACATGGGGATCCAGCCCAACGGTAGGTTCGTCCAGAAATATCACCTGGGGATCCGGCAGCAGGGCCCGGGCAATCATAAGCCTCTGCTTCAATCCCCGGGATAGTTTCTGAGCTTCTTCCTTTTTTTTGTGATCCAGCTGAACCCTGGATATTACCCGGTCAACATCAGATAAATCCCTGCTGTAAAGCCGGGCAAAGAACTCCAGGTTCTGAATCACCGTAAGGCGGGGATAAAAATTCTGATCTTCAAAAACAACACCAATCTTCTCTAAAATCCTGCCGGGTTCCCTGATCACGTCAAACCCCAGAACCCTGGCGCTTCCCGAATCGGGGCGAAGCTGGGCTGTGAGAATTTTTATGGCAGTGGTCTTGCCGGCACCGTTGGGGCCCAGGAATCCAAAAATCTCACCAGACCCCACCGAGAAGGACAGATCCCGCAGAGCCTGAACATTCTTGAATCTCCTGTTAAGTTTTTCTGCTTCAATCACATTCATCAGTATCTATTCTTTGATAATCGTTCCATAATAATCGCTCCATGGTTATTTTCTGCCTGCCCCGCTGAGTCTGTGGAAACAAAATCCACCAACGGCAAAAATTATCATATTGTGGTGGGTCGCAGATGTCCCTGATCCAGGTAATATATCTCCCGGGCGTAACTGGCAACCTTGGGGTCGTGGGTTACCATTACAACAGTAATCTTCTGGCTCACATGGATTGAAGTGAGCACTTCCATTATCTCCTGACTGGTCCTGGAATCCAGGTTTCCCGTGGGTTCGTCTGCCAGGAGAAGCCCCGGACTGTTGGCAAGGGATCGGGCGATGGCAACTCTCTGCTGTTGCCCCCCGGAGAGAGAACTTATCTTCTCATCCAGCTTCCGATCCAGTCCCACCAGCCGGAGCAGAGTAACTGCCCGATTTTCCCAGTCACCAGGCGTACCAATCCAGTCGGTGGAATGAACCTTCCTCTGCATTGCAGTCCCTGAAAGCTGCATAGGCAGAAGAACATTCTCAAAAACCGTAAGGGTTGGCAGAAGATTATAATTCTGAAATATGAACCCGATATGATGAAGCCTGATGGAGTCTTTAATTTCTTCAGTTTCCTCTGATATATCCACTTCGTCAAGGATCACCTGGCCAAAGGAAGGATTCTCAAGGCATCCCATAAGATAGAGCAGGGTTGACTTGCCCGAACCCGAAGGCCCCATTATGCATATGAACCCCCCCTTGTCCACCGAAAGATTGATATTTTCCAGCACCCGATTCCGGCCTGATTCACTTTCAAAATATTTGTAAACTCCCAGAAGATCAATGCGCAAAAGTTATCACTCCCACCGCAAAGCGTCAATTATTTCCATCCGATAAACAATGATGGCAGGGATAATTGCGCCGATTATTCCGATTACTCCCGACAGGATAAAAGAATATAGAATCAGGTTGAAGGTTATACGGGCCAGGGGAAAGGAGAGCTGGAACATTGCCCGGATGACTTCATCAAGGATTCTGCTTCCCATAATGCCCAGGATTACCCCGCCAAGGCCTCCCAGTATGGTAAGAATTACCGACTCGAAAAGAATCATTTGAAACACCGTCAGCCGGGATGCCCCGATGGATCTCAGAGTGCCAAATTCTTTTATTCTTTCATAGGTGGACATGAGCATGGTATTCATGGCTGCGGTGGTGGCAATGAGAATGCCGATGGCGGAAATGGCGAACTGCAGAAGCCAGGCGTAATAGACATATTCCCGGGCAGCTCCCAGATATTCTTCCTGAGTGTTGAAAAGATAACGGGGATACAGGTTGCGTAGCTCCCTGACCGCATCCAGCCGGGTCTTGTAGTTGGAAACCGCAAGCTGAATCCATATCTCCTGATAACCTGACAGCTGTCTGTCAGCCATCACCCGGTCAAGGGGAATATAGCAGAAATAATCCTGCAGAGTGCCAACAGGCTCACTTACCCCCACAACATTGAACTGCCTTCCCTGAACATTCATCACAGAACCCGGCTCTATCCCATGTTTGGCCGCCAGGGATCCTCCCACGACAATTTCCCTTTCTCCCTCATTAAAAAGCCGGCCTCCTGGCTTCAACTGGAAAAATGGAAAAAAGTGAACGAATTTATCCTTCTCCATTCCCCATATAATTATTGTCCTATCCCCCATCTTTTCCTGAACCCGCTGAACAGGACAAACATGAGTTATCCCCCGGAAATTTGCAATCTTCAACTGAAGACCTTCGGGAAGGATCTCCGAGGTTATCCCCACAGTACCCAGAGGGCCTGTGGGAAGGGCAGCTCCATCGGACGGCATTACATAGATATCAACCCTGCGCCCCCGGATTTCCCGGTCAAACCGGTAATAAAGACCCTCCGCCAGAGAAAGCAGAGAAATAAAAGAACCCACCGCCAGAAGAACTCCGATGATGGTGAGGAAACTGCGTTCCCTTTTGCGATAAAGATTTTTCAGCGCCAGCAGAAAGGCAATCTTCACATTATTACCGGGCCTTCCCAGGTTTCACCCTGCTGATGTGGGGATTCCCCTCCAGGTAAAACCTCAGTTTCAGATCACAACCGGTCTTTATTCCAATCCTTGTATCCCCTGTCACCGATATTTTTGCCTCACAGTTGCCATGGCATACCAGCAAATCTCCATCCCACAGCGGTTTTCCATTGTCCCCCCGGTCTATGGACAAAGCAGAACACAGCTTCCCAGGGCCGCTGGTGAGATCCAGTTTCTTCTGGCGATTCCTGCGTCGGCTCATCAAATCAAGTCCCCACAAGGGTTCCAGTGCCCGGATTAGCACTGCTCCAGCCTTCTGACGACGGGGATCAAAAGCCACACAGTTAAAACAATTATACATTCCATATATGAAGTAAACATAAGCCTGTCCCGGCGGGCCGAACATAACCCGGTTGCGGGGAGTCATGCCCCTGGCGGCATGACATGCAGGATCTCCTTCGCCAAGATAAGCTTCCGCTTCCACAATAGTACCCCCGGCCCATCCACCGGGAGATTTTTTGACCAGAACCTTCCCCAGAATTTCCCTGGCCACCAGAACAGTATCCCTGGAAAAAAAATCCTTGGAAACAACCCTCAGGCCCGATTCCTCTAAAAAATCATCTACTTCGCCGGCAACCGGGGATAAACTGGTTCCTGCTTTGCTTTTACAGGACATTATCAATAGGTCACATCAAAATTAAAGATATAATCGGTTCTCAATTTTTCATTTTCGTAGCTTTCTATGGCACCTTTGACATAAACAGTATATCTCTCACCAATTTCATAATAATTATCTGAGATAAAGGTAATCCGACTGTTCAGGGCATTGTAACTCAATACACCGGGAACCCGGTTTCCTGCAGAGTCGGTCAGATAGAAATTGTCATCCTTCACCGTGGATTCATTTAACCTGTGATTGAAAGTAACCACCACTTCAGTATCCCTGGAAGCAGTACTTCCATCCACGGGAAATGTGGAGGTAACATGAAGCTGGGAAAAAGTATCTCCCTTGGTTTCTCCGGTGGAACAACCCTGAACCAGCAACAGCCCTGCAACCGTCAGCAACAATAATGCAACTGTAAATCTCAATTTCATAATAACACCCTCCTCGAATGATAAATTTTCCAACCTCAAAAAATTTCCTCTTAATACCAGCAAGGAACAGGTCATTCCAAGCAGTAAATTCAAATTTAAATCAATATAAAAAGGCCGGCAGTATAATTAAACCGCCGGCCCTGTGGTTTTACAGTCAGAATTACCTTCTGTCAGAGCGGGCATATCGCTCATTCCGGCTGTTTTTTTCACCCCGATCGCTCCTGTCGCTTCCCTCACCACGATCAGTTCTTTTTTTCCTGGGAGAAATAACCACCCGGCGCATGGGTTCCTCGCCCTGGGAAAAGGTGAATACCGAGTTGTTATTTTGAAGAGAAAGATGAATAATCCGGCGTTCCGATGGAAGCATCGGCTCCAGGACAACATTGCGCCTGTCCCGGCGGGCCTTGTCGGCAAGCCTTCTGGCCAGATCCCTCAGGCTTTTTTCCCGGCGGGATCTGTAACCTTCCACATCAATGGTAATCTTCTTTTTTCTGTCGGTACGGCGCATCAGAATAAGATTTACAATAAACTGAAGAGCTTCCAGGGTCTGGCCATGTTTGCCGATGAGAATACCCAGATCCTCACCCCTTATCATATAAACAGGCCCGCTGGATCCTTTCACCAGACTGATATCCCCGGCGGTTCCCATATACTCCATCAACTGTTTTATTATGTCCCTGGGAGCATAGGGGCCGGTTCCTTCCTCATCCTCAAGAAGTTCCAGCTCTTCTTCATTGTACTCTTCCTGATCTTCCTGATCATCCTCATCTTCATAGGAATCGATGTAATCATCGTAATCCTTCTGGGGAGGCTTTACTTCCCGATGTTCGCGGGTTTTCTTTTCCCGGCGGGGTTCTTTTTTCTCTGTCCTGTCACTTTCGGCAGTAACCTCAGGCAGAGGTCTTTCTCCTACGGTTATCGGCGGAATATCAGTTTTAAGCCTTATGGGTTCATCGATGTCCTCAGCCCTGGGAGAAGGTTCCAGGCTCTTACGGCCAACCTCCCTGGCAACTTCTGGTTCAAATTCCTTTTTTTCTTCACGACGAGGGGGTTTTTCCGAATCCTTCATCCGGGGAGCAGGTTTCCTCTGGGACTGCTTTGCCGGTTTACTTTCGGTTTTCTTTTCCACTTTCTTTTCTTCAACAGCTTCTTCTTCGGATTCACGGATAAGTTTCACCTTCACCCGGGCAAATTTTGTTCCCCATCCGAATACACCCTTTGATCCTTCATCTATTACCTCAATTTCCACATCCTCTTCCGACTTGACTCCAAGTTCCCTGAGAGCTTCAGTTTTTGCATCTTCAACTGTTCGACCGCTGGCCACTACTTCTTTCATTTCAATTTCCTCCTTTTCTCTTCCTGGATCTTGACCGGGCTCTGCCCGCCGTTGGTGATTCTTCTTCCTCCCCTTCGTTTCCGCTATCATCAATGTCCGCTACCTGGCCTGCATCTTTGCCATGGGAAAATGTTACTGTTGAAGTATCCCTCATGGTAATATATTGCTGAACAATGCTCAGGATGTTGAAAACCAGCCAGTATAATATGAGGGCAGCAGGAAACCTCCACAGGAGGAAGGTGAACATGACCGGCATAATGGTGGTCATCATTTTCTGGGTACCTTCATCGGATGTCTGGGTGGTGGTCATTTTCTGGGATAAGAACATGCTGACCCCGTAAATCAAAAGAAGCAGAATATCTGGCCTGGCAAGGCTCTCGCCAAACAACCGGGGATAAATATTCGACAGGGGCCCGCCAATCCAGAGAAAGGTTTCATTGGCAAACTTTCCCAGTTCAGCCATTTTCCTGATGGTGGCAAAAATCCCGATGAGAATGGGCATCTGGATAATAATAGGCAGGCATCCACCCATGGGATTTACATTGTGCTTCTTGAAAAGAGCCATCTGTTCCATCTGGAGCTTCTGAGGATCTTTCTTATATCGATCCTGGAGTTTTTTCAGCTCCGGCTGAACCTTCTGCATCTCTTTCATTGACTTGTACTGAGATTGAGTGGGATAATACAGAACCGCCTTTACCAGCCCAGCAAAGAGAATTATCGCCCAGCCGTAATTACCGGTGAAACTCTTGAAATAATCAAGAAGACTCATCATATAACTGATAAAAGCATCGCTGATTCCAGCCAAAAATTTCCTCCTTTTGAACGACCTCCCGGATTATTCGAGAGGATCGTAACCACCAGCTGACCAGGGATGACAACGGCTGATTCTTTTCATGCCAAGATAAATGCCCTTCCAGAATCCGTACTTTTCAAGAGCTTCCCTGGTATAGTCGGAACAGGTGGGGATAAACCGGCATACACCCGGAGTAAGGCGGGAAAAGAACTGATAAATCCTGATTAAAAAAATGGCAATGCTCTTCATTGTGCCAGGGCCCTGGATACAAGCACCTCCAGGGACTGTTTCATATAGCTAAAATCCTTGTCAAGAATGCCTTTCCTGGCAATAATCACCATATCACGATTGACGCATTCTTTTTTCAGCTGCCTTATTATCTCCCGGATCTGTCTTTTTAATCGATTCCTTTTGACAGCATTCCCTAAAGACTTTCCGGCGCATATTCCAATCCGCAGGCCTTCGTATCTTCCAGGGGCAGTGTATATTACAAATCCAGAATTTTTAACCATCCTGCCCTGGTCAAATACCTGTTCAAAGTCTTTTCTTACCTTCAGCCTGGTCCATTGATAAACTAAGCGCTGAGCTTTGACCTGCCCTTTGAGCGACGCTTCCTGATAATGTTGCGTCCGCTGCCGGTGCTCATTCTCTTGCGAAAGCCGTGTTCTTTTTTCCTCTGTCTTCTTTTTGGTTGATATGTCCTTTTCATTTATGTTCCACTACCTCTTTCTGGTATCTTGAAAAAACCTTCCATTGTTCATTACATAATTAATATACACCGGGATGGCTTTTTGTATTATACTCATTAGCCCCGTTCAATGTCAAGACGTTTCCGGATATTTCCCGGCTAAAAAATAAAAACCTTCCATTCCGTCAGTATCCGGCCAGGTTAGAAACCTGAATTTTCCAGTATCCCAGCGTAAAAAATCAGAACACCACGGCATATCCACAGGAAATTTCCCACCCAGAAATTGCATTAAATTTTTTACCCCGCACTTCTGATTTATCTTTATACAAGGTCTGCATGGTATTTTTTTCCATGGATTCCATGTACATGTATAATAATTACAATTATTCACTATAATTATTCAACATGTATATATCCAAACAAGAATATTTGTAATAAAGTTATCCACAGGAAATTTAAATTGAAAAAAAATAATTATGTTTTTTTCAAAAGGAAGATACCGGAACCCGCTTGAAATCATGATCCCCTTCATAGAGAAGGTTCTTCTAAGGGTAACATTTATGACCTGATTCGGTGTGGAAAGATTGTGGATAACTTCATGTAATAAATATTTAACAAATTAATTTTTCCCATCTTCATGCAACATGAAAAAAGTTATCCACAGGGAAAATATAGATTCTGTGGATATGTGGAAAAGAATTAAAAAGGAATTAAAGTTGGATATTAGAATCAGGCTATTGGTGAAATGCTTACAGGAAGGTGATATGATAACAGTTTTTATTAATTATTAATACTCAGAAGGGAAGAAAATCCACATGCCTTTGCAGCATATCAATCAGAAACAGGCCGAATCCATGTGGTATGACTGTTTTGACTTGATTGAAAAAGCAGTTGATAAGCTCACATATGAAACCATCATCAAGAATATAAAGCCTGTAATCCGGGATTCCAACACCCTGGAGCTTTCTCTTGAAAAGTCATGGCAGAGGGATCACCTGGATCGTTACATGGGATCCATTGAAGATATATTCAAGAAAAAAACTGGATTAGAAATAAACATGCTTATGACAGTTAACAACAGAGGAGGCAGAGTTAACCGGACATATTCAGATGAACCGGTCATATCTGCTGATCCGTCAAACATGCATACTCCCAGGAATACGCCCTGTGTCAAGGTCATGGACAACCCAGAGGTTGTCAAATTCCTTAATCCCAACTATACCTTTGATAATTTTATCGTGGGCAGTGGAAACCGTTTTGCAGCTGCCGCCGCCCAGGCTGTGGCGGAAGCTCCAGCCCTTGCATACAATCCCTTGTTTATATACGGCGGTGTGGGACTGGGCAAAACCCATCTCATCAACGCCATAGGCCACAGGGTCATCGATTCAAACCCCGGGGCCAGGGTGGTTTATGTATCCACGGAAAAATTCATGAATGACATGATCGAATCCATCACTGAAAAGAAAATGAAACAGTTCAGGGGAAAATACCGCAATGTTGATGTACTGCTGATTGACGACATCCAGTTTATCAAGAACAAAGAATCGACTCAGGAGGAATTTTTTCATACATTCAATGAACTCCATGGGGCCAAGTCCCAGATAGTTATAACCTCAGACCGTCCTCCAAAGGATATTCCAACCCTTGAAGACCGGCTCAGATCCCGTTTCGAATGGGGTCTTATCGCCGACATTTCCCAGCCGGACCTTGAAACAAGAATTGCCATTCTAAATAAGAAAACCCTGATGGATGGTATCCTGGTGCCTCCTGGAGTCATATCCTACATTGCCGAGATGATTCCCTCCAACATCCGGGAGTTAGAAGGCGCATTAAACCGGGTGGTATGCTTTTCTTCACTGATGAAAAAACCCATATCCATGGACCTTGCCCAGTCAGCTTTGCAGGATATAATCCCCGATACAAAACCCAAGCACCTGACCATCAAATATATTCAGGAGAGAGTCTGTAATTACTACCAGATAAAAATCGGCGACATGTTAGGAACCTGCCGGGAACAAAAATTAGTTGTCCCCAGGCAGATTGCAATGTTTTTTGCCAAGGAACTGGTGGGAGCATCCTATCCTGACATAGGCAAGGCTTTCGGAGGCAGGGATCATACCACTATTATGCATGCCTGCAGAAAAATCAGAAAAAATCGAAAAAGTCCTTTAATTAAAACCGACATTGAAAACATCAATAATCTTTTAATTAACCCATGTGAATAAGCATGTTGAGAAAGTGTGGAAATCAAGTGGAAAAACTAATTAATATCCACAGAATGTTAAACAGACATTTCTACCCCTGGGGAAAAAAACCATGCCCAGGGAAAACCATCAACAGTTTTCCCACAGGAGTAAATCTAATAAAAACCTTATCATGTAAGGATCTTTTTAATATATCCACATATGAACAGCCCCCTACTAATACTACTGTTTTATTATATAAATAATAAATAGTAAGTAGAAGTACAGTGGGGATAAATTATAAATTGTCAAGGAGAATAACATGAAAATCGAATTCGGAAAAAAGGTAATTGAAACAGCCCTTGCCAAGACAATAAAAGCAGCCAGCGTTCGTTCACCTCTTCCCATACTCAGTTATGTCCTCATCAGGACAGAAAAGGGCGGGAAGGTTTCTTTTTCCACCACGGATCTTGAATTTGGAATCGAATGCCGGGTTGAGGCCAATATTTTAGAGGAAGGTTCCGTGTGTGTCCCGGCAAGAATTATTACTGACCTGGTGGGTCAGATAATGGAAGACAGGGTTACTCTTGAATATGGCGGTGAAGGATCTCTGGAGCTTACCACGGTTAAATCCAAATATCATATCAATACAAGAGATGTGGAAGAGTTTCCCATTCTTCCAAAGCCTTCAGACAACATGATTTTTTCCATGCCCCAGGGTACCTTGAAGGAAATGCTCAGAAATGTGATTATTGCCGTTGCAGGCATGGAAGAACAAAGGGTTGCTCTGACCGGTGTTCATGTAACCGCGGACGAATCGGGAGTGATGACAGTTTCTACAGATAGCCGACGTCTGGTAAAGGCAGTTGAACCTTTGGATGAACCACCCTCAGGGGAATTTTCCGTGATTATTCCCCAGCGGTCAATAAAAGAGATTCTGGGACTTCTCTCCGAGGAAGAAACCCCGGTTCATTTTACCCTGTCAGAAGGTCAGGTGTTCTTATCCTTTGATCATACCAACATTTTTTCCCGGATAATCGACGGCAAGTTTCCCAATTACGAAGTGGTGATTCCCCGTTCAACAGACATCAAGGTTCTGGTGGAAAGGGCCAGGCTTCAAAATGCCGTAAAAAGGGCGCTTATTATGGCTTCTGACAAAGACTCGCCGGATCTCATGCGGATGGAGATATCCAGGGATAGTTTAAAGCTTATGGCCAATTCAGTGGATATGGGGGATGCCTATGAAGAGGTTTCTGTTCAGGAATTTGAAGGAAATCCCATTGCCCTTGCAGTTAATGGAAAATATTTTATGGAAGCCTTGAATGTGATGACTGATGATTTTATCTGGGTTCTCCTTAACAGTCCTGTAATGCCGGTCATGTTGAATTCTCCCCGAAGGGACAGTTACATCTACATAGTGATGCCGGTTCGTTTGCGTAAGGACAACATAGATACAGAAGCATCGGTGCATTCCTATTCCTGATGAATAACCGGCTTTTTTAAATACTGCTATTGACCCAAAAAATCATTTGTGATAAAATATGAAAGCTTTGGAGAGGTGGCCGAGTAGGTTTAAGGCGGGCGCCTGCTAAGCGTCTGTAGGTGACTTAAACGCCTACCGTGGGTTCGAATCCCACCCTCTCCGCCAAGCCTCTTTTGCGCCCGTAGCTCAGCGGATAGAGCGCCTGACTACGAATCAGTAGGTCGGTGGTTCGAATCCACTCGGGCGCTTCCAATAAAACCCGCCATTTCAAGAGATCGGCGGGTTTTTTTGATTAATTGTAATTGGATGCATTTTTTTATATTTAACTGATAATATCTACATTTTATTAATGGGTTATCTTTTAAACTTATGGTTGACTATGAGCATTCCTACTCCAAAACCCACGGCTCCACCTACTATCGCTCCGGCGACTCCGGCAAGAACTCCGCCGCATTTAACTCCGCCTAAAACTGCTCCGGCAATGGTTCCAACAAGAGTTGTAGAACCAGCATCAACTATGGGGCCCAGGAAATTATCCGGATAGTAACTGCCACCAATAAAATTCTTTTCATAACCCGAATTTCCACTAAAAAACCGATCCTCATTAGCAAGTGTGTTCATCTTTTCATATGTATCACCACACTTTGGAGAAGTTCCCTGATATTTAATAACCGGATATTCATTTGCATTAAAACTATTTACTTCCATTATTCATCCTCCAACATAATACAATTATTTTCCTCATCCAAGATTTATTATATCATGCAGGCAGTAAAATTTTGTTTCTGTTATGTTAAACAGTGTTACCATTTTGTAAAGAATGGAATAATAAATATGAGTAAACCATTTATAAATTTTTAGGGATCAGCAACATACTTTTGCCAGTTATTCGGTCATGGGAGGAATTGGGCCTGGAGTGTTGAATGAGCAGGATACACCATAATCCAGATGACTTGTGTTATATTCGTTTATTTCCGGGTCATCGGAATAGATTGTGGAAATAAAACCGGCCTGCCCACTTTGATTTTTTGGGCATTGGTTTAAAGCAAGTCGGGTATTTTATTAAGGAACCTGCGTCCGTAGCTCAAAGGATAGAGCGTTTGCCTCCGGAGCAAAAGGTTGGAGGTTCGAATCCTCCCGGACGCGTTTTTAAATTTTCCGGACATAATCCCCAAAAAAGGCATAATGGAGATATTCGACAACGATATATGGTTTATGAGAAAAGCCCTTGCCCAGGCACGACGGGCTTTTTCAGCAGGTGAAGTACCCGTGGGTGCAGTGGTGGTTAAAGATGGTAATATTATCAGCCGTGGCCACAATCGCAAAGAAGGCAGGTTTTTGCCAACTCGGCATGGTGAGATAGAAGCCATCGAGAAAGCCTGCAGGAAGCTGAAAAACTGGCGGCTTACGGGATGTACTCTTTATTGCACCCTGGAGCCTTGTATGATGTGTACCGGGGCCATATTGGAATCAAGAATCAAGCGGGTGGTTTATGGAGCGCCGGATTTAAGAATGGGTTTTTTGAATAATTTCAAGATAAACCGTCCCCCTTACGCCTATGATGTAGAGGTGACACCAGGGGTGATGGAGGATGAAACGGCGCAGATTATGAGAGATTTTTTTATAATGCGGAGAGGTGGCTGAGTCCGGTCGAAAGCGCTCGACTCGAAATCGAGTAAGGAGCTTAATAACCTCCTTCGGGGGTTCGAATCCCTCCCTCTCCGCCACAAGTCAGCAAGCCCGGCAGTCATTCACGTTTGCCGGGCTTCAAAATATTTAATGGTCAGGATTAGGAACCAGGCCTGACTGAGCAGAATTATATCTGCTTTTATGCGTTAACTGTTTCTGCAATCAGCTCTCTGGTTTCCTGGGCAATCATCAGTTCTTCATTGGTAGGTATTATCCATACTCGCACTCTGGAATTGCCGTTGCTGATTAACCCCTGATCCCTCTTGTTTTCATTGGTTTTCCTGTCAAATTCCACACCCATGAACTCAAGACCTGTGCAGACCATTTCCCGGACTCCGGGATCCCTCTCTCCGATACCAGCGGTGAAGATGATGTCGGTGATTCCTCCCATAGCTGCAGCATAGGCCCCTACATATTTTTTGATCCGATAGCTGTAGGCTTCAAGGGCCAGCCGAGCCCGTCGGTGTCCCTTATCCGAGGCTTCCCAGAGATCACGGAAATCGTTGGAAACTCCAGACAGGCCAAGCACTCCGCTTTTTTTGTTAAGAAGCCTGTCAACATCCTGGGCGGACATATTTTCCTTGTCCATAAGGAACATGGGTATTGCCGGGTCCATGTCACCTGAACGGGTTCCCATCATAACCCCTTCCAGGGGAGTCATACCCATGGTGGTGTCAACGGATTTTCCCCCGTCGATGGCAGCAATGCTGGAGCCGTTTCCAAGATGACAGGTGACAATCTTTAATTGTGACAGGGGTTTATCCAGAATCTGGGACAGCTTTCTGGACACGTATTTGTGTGAAGTGCCATGAAAACCGTAACGACGGATTCGGTGCTTTTCATATAGCTCATAAGGAAGGCCGTATAGATAAGCCTTCGGCTCAAGGGTCTGGTGGAAAGCAGTGTCGAAAACCCCCACGTGAGGTACTTCAGGGAGGAGTTTCCGGGCTGCACCGATTCCCATGAGATTTGGAGGATTATGAAGAGGCGCCAGGGGAATACATTCCTCCATTTTTTCGATGACTGACTGGTTTATCATTACAGTGCCGGAAAAAGTATCAGCGCCATGTACCACCCTGTGGCCGACTCCCATAATTTCGTTGATACTGGAAAGAAGCCCGTGTTCTTTATTTAACAGGTCGTCAATGACCACCTGAAAAGCCTCCTGATGATTGGATGCCTTTACTTTATTCTGGATTTTTTTTCCGTTAACCTTGTGGGTAAAAGAGGGTTCATCCTCGCCGATTCTCTCCACAATACCGCTGGAGAGAAGATCAAGGCTTTCCTCGTCAAAAAGACTGAACTTTAGAGAAGAACTGCCAGTGTTGATTACTAAAATCTTGTTCATATTAAACCTGCCTTTTACGCTAATGCGAAATAAATATTATGATATATTATCTAAAAATTTTCTCTTCCCTGCCAAGGAATGGAAAAAATAAAAAAAATTTCCTTGATGAATCGAAACAGATGAGAATGATAAAGGCTTCTGTTTGTATGCTTCTGCAGAATTTCAGCTTGATAGCTGATTCTTTCATTGTTTCTGATTCGTTGCCGAGTTTAAAGCTTGACTGGTTCCATCTTGTCGCTGATCTTGAGGGTCGGTTCATAATCATCCACTGAGGCGGTGGAGTTTATCGATTTTAAAAAATCCAGAGCGTCCTGAAGGTTGTCAACAGGAATTACCTTGATTTTTCTGGCGGTTTTTACTGCAATATCATAATTGTATCGTGGCACCAGAAAATAATCTGCTTTTTCACTTTCGGCAGATAACACCTTGAGATCAACGCCATCAACGGGGTATATGATTCCGTTTTCATCGATGGCCCCGGTACCGGCAATCTTGTACCCACCGGAAAAATCGATGCCCGATACCCGGCGCATTATTTCCAGGGTAAACATCAGCCCTGCCGATGAACCGATGATGTTTTCGTTGTCGATGTTTATTATTGGGGGAAGGTTGGTGGATTCAATGGTGGATCGTGTGAATATTCCAACAACTGTTCTTTTATCTTTCCTGGTTAAGGGTACTTGTAAAGTTTTTATTTCGCCTTTGCGGTTAACTGTCATATTCAGTGTTTCCCTGTGTCGGTAAGAGTTTATCACTATCCTCAGGGCATCAACATTCTCAGGGGTTTCATCTTCCACCTCAAGGATTTCATCGCCGATTTCCAGAATACCCCGGGCCTTGCTCCATTGGGTAATTTCATAAACTGTCAGGGGAGTTTTATTTATTTTTATATCATACCCCAGAGCCCTGAGGGCTGAGATGGAGGCAAAGAACTTGCTCATTTTCATTTCATGGGCCATAAAATCCATCTCTTCCTGGCGGAGTTCTTCGTGATTATTCTTTTCCTTCGGCACCAGCTGTGCCTGGGAATTAAGCATCCCCAGAAGCAGAAGATATACATTGGCATTTTCGCTGTATATAGAGGTGAGATAAAAATTGCCATGGTAGCTGATTTTCTTTACTCCCGTCACCTGGATCAACTCCGATACATCCCGGCATCCCCCAGGGGATCGGAACACATATTCTGTGGGCAGAATCCCCACAAGGTGGATTATAAAAAGCAAAAGCAGAACCCTGAGTATTGAATCCTTGAGGGTTCTTCGATTCCAGAATTGCCGGAATTTTTCAATCATTCAAGATGGCTTTCTTATTACAGGACTTACGCATTTTTTATTTTCGGGGGAAACTTTTTCGTGAAAAAGTATT
>CAYNGH010000053.1:0-18970 GCA_964396845.1 uncultured bacterium | reverse complement strand
AGGACCACCTTTCTTCTGGAGCGATCAAGTTCGATGACTCTCAGGGTCAGGGCTTCACCCACATAATCGTTGAGATCCTTGACCGGCCTCAGATCCACCTGGCTTGCCGGCACAAAACCCCGCAAACCAAGATCCACCAACAGTCCGCCTTTAACTGCCTCAACCACTGTAGCTGTCACCGGACTGCCATCACCGTAAGATTCGGTTACCTTTCTCCAGGCAGTTTCCAGGTCAGCCCGTTTCTTGGAGAGGATCAGACCTCCCTCCATATCATTACACTTGAGGACCACAATGGGCAGTTCTTCGCCCACGGAAATAACTTCCTCGGGGTTGCTCACCGGCGTATGGGCCAGCTGGTTTAGGGGAATGAACCCTTCCTGCTTATAGCCTACATCCACATAAACTCCATTGCTTTCGATTTTTACAACGGTGCCGATGAGATAATCTCCCCGGTTGATTTTTTTGAAACTCTTTTCATAATCCTCGTGGGAGGCCATTTCGTGGCTCTGCTCCGTGTTGTTGGTTTCCAGTTGATTGTTGTCCATTAGAAATCTCCTTTCCCGTCAGTCTAAGCTGCAATCGTCTTCGTCCCGGAGGACACTCCACCGGGGGGTTGATATTATAACTCTTTCAGATTCATGTCGTGCCAGTTATTTCCTTCCCGGATTTTTACCACCAGAGGTTTTTCCATTCCTGCCATGGAAAGCATAATTTCCCTTATCTGGTTGGAATACTTCTCTGCTCTGCGCTTCCGGGTTTCAAAAAGAAAAATGTTTCCCGTCTGAATCAACAGGTGAATATCCCGGTGACCCCGCAGGATCTTTTCCAGATATTCCACCATGGTCTTCTTGATCAGATCATTGACGCCTCCCAGAATGGCAAACTGCAGAGCTGTTCTCTCTGCGCCCAGTCTTTGTCCCTTGTTCTGGCTGTCAATGGCGGGAAGCTCCCGCCGTCTTCCGGCCAGGGAAATGACATGGCCATTCTTCCTGCCTTCACTGACAAGCCGTTCAAAAAACTTCCCGATTCCGGGGATTTTTTCTGTGAGGGCTTCCTGATACTCCTTGGCCTCCTTGCGCTTGATGTCCAGTTTCTGGGACAGGGCCAGGCTGGACACCCCGTGAATGAAACCGTATATGACTTCCCGGGCAATCAGTTCGTGCCTTGCATTAATCTGATCCATAGGCAGATCGAAGAGGGCCTCGGCAATCAGTCGGATAAGATCCTCACCGCCGGCAAAACGTTCCAGAATACCATGTTCCTGGGACAAGGCCAGAAGCAGTTGAATATCAAGATATGGATACTCAAATTCCAGGAATATCCGATCCTGGTCCGAGGGAACAAACACCCGGCAGAGGTGTTCAGGCAGAGAAGCAATATTGGGAGATACAGTGGTCAGCCTGCCCATGGATGAACCGTTCTGATTGAATTTCAACCGTAGTTTTCCCGACTCAGGATCTGACTGTGACATCAGGGAATCCACAAAGGTTGATTTTATTCTGGACACTTCCCGGTATTTGAGAACCTTGTCAATTATCGGATGCTGATCCGAGAGTTTTCCTAACAGTTCAGCATCGGTACGATAGCTGGTGCTGGTCTTCTTTGCCCCGGTCAGTTTCAGGTCTTCAAAAAGCACTTTCCCTAACTGGCGGGTGGAATTGATATTAAACTCCTGTCCTGCATCGGCGTATATGGAGGCAGAAATCTCGTCCAGCTCCTGCTGAAGCTTGTCGGATTCTTCCTGAATTGCATTACGATCCAGGGTAACACCCCGAGCCTCCATAGCTGACAGCAGTATGGTCAGAGGTGCCTCCACATCCCGATAAAATTCCATAAACCCCTTCTGGGACAGAACCTTTTCCATGCGGGGGCCCATATTGTTCAGACGGACAGCCCGTCCCGCCAGAAACAAGGTGAGATCCTGAAGAGGAATCTCCACGACTTTCGCTTTCTTTCGCCCCTTCTGGGGAGGAGCAATCTCGCTGAGGGTCTTGGGGATGAAGTCGGTATATCGGGAAAGAACCGCCTCCATGGAGCGGGGAGGATTATCGGGTTCCAGCATGAACGCGGCTATGTCCATATCACAAAACCCGTTGCCGGTGAAGTATTCACTCCGCTTGAAGAAGCGAATCCCGTCCTTGAGATCGTAAACATACTTCCTGATATCCTTGTTGTCCAGCAGGGGTTTCATCTCGTGAAAAATCCTGTCCCGGGAGAATATGGATATGCCGAATGTTGAGGCAATATTGAGCTGTTCCGGCAGGATGAAGGGGAAGTAGTAGCCGTTGTTAGCGCCCTGGGCTATGGCCAGTCCCACCAGATCTCCCTCCTCGTTGTCTATCCATACCATGGAAAAAGCTCCCGCAGACTTGAGGTTATCCAGCATAGTGTCCAGATCCTCATCCTTGCCGACAATCTGCACTACTATCTCTTGAATTTCTTCTAACTCCTCGTCCTTGAAGCCCAGCTTGTTGAGCATCGTCTTGAACTCCAGCCGGATGAAAAGCCGTTTTATCATCTCCCGGTTAAAGGAGGTATGTTTCATCTTTT
The DNA here is from genome assembly GCA_964396845.1 of uncultured bacterium. GTDB lineage: Bacteria > Vulcanimicrobiota > JAJTBE01 > JAJTBE01 > CAYNGH01 > CAYNGH01. Next base: position 16,420 of record CAYNGH010000053.1, on the reverse strand, counting down.
CCCAGTCAAGCCCCAGATCCAGTTCCTTGTGCAGGGATGCCAGCCTTTTGGAGAGATAAGCCCGGTCCTGGTTTTCCAGAATCTGTTTTCTCCAGCGGGATGGAATCCGGGCCGACTCCAGGTACATCTCTTCGATATCTTCAAACTGGTTCAACAGCTTGGATGCGCTGGCCTCGCCAATGCCGGGGATGCCGGGAATGTGATCCGACGAATCTCCAGCCAGGGCCTTGTAATCCACCAGCTGGGATGGATTGATGCCATAGCGCTTGCGAACCATCTCCCGGTCATACACTACCAGATCGCTTATTCCCCGGCGTGTGGTGACAACCCGGGTAAGATCCGAAACCAGCTGAAGCATGTCCAGATCCCCGGAGTAAATCTTGACAGAAAACCCCCTCGCCTCTGACTCAACTGCAAGGGTGGCTATGCAGTCATCGGCTTCAAAGCCGTCAATATGGAAAACCGGGATATTAAATGCCTCCACCACTTCCTCCATGATGGGCATCTGACGCTGAAGCTCCTCGGGCATCTTCTGCCGATGGGCCTTGTACTGGTCAAACTCTTCCAGCCGTTTGGTGGGTTTGGATTTGTCAAAAGCTACCCCGATATAGTCAGGCCTTTCTCTCTCCAGGATTTTCAGGAGCATGTTGGTAAAACCATAAACGGCATTTACCGGCTCTCCCTGGGATGTCTTCAACGGGGGAAGGGCATAGAAAGCCCGGTAGGCAAGACCGTTTCCGTCGATAAGTATAACCTTTTCAGTCTTTTGCATTGTGCTGCTCAAATCTTCTCAGTCCTTAAAAAATAGTGTTCGTTAGCCTGTTCATCAGCTATGTATAATGGAAAACAGCCTTTTTTTATTCGATAAATAACCCCAAAAACCCTTTATCGACATTACCTCAGGATTTAGGGTGTCTTGATTCTGCATGGGGTGTGTCGGGATTTGTCATAAAGAGAATCAACCCCAGATCCGTCTTCACCTCTCTTATGGGAGCTGTCAGCTGATCACGGATGCGGTCGAATTCCTCACGATGAAGAACCACATAAGATACCGGCCCTGCATTCAAAGCCCGGACCAGGTCATCTTCGGAATGATAAAAATTGACATAGGTTTCTGAATAATACAGGATTGAAAACTGCCTGCCAAAATTCCCCCGCATCACCAGCCGTTCTCCCGGCTCAATCACATCCCTGAGAGCATGGCCGATGCGGGGCTCCGGGCGTAAATGCTCCACCAGGGGAGTATATGATATGAGCATCAGCAAGACGACACAGGTTACAGCCACCACCGAGTAAAAAGCCCGCTGATGATTCAGAAAGGCCAGGACAAGGGTCACCGTTCCCCCGGCAATAACAGAGATTCCCAGGGGAGTCAGGTCGGCCTTGTAAATCTCCCAGTATTGGGGATAATAAAACCTGGCAGCAAAGCCGAAGGCAATGATGACCATTACCGCCGAGAGAGAAAAACCCGTCAGGGACCACCGGAAAGCCCTTCTGAAATTGTCGCCCCTGAAACACTGAACCACGATCCATGCCATGGCGATGGAAAGATAAGGATACAAAAACAGGATATAGTTGGGACGCTTTGTCCCGGCCAACGAGAACATGATAAAAGTGCCGGCAGTCCACAAAAGAAGCAGGCGGGATCGCTCATCAGAAAAACCCTTGACAAGACCATAAAGGGTGAAGGGCAGAAATGCTGTCCAGGGAAGAAAACCTGCCAGGAAAAAGGGGATATAATAATACCAGCTCCCTCCCTGATTCATGACCGGCTCAAATATTCGGGCCAGAAAAAAATAATCGAATACCTGTTCGATAAAAGGCTGTTGATACACCTGGGCCATTCCCAGAAACCACGGAACGGATATAAGCAAGAATAGAATGACTCCCGGATTGAGCAAAATCTTCCCGATAATGTCCCATCGCTTTTTGATTACGATGATGCAAGCCCCAAAAAACAGAGGCAGAACAAGTCCCACGGGGCCTTTGGTCAGCACTGCCAGCCCGCAGGAAGCCCAGAACCCCAGAAACCACCAGGAAGACTGTTGTCCCTGGCAAGCCCGGTAGAAGAAATATACTCCCAGGGTGACAAAAAAAAGAAAGGGCATATCCAGTATGGCCATGCGGGATTGAAGCCACAACTGCAGAGTAGTGGCGGTGATGAGTCCTGCCAGAAAGCCGGTTTCCCGGTTGAATATTAGTTTCCCCAGGAAATAAACCAGTATCACAGTAAAGATGCCAAACAGCGCCGATGGAAGCCGGGCTGAGAATTCAGTCCATCCCAGAAAACGGGCCGACAGGGCAGTCATCCAGAAATAAAGGGGAGGATGACAAAACCATGGCTCCCGGTTCCATGTGGTGGACAGGTAATCCCCCGACTGTTGCATCTCCCGGGCAATCTGGGTATATAGAGCTTCATCGGTGTCCCACAGAGCCATCTCACCCAGGTAAACAAAATACAGAATCCCAGACAGCATCACAAGTATGAGAAGATATGCGACTTCCATTCCCGAATTATGCCGGAGGTTGTTGTCATTGTCAGGTTTTGTGGACTGTTTTTCCATTTATGCAGTTGAATTCCTGAATAGTCTGAAACAGAAGAACCGGAGTAATCACAGGATTAATCGGCACTTCCGGGGTGATTTCCTGTTACCGACGGGAGAACAGGGGCTCTCCGGTAACCGAGGACTCCGCCTCATCAACCATGGTGACTTCGATATGAGCAGGGGCAAACAGAAAAATATTGTCGGCAATCTTTTGAACATGGCCGTCAACAGCATAGTTAATCCCCGACAGAAAGTCAATGATCCGCTTGGACAGATCCTTGTCGGTACGTTTCATATTTATCACCACAACCTTGTGGGCCTTTATATGCTCGGCTACCTGCTGGGCTTCGTTAAAAGTTCCCGGCTGGAAGACCACTATCTCCTGTTTTCTGGCAGCTCCCTTGGGAAGGGACGGGGCTATGGGAGGCCCCTGGGACTGTTCTCTGGAGTAGCCCGGCTGACTGTCCGCAATGCTCTGCAACTCCAGGGACTGAGCAGAGTCAAACTCCAGTTCATCGCTTTCCATTGCAAAAAATTTCTTAACCTTGCCAAATATACCCGAGGACATTTCATTTCCTCCTTCTTGTTCCGAAAATGGCCCTTCCCACCCGGATCATGTTGGACCCTTCGCTGATGGCCACTTCGAAATCATCGGTCATTCCCATGGACAGGTACCGGTTGCTCCAATTGGCATAACCCTGCCGGTCAATCTCTTGGGCCAGTTCTCTCATTGCCGCAAAATTCCCCCGGTTCTTCCATGGATCATCATAATATGGAGGGATCAGCATCAATCCCTGAATCTTCACATTTTCAAGGGTTTCCCCCCGGCCAAGAATTTCCTTCACATCCCCGGGGTCAAGACCATATTTGCTCTCTTCCCCGGTCAGGTTTACCTGCAGGAGTACTTCCATGATTTTGCCCAGTTGACGGGCGACTTTGTCTATCCTTGCCAGAAGCCCCATGGAGTCCACCGACTGGATCATATCAAAGCGTTCCACCACCGGGCGAACCTTGTTTTTTTGCAGGTGGCCCACAAAATGCCATTTTACCGGAAGATCCACCTGATCCACCTTTTCTTTGGCCTCTTGGGCAAAACTCTCGCCGAAGTCTGAGATCCCTCCCCTGTGAGCAGTTTCAATATATTCTGCCGGGTGGGTCTTGCTCACTGCCATCAGAGTTATGCTTCCGGGGTCCGTCCCTGCCCTGCCCGCGGCCAGTTTTATCCTGTCTTTCACTTCCCTGATATTATATAAAATAAAGTCTGCGGAATCCTCCACAATCGATTCAACTCCCCTCAGGATTTACTCATTTTTGTTTTCGGGGAAACCGTTTTTATGACCCGGTTTAAAACCGGGGGATATGAGTCGGGATTGAATTTCTCGGTAATCGTCCATCATCGGGCTGATTCAAGTCAAGTTTCAATGTCACCTGCGTCACCTGCCAAGTCCGGCTTCTCCCGCCTCCCCTCAAAAATCCCCAAATCAGGTAATGACAAGCATTTGCAATTCTTACCATTACTTTTTTTGCATGATCTGATGAATTTTCATAGAAGAAGACATTTGTTTCCATTCTATTGGTGGTCAGATATTATTTCGATGATATTTGGGTTTGCAAAAAACACTCATCTATCTAAGCTCAACTCTGAGTAACTCTTGTCCCCTGGGCAGGTCCCGGCGGTAATTTTTACTAAAATCTCTGGTTGATATTATACAGGCTTTATAAATAACCTGCCCCGGCAGTCAAAAAGTCAAACCATACAGGAAATTTCCCGTTAGTTATTAACATATATGGATATAAAATCTTATTATTCTGGAGGAGAATCATGAAACTGGAAGTGGACAGCTACACCAAATTCATTCTCACGGTCATAGCTTTTGCCCTGTTGCTCAACGCCGTGACACCTATCTTCACCCAGGCAGTAAATCCTTCCCCGGTGGACGCATCGGACAGGATGGAAGTCCGGGTCACAGATATCAGGACCACCTGGCCCCAGAAAATCGAAATAGTCAACTGGCCCCGTTCCATGCAGAACTGACGATGATCCGGGGCTGATTCTCCCGGAAGGGTATTAATAAAGATGCGGCGAAATCATGTTCACCGCTGTGGGGGGTTCTTATGAAAAAAAACATGGACTGTGAAAAAAATTTTCTCCGGGAAGTCCGGGGCGTCCTCAAAGACAGGCCCCGCCGTGCCAGTATCCGCCGTAAGAGCTGTGGCATGGGCAATTCCAGCTTTGGGGATTATATTCCCCTGTCATATTTTGACCGGGTCAGGATCCAGTGGGAACGGGAGCGCCGTCAGCTGGAGCGGGAGCTTCGCCATGCCTTGGAAGAGCTGGCCAAGGTTCAAAAGGGGTATCTCGATGCCCGCCGGGATCTTGACCGTCTTCCGGTACCTCCTGGTGAAGTTATCGCCCGAATCGGCGAGTTGCGATCACTGCTGGAGGAAACCCGCCAGAGGCTCAACGGGGAACAGCAGGATCGGCTGAAGGCGGAAACCCTTCTATCCGAGGAAAAACGGGCACGGAACCAGGTGGAAACCTGGCTGATTCAGGAACAGGAGCAGAACCGGAACAACAAGGAACAGATACAGAATCTTGATGATAGAATCAAAGAGCTTTCTGCCTCCAACGATTTCCACAAGACCTCCTGGGACGAAGCCCAGGCCAGGGTTTCCCAGCTGGAAGAACAGTTCGAGCATTTAAAAAAGAACAACTCCAAGCTGTCAGAACAGCTGGATCAGCAGAAAAGCGACAATTCTCTGGAGGTGGAAAACCTCAGGGAGAAGCTGGAAGATGCCCAGTGGGGCCGTCGTCAGGCAGAGGCAGATCGTCTGGATATGGCGGCAAGACTTGCTGAGCTTCACAAGAAAAAGGACGCCCTTTCCCTGCGGTTATCCCAGTTGGAATCGACCCATGAGCAGACCCTGGAAAAAAACATGCATCACATATCCCAGATGGACGAAGCGATCCGTAAAAAGAACCAGGAAATCGAAATATTAAAATCACAAATTGCCCGAGGAAAAAACGGGATTGACGAAGCCGGGGATTCTGAAAGCCAGGAGAATGTCAAATCCTCTAAAAACAAGAATCTGCAGGAAGAATAAGAACGTTCCTGCCTGGCCTTGGTGGCCATTTTTGCTGTCGGGCAGGATTCCTGAAGGATCCGGGGAAACAATATCAAGGCAGTTTCGAATAATCTGGCTCCGGATCCAGAAACAATCCGGATGTTTTAACCGGTCACATAGAGGGAGGGGAAAATATTGGATCACCTGAGGGAAAAAATCCTTGACGGGGAAAACGCGCTGGAAAAGCTGATGCGGAAAATCCCCGGTTTTGAGGGATACAAAAGCCGGGAGCAATCCCGCAACGCAGATCAGCTTCAGAGAAAATTCATGGCCCGATCCATCGGCGAGGCAAAAAGCAGGCTGGGGGATGCGGGACAGGAAATGATGAGATCCGGCAACATTATGCTCATCGGCGAGGTGGATCGGGTTTCCAAGCTTCTGGACAAGGTGGCGGATCGTATCGAGCATGCCGAGTACGGCTATTCCTCTTTATTTGCATCGGTAAAGATTGACACCCAAGAGCTGGACCAGATATATGAATATGATCTGACAATGGTAAATTCCATCGAAAGCATTTCCGAGGCCATCCTGGGACTTGAGGGTTCACTCGATATGGAGGAAGGGAATCCCAAGGCCCGGCTCAGGGATGTGGAGAAGGCGGTCAAGAATCTCGACCGGATGATTGACGGCCGTCAGAAACTTCTCAAGGGGGTGGAATAATCCATGGCTTCAAAAAGACTCATCGACATAATCAAGTATGAGGATCCCAGCGGTAAGGTCCTTGCCCACAAGGAGCCCCAGAGTGGAGCTGACATCCAATACGGGGCCCAGCTGGTGGTTCATCAGTCCCAGACTGCGGTTTTCTACAAAGACGGCAGGGCCCTGGGGACCTTTGATCCTGGCCGTCACACCCTGACCACCAACAATGTTCCATTCCTGAAGGATTTGATTGCCAAGGTTACCAGTGGAGGCCAGACTCCCTTCACAGCAGAGGTTGTGTTTGTCAACACCGGTTCTGTTGTCCGGGGCAAGTGGGGAACCCCAACACCCATCGACTTCGAGGATGAAAAGTTGGGCATTGTTTCCCTGCGGGCATTTGGCGAATACACCATAAAAATTGCAGACCCCATGCTCTTTGTTACCAACTGGGTCAAGACCCGGGGCGAGGTCTTGGAAGATGATGTCACCAGGGATCTCAAGTCTGCCATAATGATGCATTTCAACGATCTCCTGGGGACCCAGTTCAAGACTTATTTCAAGATCCGCAGTAACCTGGTGGAATTTTCCGGTGCCATGAAGTTCCTGCTCAAGGAAGATTTCGACAAATATGGAATGGAAATCCGTGATTTCTTCATATCCAATGTTTCTGTCCCTGAAGATGTTCAGGAAGCCTTCAAGGAGAGAACCAAAATGGGTGCCCTGGGGGATATGGGCACGTTCATGCAGTATAAGACTGCCAACGCCATCGGAGATATGGCGGCAAAGCCCTCCGGGGGCGGTGGTGATCCTATGAATGCAGGTATGGGGCTGGGAATGGGTATGATGATGCCCCAGATGATGCAAAACGCCATGTCAGGAGCCATGGGAGGACAACCCATGGGAGTATCCCAGCAGGCTCAACCGCCGGCAGGAGTCGCCACTCCTCAGGCCCGCATGGTTGCCTGCGCCGGCTGTCAGAACCCCGTGGCAGAAGGTTCAAAGTTCTGTCCCAACTGTGGCCAGAGCATGGCTCCCCCCAAGGTCAGTTGCCCCCACTGCGGGGCCCAGGTGGTGGGAGGCAAATTCTGCGGTGAGTGCGGAAAATCTCTGGAATCTCCTGGTGGAGTTTGTCCCGGATGCAGTGCGAAGCTGGCCCAGGGAGCCAGGTTCTGTGCCGAATGCGGGACAAAAGTCTGACAAACCAGGCCTCCCTGCCGGTATTTATTACCGTCAGTTGATGATAAGAAAAAATCGGCAGAAACTGCCGGAAAAATATTGAAAGGGTGAAAAAAATGAACAAAAAGAGAGTAATTGCATACGGTATTCTCCTTATTGTGGTCATCATCTTTGCCTTTGTGGGCGGAATAATTTTTGCCCAGTATTCTGACGTGACCTTCCCTGATATTCCTGGAATCTTTATGGGAAAGAGCTTCTCCGGTTTCATCGTGTCAGTCAGAGAAAAGGCCCCCGCCATCGAGGGTGAACCTGCCGAGGGTGAGATTGCCGAGGGTGAACCTGCCGAAGGCGAGCCTGCCGAGGGTGAGCCTGCCGAGGGTGAAAAAACAGAAGATGCCAAGGATCCTGACGACATGATCCGGGAGCTGGAAATCAGAACCGCCGAGGGTCAGCTGGAAACCTTTATAATCAACAAAGGCACACGGATTGCCCTTCCCGACAAGAAGCTGGAAGTAGGCAAGTATGTCACTGTCAGATACAAGGACACCAACATCGGCAAGATCGCCAAGCTGGTTCGCACCGTCAGGAAGCCCCTGGAGCCGGAAGAAAAAACTGACCTGGAGGAACCTGCCGACGGTGAAGTAAAAGAAGACGAACCTGCCGACACCCACGAGGAGCCAATGGACATGGACTCTGACGACTCTGACGGGGAGCCGGTGGACACCGAAGATGACCACGAGGATGTTCCCCCTGCAGATCATGAGGATGTTGAGGATCATTCCTGAAAAGGAATCACCAGAACATCAACCAAAGCCTTGTCGGGGAAGGTTTCCCGGCACAACAGAAATACCGGCCCGATGCCTTGCGACAAGTAAGGGGAATGTTTTCCCGGAGAAACCTGTTATAGTGTACAGGCAAAACTTATCACAGGGTAATCAACCCATCAGGGAGGTCGGACAATGATTCAAGGGACAGCAATAAATAAATGCAGGATCACCATTATGTTGGTCCTGCTTTTAATTTTTATTAATGCTACAGTTGCCGGGGGAGTTTATGCCCAGCAGTTTCAGCTGATTTCAGACTCTCAGGAAAGGGAACTGGGAACAGAAACTGCCCGGAAAATCGAGGCTCAATATGGAGTTTATAACAATAAAGCATGGCTCGATAAAATCCGCTCCATCGGCTTGAAGGTTGCAAAGCATTCGGATCGTCCGGAGCTGGATTATCAGTTCAGGGTTTTAAACACCAAGATGGTCAACGCCTTCGCACTGCCCGGCGGTTTTGTCTATGTGACCAGGGGTTTGATGGATTCAGGAATCTCCGAGATGGAGCTGGCCAATGTCCTGGGTCATGAGATTGCTCACGCGGCAAAACGTCATTCGATGCGCCAGCTTGAAAGGAACCTGGGCATTGCCCTGGTATTGCAGTTGGCAACCAGGGGGAAAAGCGGTGCTGTCCAGCTGTCAACCCAAGTGGCTCATCTTCTGCTGGATCGGGGTTATTCCAGGGAGTATGAATTTGAGGCAGACAATGCCGGGGCATACTATACCTGGAAAGCCGGATACAACCCATGGGGCATGGTCTTATTTCTGGAACGGCTTCAGAAAATCAGCAAGGGCAGGGACGGAGGCAATGTGGCCACTTGGTTTTCCACCCACCCCGACACCGACGACCGCATACAAAGGCTCACCCGGCAGATGCAGGATATGAAAGTTGCCCGGCCTTCGGGTCCGGGTTCTGCTGCGGTCAGGCCGTCGGTTTCTTCCTCACCCTATGGCCCCGACAGCCAGCCGAAACCCTCACCCTCACCAACCCAGGATTCCGGCCCGGGGACTTACGGGCCATAAATAAAAGGTGATACAGAGTCCGGGGCGAAAAAAGATTCTATCAACAATGGGAGTCGTAAAATTTTCAGCCTCACTCTGAAAAAACAAGTTTCAGTCAACCATCTTCCCGGTAATAAGTTTTTTAGATTCCGGGAGATGGTTTTTGATTTTGGTTTAAAATTTGCAGATGTAACAAATTTCCTTCTCTTCATGTCAAAAGGAGGAAAGGACAAGGGCCAGGATCAGTTCCCCGCCGACAGCGACTTAATCCGCCGGTTCAAGTTAGGTGATAGACAGGTTTTCAGCCAGCTGGTGGAACGTTATTCCTGTCGGATTTACAACACAATACTGCGAATGATCAAGGATCCCCGGGAAGCGGAAGACTTGACTCAGGAAGCTTTTCTATCGGCTTTTAAATCCCTCAACCGGTTCAGAGAGCAGTCGGGATTCTACACATGGCTTTATCGGATCGCCGTCAACAAGACCTTGAACCGACTCAAGGTCAACAGAAGAACCCTGGCGATCCTCAACAGCTCCATCGAAACTTCAGAGGGTTCAATCCAGAAGGAGCTGGCCGATGACAGCATGGATCCTCAGAAACATCTGAACCGGGAAGAGCTGAACAGGGCCATCGAAAAAGCCATTGCAGGACTCTCCCGGGCAAACCGTGTGGTTTTTGTAATGCGGGAAATCGAGGGCTTTTCCTACGAAGATATTTCCCAAATGCTGGGGTTAAAAGAACAGGCAGTACGGACAAGGGTTCACCGGGCCAGGCGGGAACTGCAATCGGTTTTAAAAAAATATCTTGAAAGAACCCCCTGAAGGGGAGAAGAATATGGACCACGAGGTCGCAAAAAATTTAATCAACCGGCTGGTTGACCAGGAGCTAAATGTATCCCGACGCAGGGAGCTTCTGGATCATATGGACAGTTGTTCTTCCTGTCGGGAGGAATATGAAAGGGCAGAAAGGCTCAGGGATATGTGCCTCCAACTGCCTTTGAAGCCTCTTCCCCAGGGGTTCAAAGAAAGGCTTGACCAGAAGATTCAAACCATGGAAAAGTCTTTCCGATTCCCGGATCTCCTTGACCGTCTGTTTTCCCCATCTCTCCGGTTGGCACTGATTACCACGGCAGTTATTCTCATACTGGTGGGACTATTTATGATTCCCGGCCTTTTGAAGCCTGCTGATGATTATCAGATGATCCTGTCCCACGCAGAAGGCCCCCTGGAACATTTTGTCAGTTCCCGGGGTGTATGGAAGGTCCCCGGCACAACTGCCCTATTGAGATCCGGAGATCGGCTTAGAACCGACGGGAGCCGGGCAGTAATCACCACCACCGGCAACGCCAGCATCCGTCTTTCATCGGGAACCGAGGTGGAAATCCTCAGGGTGGACAGGAGTAGTGCCGTCAATGGCATGATCCGCCTGGACCGGGGAAAAATCTGGATAGAAGAAGGCGACTCGGGCAGGATTAGTGTCGCCTCGGGAAACTACACCATCCAGCCGGTGGGGACTGTTTTTACCGTATCCGCGGACACCGACAGCCGTCGGGAGCAGAGGGTTGAAGTGTTCGAAGGCATGGTGCTGGTCAACCTGAATCAACAAAGGGCAATAGACATTGAGGAGGGGGAAAGGTTCCGCTCCCATATTGAAAAAGGTGCAACAAACCGAACCATCGAAAAAATCGATCCCGGAGAACTGGTTTATAACGAATGGTATCAATGGAATCAGAGAGTAGAATCAACCGCTCCCATCCAGGCCGGAAAATCCCTTGAAACACCCCGACTGGCCGACAAACCCATCTCGCCTCCACAGTGGGCCAACAACATATCCACTCCCCTGTCCCTTCCCAGTAATGATGCCGACTGGGAAAACTTTAAAATGAAGCGTACCCAGTGGAGAACCGGCCAGGTCATCACTCCGGTCACTCCTCACCGGGAAAGGCTTCGAGCTGACTTTGCCCGATTGCCTGATGATTCCAGGGCTATGATAATCTCCCACCTCAAGTTCAGGGGAATCCTGTCTGAGGATTATCCCCCCATGGATGAAACCTTGCCGGAACCGGTTCTGGACAATTCATATTTTATCAGCCTGATGCAGGAAATCCACTCCAGGATTCAACCCTCCCGGGTCACTCCCCAGGACTTTGCCGCCCTTCCCCTGGAGGAGAGAAAGATAATCATCAGAGCACTCAAGGATAGAAACATTCTTCCTTCCAACTTTAGCGAGGATTCCAAAGTCCTCCCCTCCTATGCTTTCAAGTATATCGGCCAGCAGTGGGAAAATCAGGGATACCATCGGCTCCCGTCCAATGGTTCCCAGAAATAAAAACAAACCTTTGGCAATGATGCCCGATAACGGCTTTGTCAGTAGGGGTGAGAAAATCCATAAAGCAAGACGGCAGTCTGCCAGGGTCAGAATTTCTGGGCAGATGACAAAAGACCGCCAGAAGGCGGTCTTTTTATATCGGGGTATATGTTGTTGCTTACTTGTTGCGGATAGCCGCGTGGGCTGCCGCCAGCCGGGCAATGGGAACCCGGAAGGGCGAACAGGACACATAGTTGAGGCCGATAAGATGGCAGAACTCCACCGATGAGGGTTCTCCGCCATGCTCACCGCAGATGCCAATCTCCAGCTTGCTGTAGGATTTGCGTCCCTCTTCCACAGCCATCTTCATAAGCCGGCCAACCCCTTCCCTGTCCAGTTTCTGGAAGGGATCCACCTCCAGGATTCCTGTTTCGATATAGACTGGAATGAAGGTTCCAGCAGCATCATCCCGGGAATAGCCGTAAGTGGTCTGGGTCAGGTCGTTAGTGCCGAAGGAGAAGAACTGAGCGCCCTTTTCCTCGTCGGCGATAATATCCGCTCTGGTGCAGGCCCGGGGAAGCTCAATCATGGTGCCGACTTTATATACAACCTGGACTCCTTCTCGATCCATGACCTTGCTGGCTTCCTCGTCAACCATCTTGCGCAGAGTGAACATCTCGTTTTCATGGCCGACACCGGGAATCATTATCTCGGTTCTGGCGTCGATCCCTTCTTTCTTCAGCTGGCAGGAGGCTTCGATGATGGCCTTCACCTGCATCCGGTAAAGAGAAGGATACACTATCCCCAGACGGCAGACCCGCAGACCCAGCATGGGGTTGAACTCGTGGAGCTTGGTCACCTTGTCCAGCAGGACCCGGGTTTCTTCCAGCTCTTTCTTGTCGCCACCGGTCAGCTTCAGGGTGATGACCTTCTCCAGGAGTTCGTCCCGGTTGGGTAAAAACTCGTGAAGAGGCGGATCCAGCAAGCGGATGATGACCCAGTTGCCTTCCATGGCCTTGAGGATTCCATAGAAATCCTCCCTCTGTATCGGCTCTAACTTTGACAGGCAATCCTGGTATATGTTCCAGGACTCACCGGTTTCTTTTCTCTGCTCGTCGAGGATCTTCTGTATGTTTGCCTTCTTGTCAGGCTCAGCCACAGAGAGTTCCTTCTCGAGGCGGTCGATGGCCCGTTTGCCTCTTTCCGCATCGCCGGCCACCATGATCATTTTCTGCACGATGGGAAGACGATCCGGCTCCATGAACATATGCTCGGTACGGCATAGGCCAATGCCCTCGGCGCCAAAGTTACGGGCCCTGGTGGCATCCCTGGGAGTGTCCGCATTGGCATATACTCCAAGACGGCGGATTTCATCAGCCCAGGAGAGGATCTCCTGCGCCTCTTTCATAAGTTCTTCGGGCTTCACCGAAGGTATTTTGCCCTGGAAAACTTCGCCGGAGGTTCCATCCAGGGAAATATAATCCCCTTCGTGGAAAACTTTGTCGCCGACGGTCATGGTTTTCGCCCTCAAATCAACGGTGATGGCTTCACAGCCCACCACACAGGGGATTCCCCATCCACGGGCAACCAACGCTGCGTGGGATGCAGGCCCGCCAGTGGTAGTGAGGATTCCTTCCGCCACCGACATTCCGCCGGCATCGTCAGGAGTGGTTTCAGGCCGGGTCAGGATTACCGGGTTGCCCTCACCATGAATCCTGATAGCATCATCGGCCTCAAATACAATCATACCTGTGGCAGCACCGGGAGATGCATTCACTCCCTTTGCCAGCATCTTGCCTTCATCCCGGGCCTTTGATTTCTCCGACTCATCAAAGTAAGGGTGGAGCAGAAGATCAATCTGATCCGGGCTGATGCGGTCAACTGCCATTTCTCTGGTGATGAGGCTCTCGTGAACCATATCCCTGGCAATCTTGATGGCTGCGATGGGTGAACGTTTGGCGTTACGGGTCTGCAGAAGGAAAAGCTTCCCTTCCTGGATGGTGAACTCCATATCCTGCATATCCTTGTAGTGGCGCTCCAGCTTTTCACATATTGCTATGAAATCCTTGTAAAGCTGAGGATGAATTCGGTTCATCTCGTCCAGGGGCAGGGTGTTGCGGACTCCCGCCACCACATCTTCACCCTGGGCGTTGATGAGAAAGTCGCCGGTCACAGTTTTCTCGCCGTTCTGGGAATCCCTGGTGAAGGCTACCCCGGTGCCGGACTGATCGCCCATGTTGCCGTAAACCATAGACTGAACATTCACCGCAGTCCCCAGGTCGTGGGGGATCCCTTCACGATTCCGATAGATAATGGCCCGTTCGTTGTTCCATGAACGGAAAACCGCTTCCACCGCCATATGAAGCTGGGTATAGACATCATCGGGGAAATCCTTGCCCAGGGAGTCCTTGTATATCTTCTTGAAATCGCCGACTATCTTCTTGAGCTCTTCTGCGGGAATCTCATAGTCAAACTTGTAGCCTAACTCAGCCCGTCTTTCCTTGAAAACCTCGTCGAACTTGTTCTTGGAAACCCCGGTGACCACATCGGCGAACATCATCACGAACCGCCGATAGGCATCATAGGCAAAGCGGGGGTTGTTTGTCTTTTTGATAAGCCCCTCAACGGTTTTGTCGTTGAGGCCCAGGTTCAGCACAGTGTCCATCATTCCGGGCATGGAAAACTTCGCCCCGGACCGGACTGATACCAGCAGGGGATTTTCGCTGTCGCCGAATTTCATCCCCATCTGTTTCTCAATGTCCGCCATGGAAGTGCGGATGCCTTCGATCAATCCGTCGGGCAGTTTGCCTGCCTTTGAATATTGATTGCACACCTTTGTAGTAATGGTAAAGCCTGGAGGAACTGGAAGCCCCAGGGATGTCATCTCCGCCAGGTTGGCGCCTTTGCCTCCCAGGAGATCCTTCATATCCTTGTTGCCTTCTCTGAACAGATAAATCTGTTTCGTGTCGGTACCGATTGTCGCAGTATTACTCATTGTATCACCTCTGTTTGATTGTAGTTAGTGTATCTTTGCCTGAAACTCATATTCCCTTTGATCTTTCATTTTCCTCCATGAAAAATTGCACCATCCCTTAAAAATACTGATGTTCATGGAGTCAGAAAAAAAAAGTCCCCTGCCTGTGGACAGACAAGGGAAAGAACTGTCATAAAACCGCATACCTATATCATATATCAAGTATCTCTATGATGTCGGGGGAATCGTGTCGTGGATCAATTTTATTGGCTCGGGCTCACTGCTGTCAATGGTGATAGAGCGGGTGAAGTATTCCGATGCTTCTCTTGCCCGGGATGAGTCGTTGGCATATATGGTGGCAAGGGGTTCATTCCTTTCGACCTTGTCCCCCAGCCGTTTCTTTAGAACAAGCCCCACTGCGGGATCCACGGGATCCGTTTTTTTCCGCCGTCCGGCTCCCAGAAGCAATGCACAGTGACCGACTCCCTCGGTGTCAAAGCCCGTCACAAAGCCGGATTTGCGGGATAGAATCTCCAGCTGGTGTCCTGCCTGAGGCAGTAGCGACAAATTCTGGACAACCCTTGGCTCACCCTTCTGGGCTTCGATTAGTTGTTCCAGTTTCTCGGCGCCCTTTCCCGATTCCAGCAGGACTTCCATTTTTGCCCTTCCTTCCTCGGGACTCACCGCAGCTCCACCCATGAACAGAAGATAAGCCCCCAGAGAAAGAGAAACATCCCAAAGCGGGGTCCCCCGGTGATCTCCCCGGAGTATTTCCACTGCTTCCTTGACTTCCAGAGCATTGCCAATGTGAGTGCCCAGGGGCTGGCTCATATCGGTGATGAGGGCTGCGGTTTTGCGCCCCACGCTGTTTCCGATGCTGACCATAAGCTCCGCCAGTTTCCGGGCGTCTTTTATATCTTTCATAAAGGCGCCGTTGCCGGTTTTTACATCCAACAGAATTGCATCGGTACCCGAGGCAATCTTCTTGCTCATGATGGATGCCGCAATCAGGGGGATGCTGTCGATGGTGGCGGTAATATCCCGCAGGGCATACATTTTGCGGTCCGCCGGCACCAGGTCTGCGGTCTGACCAATCACTGCAATTCCGATTCTGTTGACCTGGTCTGTGAACTCCTTTTTCGTAAGGGAAACAGTCATTCCCGGTATCGATTCCATCTTGTCCAGGGTACCGCCGGTATGCCCCAGACCCCGGCCGGACATCTTGGCCACAGGCAGGCCCGCCGACGCCACCAGGGGAGCTAAAATCAGGGTTGTGGTATCTCCCACACCGCCGGTACTGTGCTTGTCCACCTTGACACCGGGAATCGAAGACAGATCCACCATCTCGCCGGATCGGGCCATTAGCATCGTCAGCTCTGAAGTTTCCCGATCCGTCATTCCCCGGAAAAAAACCGCCATCAAAAAAGCAGCCATCTGGTAATCGGGAATATCTCCCCGGACATATCCCCCCACTATGTATTCCAGCTGTTCACCGGTCAGCTGTCGGCCGTCCCTTTTCTTCAAGATAACATCATAAGCCAGCATAAAAACTCCTTGTAAAAGAACTTGTCGGGGTTGATACCCCGACGGTATTATGACAATCGGCAATAAAAATCAGGACTTACTCATTTTTTATTTCCGGGGGAACCTTTTTCGAGAAAAAGGATTCCCCCAAACCCCCTCCAAAAAGCTTTAACTCAAGTAATGACAAGTATTTGCAATTCTTGTCATTACTTTTTATATGTGTGATCTGTTAAATTTTCATAGAAGAAGGCAGTTGTTTCAATTCTGTTTGTGGTCTGATACTGTTTCGATGATATTTGGG
>CAYNGH010000052.1:0-18978 GCA_964396845.1 uncultured bacterium | reverse complement strand
GCCCGTATGGGTGTTTGCATCCCGGGGATGGCACCAGGGAGTAATCGGCATTGTGGCAGCCCGTTTCAACCGGAATTTCAACCGCCCCGTTTATCTGATTTCCATTGATGAAAAAGGAACAGGACGGGGATCTGCCCGTTGCAGTGAAAACTATAATATTTACAAGGCCCTGCAGGAAGCATCGAACCTGCTGATTCATTACGGAGGACATCGCCTTGCAGGGGGGTTCTCCATCAGGGAAGAAAACATCGACAAACTCCGGGAGCTTGTCAGCCAACCCCGGTTCTTCTGCCAGGAAGACAATCCCATAAATGTGGATATGATCCTTGAAAAAGAACAGATCACCCTGGACCTGGCCTTGGAGCTGGAAAAACTCTCCCCCTACGGCGAAGGGAATCCCCTGCCCCTGTTCCTGACCCGGCAGGTGAAACTGCACTCCATCTCCAGCGCCGGCGGAAACAAAAAACACCTGAAGTTCTGGGTTGCCGACGGCAGCCGTGATATCAAAGGGATCGCCTTTGGCAAGGGAGAGCTGGAAGACAGCATCCTGAGCCGGGACCTTTATTACGACATCCTCTATAACCTGGAGGTTGATCGCTGGAGGGAGAGGGAAGAACCCTCCATCAATCTTCAGGAGATCCTGCCCCCCGACGGCAACTGCCGACGGATAATCAGCGGTCTTGAAGAAGTGGCAATCCGTGAGGATTCCCGGGAACCCGCTCCCTGGAAGGTAGTGGACGCCCGAGCCGTCATCAACCGGAGAAAATACCTGCGAAGCCTTTTTAAAGCTGGCCGGCGGTGCCTGGTGCTGACCAGAAATCATCGCCAGATGCAGGTGCTGGTGAAAAACCTCGGGAGAGAGGGAGTTGACAGTATCGGAGTGGAATGGCTGGAGGATCCCCGCACCGACATGGGATCCGTGGTGGTGCTTCCCTTCGAGAAGGCCCGGGGCGATTATCCTTTTGAAGAAGTGATTTTTTACCATCCTCCCTTTGACTGGGAGTATTTCCAGGAAGAGCTGTTCTGCAACCCCAGGCTTAACCGGGTTCATCTGTTATTCGGTGATCCTGATGTGATCAGGGAAGAAGCTAACCAGGAGATTCTGTCCCCCGATAGGGAGAGGCTTTTAAAGATTTTTCAGATCCTTAAAAAGCTCAACAGTCCCGGCGGTCAGGCCCGGATTCAACCCCACCGGGTAGCTGGGTTCATCAAGGATGAGCGGATTCATGAAATCACCGTGAGGGTTGCCCTGAAGGTGTTCTCGGAAATCGGCCTCCTTGATGTGCGAGAAGAGAACAACTCTCTGGAGGTGGGATTCAATGACAATGGCCGTCAGGATCTGAGCAGTTCACCCACTTTTATTATGCAGAGCCGGAAAAAGGAAAAATTTACTCGATTAAAAAAACTATACATGGATCCTTTTCTGGAGGAATTTAAGGACAAACTTTACAGTATCATCAACAAACCGAGGGAGGATAATGACTGAAATGAATACTGCTACTGTGGAAAAAACCCTGAAGGAAAAAATACGGGATCTTCCCGACTGGCCGAAGCCGGGAATAATATTCCGGGACATCACTACCCTGCTCAGTGAACCCCATGGCCTTAAACTGGCTGTTGATGCAATGGCCGACGCTGTATCAGACCTGGACTTTGATACTATTGTGGCGGTGGAATCCAGGGGTTTTATATTCGGGACAGCCATGGCTTATAAGCTGGGGAAGGGATTTGTCCCCGTGCGCAAGCCCGGCAAACTGCCCGCAGAAACCATCAGCCAGAGCTATCAGCTGGAGTACGGCGAAGATACCATCGAGATGCACCGGGATGCCGTGGGCCCAGGCTCTAAAGTGCTGGTGGTGGATGACCTTATCGCCACAGGAGGTTCTGCCCGGGCCACCGCAGAGCTGATAAAACAGTTAGGTGCCCAGGTGGCGGGGTTTGTATTTCTCATCGAGCTGACCTTTATCAATGGCAGGGAAAAATTAGAAGGCCACGAGATCCGCTCCATAGTAAAATATTAAAGAATATACCAACTTAGGGGTTGTGTTTTTTTGTTTCCGGGGGGATCATTTTTGAAAACAGGAAAAGCTCTGATGTGTCAAGGCTTCCCCCGGATTCAACATATCAGATCATGGGCAGAATGACGGTGAAGGTGGTTCCTTTTCCCACCTCGCTGTTGGCTTTGATTTCGCCCATGTTTTCCTTGATGATGCCATAGGTAACTGCCAGGCCCATTCCCATCACCTTTTCACCCTTGTTGGCAGAGAAAAATGGCGAGAACACCTTTTCCAGGTTTTCCTGTTCAATGCCGATTCCTGTATCGGAAATGTCAATTTCCACATTTTCTCCTGCAACCCTGGTTTTTATGGTGATGGTGCCCCCCTTCCGGGTAGCTTCCCGGGCATTGGTGAGAAGGGCCATGAAACCCTGCTGAAGATTCACCGATACCCCTTTTATCATGAGATCCTTGTGGGAATAGTCTTTGATTATTTTAATTCCAACTGACTCCGCCTGGGGGGTGAAAAATTCCAGCACTTCATCCAGAATTTGATGAATTCTCAGGGTTCGGGGTTTCTGTTTTTCACTGCCGGCAAATTTGGCAAGTTTGCTGACGATGTCCTTGACTCGGTAGGCGCATGAACGAATCTCCTCAAGATCCTCCCGGATGGAATCTTCAGGCTCCACCTTGTTTAACAGCAATTCAGAAAAACCCACGATTCCCGCCAGGGGATTATTGAGTTCATGAGATATTCCCCGGACAAAGTTGAGCAGGGAAGCCATTCTCTCGGCCTTGATCAGCTCCTTGCTGTATAGCATCAGGTTCTTGTTTGTTTCTGCCAGCTCATGGTTTTGCTGAACAATTTTCTGTTGCAGTTCCAGATTGCTCTTTTCCAGCTGTTTCCGGCGATATACCCGTTCCACCACCGTGGGGAGTATCTGAAAAGCAGAAATATCCTTCACCAGGTAATCATATGCTCCCAGCTTTAAGGCCCTGACAGCGACTTTCTCTGAACCCTGGCCCGTCAGGATGATGGTGGGAATATCGAAATTTTCGATCTGCATGGCTTGGAGAAATTCCACCCCGTCAATCCCCGGCAGGAGATAATCGGATATGATAATGTCATAGTCTTTTTTCCGGGTTTTGAGGATTTCCAAGGCTTCTTCTCCGGAAGTGGAAACATCAATAATATGACTGGTTCCACAGTTGCTGAAGGACGTAATCAGCAACTCGGAAAAATCCGGGTTGTCCTCCACCAGGAGAATATTCAGATCAAGTTTTTCATTCAAGTTTTGTCACCTCGGGCATTTCTCCACTGTTTATTGTCGGCCTGAATCCCTAAGGATATATATGATTCATGGTTCTGGGGAAAGGAATCGCTTCCCGGACATGATGGATGCCACAAAGCCAGGCAACAGTTCTTTCGATTCCCAGGCCGAAACCGGCATGAGGCACGGAGCCGAATTGTCGAAGATCCAGATACCACTTGAATGCCTCCATTGGCAGTCCGTGTCCCTGGATACTCTCAAGAAGAGTATTATAGTCATCTTCCCTCTGGCCTCCGCCGATGATTTCACCGTAACCTTCCGGAGCCAGCAGATCCGCACACAGAGCCAGTTCCCGGCGCTGGGGATCTTTCTTCATATAGAAGGCCTTGACCTGGTGAGGATAATGGTGGACAAAGAAGGGGCGGTCAAACACCTCGGTGAGGGCTGCCTCATCTTCGGCGCCAAAGTCATCCCCCCAGTTGAAATCCCTGCCACTGTCCTTGAGAATCCTGACGGCATCATCGTAATGAACCCGGGGGAAGGGTTTTTTTACTTTTTCCAGGGTGCTAATATCCCTTCCCAGGATTTCCAGCTCATTTAGGCGGTGTTTTAAAACCTGGCCCACTAAATATTCGATGAAATCCTCCTGTATCTCGAGGCTTTCTTCTAACTCACAATAGGCCATCTCTGGTTCGATCATCCAGAACTCTGTAAGGTGTCGTCGGGTGCGGGATTTTTCCGCCCGGAAAGTAGGGCCGAAACAGTAAACCCTGCCGAAGGCCATGGCTGCGGCCTCATTATAAAGCTGGCCACTCTGGGTCAGGTATGCCTTCCGATCAAAGTATCCAGTTTCAAATAATGTGGTGGTTCCCTCACAGGCTGCGGGGGTCAGGATGGGAGAATCGATGAGGACAAAACCCCGGTTGTCAAAATAATCCCGGCAGGCCTTGATGATAGTGGCTCGAACCCGCATTATGGCATGCTGGGTCTTGGAGCGGAGCCACAAATGCCGGTTTTCCATAAGGAATTCGATGCCGTGTTCCTTTGGGGTGATGGGGTAATCCACCGCATCGGAAATCATCTGCAGGGATGTTATCCCCAGTTCGTATCCGCCTCTGGCCCTTTCATCAGCCCGGACATTGCCTGTGACGATTATTGAAGATTCCTGGTTCAGCTTCTTGGACATATTGAAGGTGGGCCGATCAATCTCTTTTTTAACCATTACGCCCTGGATTATTCCCGAGCCGTCCCGGATTTCCAGAAACAGAAGACTTCCGCTTTTGCGCAGGTTGTAGAGCCAGCCCCTTATCCGCACCTGTTGGCCGTCATGTTTTCCGATATTTTCTATGGTTGTATCAAAAATTTCTTCAGATATTTCTGTGTTGTTTTCCATGACCTGTTGTGTCTGGGAAGTTTCCATATATGCTGTGTTCCTCCGATTCCATTATAATAATATTATTCAAGGGCCTTCATGTATTTCCTTCACGGTTTATGTTTTTCGAGGACTGTTGCTTGCGCGGAATGAGTTTGCCGGAGCAGGTGAAGGAGGATTTCTCCGGGACTCGAAAATTCCCCTGAACCTGCTTTGACGACAGTGGGCGTCCCTGTTACATATAAAAGGAGAGTAATATGGCAGATAAACGAATTAAGTTTGCTTTTGGAGTTCACAACCACCAGCCTGTGGGAAATTTTGAAAATGTCTTTGACGAGGCTTATCGTTGTGCATACAAACCCCTGATGGACTGCCTGGATCGGCATCCTTCCATCAAGGCGGTTCTTCATTTCACCGGCCCTCTGTGGGATAACTATCTCGAGAGCCGGCCCCAATGGATTGAGCATCTGCGCTCCCTGGTGAAGCGGGAACAGGTGGAAATGCTCTCGGGGGGATATTATGAGCCGATCCTTGTGAATATTTCTGATGGGGACAAGATCGCCCAGATAAAAAAAATGAACCGGGTTGTCCGCAACCAGACCGCATTTCAACCCAGAGGAATGTGGATGGCAGAAAGGGTGTGGGAGCCATCTCTGGCAAAACCTCTGGCTATGGCGGATATTGAATATACAGTGCTGGACGAGGCACACTTCCGTAGCGCCGGGATGGAGGAAAAGGACGTATTCGGATATTATGTCACCGAGGAGCAGGGGTATCCCCTGTCGATTTTCCCCATCAATTACAAGCTTCGGCGGATGATCCCCTATGAAGCCCCTGAAAAGGTGATAGAATACCTGAGGCAGTGGGCTGATGAGTCGGGAGATCGTCTGGCGGTTTATGCCGACGACGGCGAGAAACTGGGACTGTGGCCGGAAACTTTTCATATTGTATGGGAAAGCCGGTGGCTGGATCGCTTCTTTGATCTTGTGGAAAAAAATTCTGACTGGATCCAGCCGGTGACATTCTCCGAATATATGGACGCCCATCCCCCTGCAGGCAGGGTTTACCTGCCCACGGCATCTTATTTTGAGATGTCCACCTGGGCCTTGCCGGCACAGGTGGGCAGGCAGTTTTCCACTCTGGTGGACAATCTTCACTCTGAAGGGAAGTTTGATGATTACCGAACCTTTTTCAAGGGAGGCTTCTGGAGAAACTTCCTGGTAAAATATCCCGAATCCAACCGGATTCAGAAAAAAGCCCTGTCAGTCAGTGAAAAGGTGCAGAAGATGACTTCCAGGGATAAAACCACTGCCCAGGAAGAGCTTTTCCGGGGCCAGTGCAATTGTGCTTACTGGCACGGGGTTTTTGGGGGGATTTATCTTCCCCATCTTCGCCACGCCATACAGGAATGCCTGATTCGGGCAGAAGCTATGGCTGACGGGGAGTTTTTTCAGGGGATGCCCTATAAGACCGTGGAGAGGGTTGACATCAATCGGGATCTTAGGGATGAAGTCATCATCAACACCGGGAATCTCCAGCTGACTTTTCTGCCCCATCAGGGAGGAACTCTGTGGGAGATGGATTATAAGCCCCTTGCCGTGAATCTGTGCGATACCATGACCCGCCGGGAGGAGATTTATCACAACCAGCTCGATTCGCCACCTCAAAAGACTCTGCCCGATGGTGAAGCCGGCGGGGAAGTCACGGAATGTTTAAAAGACAAGCTGATTATCGATAAGTATGATAGAAACGGCTTTATCGATCACTTTCTGGGAGAGGATGTCACCCCGGAAAAGATGTGGCGGGGAGATTATCGGGAGTTGGGGGATTTTGTCGGCACCCCATATGAGATATTCACCTCGGAAAAGGATGACAAAGCTGTCCTGACCCTTTCCCGGAAGGGAGAGGTGGTTCACGACGGCACATCCTTCAAGGTGGAGGTGGAAAAGACATTCTTTGTGCCCCAGGATAGCCATGGCCTTGAAATACAATACTGGATTCTCAATGATTCTGACGAGGACCTGAATATCCCCTTTGGAACCGAGATGAACTTTTCTTTTTTGTCCAGGGATCCTGAAACCAATCACGTCAAGGTGCAGTGGGAAGAGGAGCTGGAAGGAGAAGATGAAAGCGTCATCCAGACGGAGCAGTTTCCTCTGACCCATATCGGTGTCGAAGAAGACCTGGAGGAAGTGACTCTTGTGGATGGTCACCGGGGCTACCAGGTTGTGATTGACTTCGGGCAGGCTGCGGATGTGTGGCATTTCCCCATAGAAACAATAAACAAGAAACTAAATGGATTTGAATCGGTATATCAATCCACCGTTGTAATGCCCCTGTGGAACCTGACCATCGAAGCCGGAGATTCATGGCAGAATGTTATGAACCTCCGGGTTGAAAAAATCCCTGCCGGGAATGATGCCCTGCCTGAGTGATCAAAGTATGTACGGGGATTGTCCAGGTTTGGGTTTTTTTCGGTGTTTCTCGGTATCCTTGAAGGGTATCGGAGGTATTTCGATGTTTCCGATGTCTTCCTGGAGTTTTTCCGGCTCCCTGGGCAAATCATCATCCCCTGCGAGGGGAGGCTCCATATCCATATGGACTCCCAGGGCATCAAGTTCGGATAGGATTTCTCCGGAAGTGTCCCGTGGATTGTCATCCTGCCGGGCTGAGTATTCCCCGGCCATTTTTTTTAGCTTCAGGAGTCGCATCAGCTTTTTTTTCTTTTCCGTGTTCAATTTAATGTCACCTGTTCGAAGAAACCCCGCAATGCGGGGTTTCCAGTTATAACAAGCCTTGAAGAAATCAGTCCCCGGACTTTTTAACCTTAACTTTTTTCTTCCCGGCTTTCGGCCATTCAATCACCGGGGGGATTATCTCCAGCTTCCCTTCCTTCACATCCAGGGACATCTGTATGGCATCATGAGGATTCACCATCCCATGGCCCTGATCAGTTTTGGGAACATCGCCGGGGAGTTTTTCTGCGGACATTTTTATTATCTGGGATACCTGGCCGGGATCCAGATCCGGGTTGGCCGAGAGCATCTGGGCAACAACTCCTGCCGCAATGGGCGTGGCCATGGATGTGCCGGGCATTCCCACATAGGTTTCATCCACCAGGGGAGTTTTCTGGACTGCCTTGAATATCCGGGAAATCTCCTTGCGGGCGCTCTGGGGCGACTTAAACCAGCGCTCAATGGTTGCATCGGCAAAACCGTAAAGCTTCAGGTTTTCCTCGGGAACCCTCATCAATGCTTCATCAGGCATGGACCAGAGCCACTTGAGGGTTTCTTGAAGCTTGTTGCTTCGCCGGCTTGAATCCTCGGTACCTGGCGACATGGTAGCGATGATGGCTTCTCCCGGGGCTACGATGTCCGGTTTCATCAGACCGCCCACGGTGGGGCCACGGCTGGAAAAACCTGTGATGCTGTCATCTGAAGGATCCCGCACTGTGTTGTTGTCATCAACAGCACCAACAGTAATGGCATGGGGGCTGTCCCCGGGAGATGCCACGGTCTTGGGGCCGGGGCCTTCGTTGCCCGCCGCCGCCAGCACCACGATCCCTGCCTCGTAAGCCTTCTTAACGGCAATGTTGGAAGGATCGTTCTGGTAATCCTTCTGAGCAGTATGGCCCAGGGACATGTTGATGACCCGGATGTTATACTTGTCCTTATTCTGTATGCACCACTGGATGGCCTTGATGACATCGGAGGTTTTGCCTCCACCCGCCCCGGACAGAGCCTTGAGGCCGATGAGATTGGCCTTTGGGGCAGTTCCCCGGTGCAGGCCGTCGGACATCAGCCCGCTACCTGCGGCACATCCTGCAACGTGAGTGCCATGGCCGTTGTCGTCATAAGGGACCTTCTTGCCGTTGACAAAGTCCACGAAGCCGATGATGCGGTTTTCCGGGGTGGTGAAATCGGGATGGGGATAAAGCCCTGAATCGATAACTGCAATGGTTACTCCCTGTCCCTGATATTCCCGGGTCAGGGGTGTGTCAAACCGGGGGCCGTCCATTTTAGGACGTTCTTTTAATTCCACCGGGGCTTCGGTTTTTTGGGCAGTCCCGGGTTTATCTGTTTCCAATGCCTTCTGGACCGGGTCCGTGGGGATCCAACGCTTCACCTCGTCCTTGAAGACAATATAACCAGCCTCGGAAAGCTCTGTCTTTTTATTTTCGTCGAGGTTTGCCACGAACCCGCCGATGACCGGCAGCCTGTCTTCCACCTTGACATCCATGGCCTTGAGTTTGTTCTCACTGCTCATGAATATTGAACCCATATCCTTCAACCCCTTGGGGCCTTCGGGAGGAAGAATGATGTAATTGGTGCTTTTGGATGAGGATGACTGGAATGAATCCCTGAGAGTCACTCCGTCGAGGTTTTCTGACTTCGGTGATTTATACCCTGGGACTGGAATGTTCAGAATCGGTTTATTTGGTCCTGCTGAGCCTGTTGAGTCGATCATGGTGCTTTATCTCCTTGAATTCTGCAATGATAAGGCATAATCCGCAATCTTATTTTATCACGATTGCATAATTCAGTTCAATCGGAATCATGTAAACAATATGTTAACATGTGTTTCCATCTGTATTGACAAGACATAAAAAAGCATACATTGTTGTGTGGACTCCCTGTCGCACTCCCTGGGCAGGAGAATAATGCCTTTCGAAACCCCAACACTGACTGCCTGGACATTGATGGAACAAGGATTGTAATCTTAACCGAACAGGGATGAAAAAGCATATTATCAAGAGGATCCTTCATGATCCACGGTGGCGGTGGCGGGGCAAATTTCGTTATATGCGCACAGACTGCACTTGAAATATTCAGGATCGGGAGCATGATCTCCCCGGGCGATCCCCGAGGCTCCATCCCGGATTTTCTGGAGGAATGGCTCCATCCACTTTTCATCGGGTTTCAGGATACCAGTTATATCTGATTCCAGGAAATATGACTCCAGGTGAATGGGATTTGTTTTGAATATTTCCCGGTATGCCAGAATCCCTATCCGGTTTTTTACAGATGAGCGGGTTTTTCGGTTGGCATCAGACCTGTCCCGCACCCTGCTGGCCCGCAGGTCTATTATCACATGGCTTTCACCCATGGGACGGAGCATGTCCCACCGGCCTGATATATGCACATCTCCCAGGAAAAACCGGTAGTCCCGATCAACCAAATCTCTGGATTCTATTTCCCGGTGGAATCGCTCAAAGAGCAGACTGATGGCTTCTTTTCCTTCCTCCCGGCGGATTTTTTCGTGTTCCTGGGACAAAAACCCCTCCCGGGTCCATTCCCGATCCAGCACTTCCCATATATCCTCCAGGGTTGTGGGGATATCTTCTTTTTCCCGGCGGAGAAAATCCAGCGCAGCGCATCTGACTGCCCGGCCATAGGCCACCCGGTGATGTTGCATTACCGGGAGCCTCATCACGTGGACATACTTGTATTTCAAGGGACAGGTCAGGTAATCATCAAAGTGCCGGCTGGTGAGATGAAGGATCTCTCCGGCTGTATTGTCTGCAGTTCTGGAGGCTGATGCCGGGGGGGGCTGGTGCCGGGCTATGATGTCGCCGGGAGATGCGGGAACTGCTGTGAAACTGCTGATGGGCCGGTCCAGGGCTTCCATCAGGAATCGGCTTATTTTCCGGGGACGTTTCCCGCCGAAGTTGCGCACTCCGAAGAGATGCAGTTCTTTTTTTGCCCGGGTCATGGCCACATAAAACAGACGGCGTTCTTCCTGTATGTGAAAATCAGGGCTGATGACCCTCTCCCGGATCAGACCTTCCGGGAGATCCGGATAATCAGAACGGCCCCGGGAGGGGAAGTTGCCCTCGGCAATGCCGGCGACAATCACCACGGGGAATTCCAGCCCCTTGGCCTTGTGAATAGTCAACACCTGCACCGCATCATCCCCGCCTTCCGGAGGAGAAGCCTGGGGATCGTCCCCGGCCTCCATGAGGCTGTCCAGGTAGTCGATGAAGGCTCCTGCAAGGGGATAACGGGCAACGGATTCAAACCGGCTGATGATGTCAAAGAACAGGGCGATATTCCGGGTTTTTTCCTCGGGGTTCTCTTCCTGATGGTTTCCCAGCCGGCCAAGGTATCCCGTTTCCTTGAGGAACTGATACAAAATCCGTCCCGGCAACTCCCACCGGGCATCCTCACGAAACCGGCCCAGCAGGCCCATCAACAATTTCACCTTTTCTCCTGAAGCCTTGTCAAGGCTGGTTTTTGACTCTCCCCGGACAGATAGTTCCATCACTTCCCCCAGGGACATATTCCTGTTGTCCGCTTCCAGGCTCAGGCGGGTCAGGCTTCTGCCGGAAAGGCCGATGATGGATGACCCCGTTAGATAATAGAGGCTCAGGGAGTCATCGGGCCGGGACAGCACCCGGAAGAAACTGATGAGGCTTCGCACCTCGGGCCTCTGGTAAAGCCCGCTGCTGCCGGGGTAATAATATGGAATCCCTGCCAGGTTGAATTGACGGGTAATCATCTCCGCATCCCGGTTGGCCCGGATTAGAACGGCGATTTGAGAGTAATCATAACCCTGACTGACTCTGGTATTAATCAAGTCCACCAGAGCTTCCCCCTGGGACTGGAGGGTGTCGTGAATCCTGTGGCTTACCACCCCGGCAGGATCATCCCGGCTTGTGAGCTGTTTGTTTATGTTGTTTTTCACTTCCAGCCGGTAAGGGTTATTATTGCGGATGAGGCGGTATGCCGAGTCAAGGATCACCTGAGCTGAGCGGAAGTTCTGCCGTAGAACCACCTGCCGGGCACCGGGAAAGTCCTCAATGAAATTCAGAATATTGCTGATGGCCGCGCCTCGGAATTTGTATATGGACTGGTCGTCATCCCCCACCACGGTTATGTTGCGGTGTCCCCGGCACAGGAGTTTCAATATCATATACTGGGCATGATTGGTGTCCTGAAATTCATCCACCAGGATATATTTAAACTGCTTCATGTAACGATCCGCCACAATGGGGTTTTCCCGGAGGAGGTTAAGTGCCTGATAGACCAGGTCCGACATGTCCAGATAACCCTTCTCAGTCATCAACGCCTGGTATGCCCGGTAAAATCCCGCCATCTCCAGGTGAAGAGCCCTCTCCTGCCGGGATGCCTCGTCGGCTTCTTCAATGGAAACGGCGTAACTCTGGTATTCTTCCGGGGATATGTCCTCGTCCTTGAGGCGGCTGATGAGGCGGATCAGGGCACGGATATGATGTGTGGGGTTGGCCGGTGGACGCAGGATGTTCAGGGGAAGTTGAAACAGGTTCTCCCGCAGGAAAAGGCCCTGCTCCTGAGGTGTCAGCACCTGAAAATTAGGGGTGATTCCTGCTTCGATGGCATGACGGGCAAGGATCCGCCTGCCGAAGGAATGAAATGTGCTCACCCATATGTCAGAAAAGGCGTAGGGAAGAAGCAGATCGATA
This sequence comes from uncultured bacterium, assembly GCA_964396845.1. Classification (GTDB taxonomy): domain Bacteria; phylum Vulcanimicrobiota; class JAJTBE01; order JAJTBE01; family CAYNGH01; genus CAYNGH01. The sequence goes on along the minus strand of CAYNGH010000052.1, from coordinate 6,898 downwards.
CGTTCTTCCATCTCCTGGGCAGCCCGGTTTGAGAAGGTCAGCACCAGCACTTCCTGGGTGGAGGCTATTTCTGATTTGATGAGATGGGCAACCCGCCGGGCAATGCAGAGAGTCTTGCCGGTTCCGGCCCCTGCCACCACTAACAGAGGGCCATCCCGGTGAACCACCGCCAGCTGTTGATCCGTGGTCAACTGGGGGATCTTGTCGAATATGTAGCCCGATGACGGGTCGGCGGTGATCTCTTCCATGTCATATCCTTTCGACAGATGAGCGATACCAGTGAATATTATCCGGGAGCTGTCCAATACCTTTATATAATGGAGGAAACATGCCTGTTAAAATCAAATATCTGGTTATTGTGCCATTTTGGAGGATGGGGTTTGATTACCTGCGCCGGATGCGGATTTGAAAACAACGAAGGCTCCCGCTTCTGCGGAAGCTGTGGCGCTCCCATGGGGGGTTGCTTTACCCCTGGGCATATTCTTCAGGGACGTTTCCGGGTTGACCAGGTCATCGAAAGCGGCCCTGGCAGCTGGGTTTATCTGGGATATGATCTGGAGGGAAAAACCCCGGTGCGGGTTCGCCAGGTTCGGCCTCCCGGTGAGGGTTTTTTTGCCTCTCCTTCCCGGATAGCTGACTACAGCCGGAATATCTACGGGTTGTCCTCGGGGAGGATAGCGGGGCTGGTGGATGTCATATTTGATCCCGACTCGGTTTTTCTTGTTTACCGCCACCGGGAAGGTGTCCCCCTGAATCGGGTTCCCGGCGATGCCCGGAACGATGCACAATTTGTAGTCAGGGTGATGGACTGGCTGCGGGAAGCTCTGGAAATTCTGGAAATCCTTCAAGGCAGGGAAGAACCTCTTACAGTGGGGACTCTGCGTCCATCAGGCTTTATTATAACCAGTGAAGGGCTGGTTCTTGCAGAAACGGGCTTTTCTTTCCTGCTGTCCCGGCGGGAAGACCTGGCACAGTTTGTCCGGCCTGGTTATGCAGCTCCGGAGCTTTTTACCCTGGGCCGGGTTACTCCGGCATCGGACATATTCTCGGTGGGGGCGGTGTTTCACAGCCTCCTGTCGGGGATTAATCCCGAAGAACAACCTGGTGACATATTCCGGCTGGAACCGGTGGGCAAGCTGAATCCATCGGTAAGCCCGGCCATAGAAAAGGTAATCATGTCCATGGTGGCGGAAGATCATCGTTCCCGGGCCCGGGGAGCGACCACGGTGAGAAAGAAAATCGAGAGAGTTCTTCAGCCTGATTCCCCGGCCCAGAAGCACATCACCAGAGGCATTGCTGCATACAACCAGGGCAAATATGAAACCGCTGCCGATGAATTCAAGAGCGCGGGGCTGTTGGACCCCGACGATGCCACAGCGCTTTTCTGGCGAGGAATGACCTGCGCCTCTGTGGAAGATCTGGATGGAGCGATGATTTATTTTGAGAGAGCCCTGACGTTGGACCCGGACTACCAGAGTGCCTATTATCACAGGGCTTCGGTGCTCATGCGCCGGGAGGAATATGTCGGGGCAGTCCGGGATTATACCGAGGCCATATTGCGGGATCGGGATGATTCCCGGTGTTACCTGGGCAGAGCCATGGCCTTCAATGAGCTGGGGCAGACCGACAGCGCCGGAGAAGACCTGGAAAAGGCGGTGGAATTGGATCCGGACTACGCCAAGGCTCATCTTTACCTGGGTCTGATAAACTTTGACAAGGGCCGGCTGGGCCAGTCCCTGAAGGAATATGATGCAGCCATCAACTCGGATCCCGAGGATCCCTTCGCCTATCTTTGCCGGGGCCTCACCAGGGGAGAATCGGGAGATCCGGAGGGTGCTCTTTCGGATCTCGATATGGCGGTGGAGCTTCATCCCTCCTATGACAACGCCTTCCTTGAACGGGGGATCCTGTTGGATCGGATGGGACAACCTCAACAGGCCCTTTCAGACCTGGATAAAAGCATCAGTCTTGACAGGGAAAATCCCGATGGCTATTATCACCGGGGAAGGGTAAAATATAAGCTGGGAGATTATTATGGAGCCATTCAGGACTTGACTTTCTTTATTTCCAGGGTTCCCGGTGTTGCAGAGGCCTATCGGTTGCGGGGGCAGGCATACAAATGCATGGGCCGTTTTGCCGAGGGAAATCAGGACACATGCCGTTACAAGGAAATAAAGGATTCACCGGCATAATTATGAACAGATTCCTGATATGTTGTTGAAATATAAACTGAATTATCCCGGCGGAAACTGTGACTATTGAATATGTATCACCCACAGTATATGAATGAATCGATGGGGACAAAATGGGAAGAATATTAAAACCCTTTGATGAAAACCGCTTTGTTCAGGATCACCTGGATGACCGGCAGGATATTGATGTCCGGGACCCCAGAGGCAACAGCAATCTTCACTGGGCTGTGAAGGAATGCCGTATGGACCTTGTCAGAAAGCTGGTGGGGATGGGGGCCTCCATTGATCTTAAAAACGATCTGGGGAATACTCCCCTTCATGTGGCAGTGGTGGTGGGGAAGCTCAAGATGGTGAACCTGCTCCTGGAGTTGGGGGCCGACTGTGTCGTATCGGATGCCAGGGGCAATACTCCCCTGCACATGGCCGCCTGCAAAGGGGACAAGGAGATGTGCCAGCTTCTGCTTAAAAAGGGTTCTCCGCCAGATTCCCGGGAGGAGGATGGCAACACTCCCCTTCATATCGCTGTCTATTATGAACGGGTTGACATTGTGAAACTTCTTTTGTCCCATGGCGTCAATGTGGATGCCCGGGACAACATCGGCTGGACTCCCCTGCACCAGGCAGCTTTCTGGGGAAAGAACACCCATGGGGAGATTGCCAGGATTCTACTCACCGCAGGGGCTGATGTGAACATCGCCGATAACTACGGGTGGACACCTCTTCACAAGGCTGCGGGAATCCGTTACCGGGGAAACCATGATGTGGCCTCGGTGCTGATGGAATTTGGCGCCAATCCCAATGTGGCGGATCATCACGGCTGGACTCCCCTCCACGAGGCAGTATCCGAAGGACACCGGGATCTGGTGGAACTTCTGATTGTTAGGGGAGCTGATGTGGTGGCCAGGGATGCCAGGGGTTGGACGCCGATTCATCAGGCAGCTTCTCTGGATTTTGCCAACAATGAGGATATTGTCCGTCTTCTGCTTCCCCGGATTGCCGATTTTAACATTGAAACCAACGACGGCGAAACCCCTCTGGAAATAGCCATGAGAAAAGGAAATACTGATGTGTTAATGCTGATGCAGATGAGGGACCTGGACAGAGAATATTAGAACAGGCGTGGATCACATGGCCATGTCCCGAACCCGGCCCATGCTCATGGAGTTGATGTGGGACTGGCTGGTAAGCTCCCGGGCCATTTCATCCTTCAAATTGCCTGCGTTGACATCCACCGGCTCACTCCTGGTGAACATATCATAATGATCTCCCCCCACCAGGAGATAATCGATGGTGGCAACGGAATATGTTTTATCGGGATTCAGGGGGTTGCCGTCCTGAGTGCTCACTTCCATCATCCGGCTTCCTTCTGGACGGGTGGAATCATAGGTGATATTGAGGCCCGACACCTGAAGCCTTCTGTCTTTTTCTTCCCCCGCGGAGGATTCCAAGGCATCCAGAATGTCACTGCCTTTCATGTTTATCTTTACAATACTGGAATCGAAGGGGAAGACTCTGTAAACATCCTTGAAGGTGACATCGCCCCGGGGAAGATTGGCCCGCAGGGAAGTTGAGTTGATGAGAGCTATCTCGGCGCCGGTCTTGCTCCTCATCAGGTCTGTCACCATGTTTCCCAGGTTCGTTTCCTCTCCGGTTTCGGGATGCACCAGGTCTGTGTCCAGCTGGCCAAGTTTTTTATCCATCATGGCATCTGTGGCTTTCTGATATTGTTTCACGATGGACTGAATCTGACTATCTGGATTTACATTGTCGGAGTTGACAGGCATCAGGTTGCCCTTGACTCCCACAACGCTTTGAGTCCGGGGATTCCATCGGAGCCGGACTTTGCCGATGGTTCTGCCGTTGCATCCGGTCTGAACGATTGCTGTATTGCCGACCAGGACTGGGGTTTCGATGGTATTATGGCTGTGTCCCCCCACAATGAGATCAATTCCCTCCACCTGGCCTGCTAATTTGTGGTCTTCTCTGTATCCCATGTGGGACAGGACCACGACGATGTCAGCTCCCTGCTTTTTCATCTCGGGGATGGTTTCCCGCAGGACTTTCGCAGGATCTTCGAATCGGAGGTTCTTCACATCATCGTTGGCGTTGATTATCGGGGTTTCCGGGGTGGTTACTCCGACGATGCCTACTTTTACATCTCCCATATCCTTGATGATGAAGGGCTTTACCCTGGGCAGGGATGAACCTTCTGCATCGGTGATATTGGCGGAAACAAAGGGAAAATCCGCCTGGGCTATGATATTTTTCAGGGGATCAATTCCCCAGTCAAATTCATGGTTGCCTATGGTAGCAGCGTCGTATCCCTGCCGGTTCATAACCTCGATAACCGGCTCACCTTTGAAAATGCCTGATATGGGAGTCCCCATGGCCATATCTCCTGCGTCCACCAGGAGAAAGTGATCTCCTGAATCACTGGCTTTCTTACGCTCGTCATTAATAATGGCTGCCATTTGACCGGCACCGCCGACACTTTTTGTCTTCCCTTCAGGACAGGATGGATCTGTTTCCTGAGTCGGCTCGATATTACCATGGAGGTCATTGGTATGCATGATGGTAATATCGATGCTGTTGCTTTTATTACCGGCTGAACCTGACTGCTTCGTCAAAGAAGCTTTGTCCTGGTTCTTTTCGATAAATTTTTCGATGTCCAGCAGATCATCATCCCAGGGCCGGGAATCTTGGGAAATGGAATTATCGCCGGTGGGTGTACCGGGTTTGCTTTTTGGGGGCTTCTGGTCATTCCGGGAAATATCCCTGACTCCGGGTCCATGAATACTGAGATTCCGGGGAGGCCCGATGTTGAGATTGGGATCAATATGATTCATACTGGAATAACTCCATCTGCTGCAGATAAGACTTCAAAAATAACGGCAACTGCCACATTCATTATACCATGAGAACCCTGCCAACAGGAGAGGGGATTTGTTAAAAAAAAGTTAAATTAACCCCAAAATAATCGAATCACTCTGCCGGGGATGTTTTCAGGATGATCCTGATGGGATAGTTGGAAGCATCCTCGGGCATGGTCACCACCTGTATGACTCTGCTTTCCCCGGCCCCAAGAGGCACCCTGGCAAAGGGGACCACATTGAAAGCCCTGGTGGTGCCGATACTTGCCAGTTGTCCATCCACCAGGAATGTTGCCGTGGCCACCCCTCCCCGGGGCTGGAACATTAAATCCACTGCGCCGGGCCGGCCTGTGTCGTTCACCAGGTTGAAGCTGTATTTATAACTTACTCCGTAATTCCCCCGGATATTCCGCCCCCCGAATATATCAGCCAGGGGAGTGTCGCCGATGGTGAAAAAACGTTCCTGCTCCTCCAGAAAGTAAGTTGTATCAGTAAAAATCGCCGCCAGGGGATATGCACCCCGGGCATGTCGGTCGGTTTCATCGACTTTCAGAGGATACTGCACCGGGTCTGTGGGGTTGACGGAGCTGTTCACCAGCATCTGCAGAGGACCTCCCTCCAGCAGGATCATATCGGTGGTACCGCTGATTACTTCTCCTTTTCCCACGGGGAATGCCTTTATCAGGTGCGCTCCGGGAGGTATCTCCTCTACCCAGCCCTGCCGAGTCGCCAGTCGGTGGAAAAACTTGATGTTGGCCATGTGCCCCGCCATCAGAAAATCCTTCGAAGGGCCTCCCGTTGCCCCCAGCATGTGAACCCGGGCCGGCTTCCGGGTTGAGTTGTACAGAAATATTGCCACATAATGGAGAGTGCCTTCTTCCTCTACATGGTGATAATACCGCAACCGCACCGGCTTGTTCCTGATAAGCCCCGCCTCAAAAAGCAGTCCCGGTCGCTTCAGGCGTTCGGGATGGTTGGAAAAAGCCAGAAGAATAGGATCTATGGAAGGCACCGGCTGGTTGAAAAATGTCACCTGCCACGAACTGCCGGGAGTTGACTTGTGTTCATCTCCCGCCACTGCCAGGGGAATGGTAAACTCTGCCTTTTCCCCCGGGGACAGGTTGGTAAAGCTGACTCCATCCAGAGATGAAGGATCGCATCCCCGGCGTTCCAGATGGAAACGGGCCACTTCTTTGAGCAAATTACCATGAGCCGGCTCACCGGTTACCTGGATTGAAGATGGAAAATCCAGCCGGGCCGGGGGATTTTCTACCGCAAAGATGGGGCCGGTGACAGCTCCTGAGAATAATATCAATGCCAGTAAAAAAAGAAATCTTTTCATAACAATCCTCCCGGTTCCTGTTAACTTATATTTCGTCGCAACAGAGGCTGTTCTTTCTTTTTATTTAAAAATCGATAAGAAGACAGGCAGGCACGATGAACCACCACACCGACATATAAACTAAGGCCCGAGGATTTTGTCCCACCGATCATGACAATGACGACTCATATTCCCCTTTTCCAAATGGGGGTTTCGTTTCTTGGAGAACCTTTTTCTTGCCCCATTTGAAATGGGGAATGTTTCTCGGGATTGAGTCTTTCCGAAATGTCCCATCATCGGGCCGATTTATATGTTTTCCTTATTCAAACCCTTTGTAAAGGTTCTCCAAACCTGGAAAAAGATAACTCACACCGACACATAAACAACGGCCCGAGGGCCATGTCCCATCGATCATGACAATCCCGACTCATGTTCCCCCATTCCAAATGGGGGCACTTCTAAAGTGCCCCACGGCCCGAGAGGTTTTTTTGCCGGGCTGGTTTGACAGTCTGCAT
>CAYNGH010000051.1:0-19168 GCA_964396845.1 uncultured bacterium | reverse complement strand
ATATGGTATCGGTGGGATATATTACAATACCCTCCTGACGAAGGATTTCAACTGCATCGAGTAAATGCCAGATTTCCGGTTGATCCGGGTCCAGGCTTATAATCATCGGGGCCTCCCGGCCTGTTTAGTCGGAAGTTACTGCAGAGATGCGATAACTTTCACAAACACAAGGGTTACTATTCTAACCCCTGGGGGGATCTCCTTCCGGGTTGGGATGATGTTGAGATACCGTGCCGGAAATCATGGGCACGAAGGCAACCGATTCGATGTATTCCATATGGGCATCGTCGCCGGTTCTTGTAATTCTGCACAGGGTCTGTACCTGGCCTTGTTCCCCCACAGGGACTATCATGATGCCTCTTTCTTTTAATTGCGAGAAGGGCTTTTCCGGAACCATGGGCGGTGCCGCGGTAATGATTACCCTGTCAAAGGGGGCTTCATCGGGCCAGCCCAGAAAACCATCCCCCACAAGGAATTTGACATTATTAATTCTGAGATCACCAATTATCTTCTGGGCATTTTCCGAAAGATGGGGGTATCTCTCGATGGTACAGACTTCCCCGGCAAGACGGGAAAGGATGGCGGTCTGGTATCCGCTTCCGGTGCCGATCTCCAGCACTCGATCTCCGGGATTCACCATAAGGGCCTGGGTCATCAGGGCTACAATGAAAGGCTGGGATATGGTCTGGCCTTCTCCTATGGACAGGGGGGAGTCGTTATATGCCAGGTCTTTTAGATGGCCGGGGACAAAATATTTGCGATCTGTCTTTTGAAAGGCATCAATTACCCTCTCATCCCTGATTCCTCGTGGGATTAGCTGTCTTCTTATCATCTCATCATTTTTTGAAGGCAAACCAAACATTCTTCCCTCCTGTATTACCTTGTAAATCGAAAGCTTTCGATGATTCCCCATATTTTTTTTCTGGTGTGGGAAAACTGATCCCTGGGGACTGTGGCAACAATCCTTGCAATTTTATTTTCCCTTTCCGTCACTGCAATGAGAGATACCATGGGGACATTATCTCTGCCAGGGATTTCTTTTGTCCAGTTTATCTGCACAAATGGAGAATCCCTGCCGTCGAGGATCAGCCGTCGGGATTCTGTTTTTTTGAAGTCCCTGGTGGACTCTGCAAGGTTGCTGATTATTGCTTCGATTTCCTGATCGCTGTCCCAATGAGGTTCAACCTTGATGACATCAAGCTTCACCTTTGGCTGTTCTCCCCGGAAGGCAGGGCCGGTAAGCTCCAGAGGCCCTCGCCGGCTCTTCTGTTCCCTCTGCCAGTATGAAGGATGCATCACCTGGTAATTTCCCGATGGAATAATGCAGGTTACTGGGTTGTTGAAGGTGGTTACGGCAATATAAATGGCCCCGGCTATAATCAGTGTCCCTGTCACCTCGAGAATCCGCCATCGCCATGATTTTGGCTGGAATTCCTCAGACTCGGGACGGAAGGGAGAGTCATATTCCGCTGCATCAATGGTGACCCGGTTCATGCTTTTCCACACCAGGACAAAGGCAGGAAGCACAAGGATTACTCCCAGAGCACCCCGGTTAATTTCCAGGGTAAAATTATAAAGGGCATGGACGATGGATGCCAGGAAAACGCCTGTCCATATCAGCTGTCTTTCCTGGCGGGGATTGAAGCGTGCCTTGCCGATAAAATACCCCTGGATGACGCCGAAGGTGGCATGGCCGAACATGGAAAAAAGCGCTCGGAGTATCCCGATGGAAACTGCTCCTATCAGGCCCGAGGCTGCCTGAAACTTGAGCATGTAACCGATGTTTTCCACAAAGGCGAAACCCATGGCCACGGTGACGCTGTAAACGATGCCGTCCATAGGTTCGTTGAATTCCGGGTTTTTATATGTGCCATATCGAACCCCCAGGTATTTGCAAATCTCCTCGGTGAAGCCCACCATAAGCATCATCACCATTATTCTGAGCGGGGAGAATGGAATCTGAAACTCAATGACGCCGGTGAGATAAAGCTCAATTATGATTGCAGGGATTACCGACAGGCATCCCAGGATAAAACTCCAGATCAGGAGCCGGAGTGGTTCTTTTTCGTAGCGGTCCTGATAATAAAAATAAACAATCCAGGCCACTGCAGGGACCAGACTCAGGAAAAAAATCAGCCAGCTCACAGTTCATCCCTCCTGTCATTGGTTTTCAACATGCCCCGGATAAGAACCTCCAGCTCGCCCCTGCCCTGGCTGTCGCCATAGACAATTCCCGTGTTGGCCTGTTGAAAGAATTCCTGGGACTTGCCTGATTTTTGAAGGGTACGGGCATATTCAACCCTGTAAACCACATTGGAGGGATAAAGATCCACCGCGGTTTTCAGTTTCTCTTCCGATGCCTTGAGCCGTCCTTCTTCCCGGTAAATCCGCCCCAGCAGGGCAAAGGACTCGGGGTAGAGGGGATAATTTCTGGTGAGTTCTTCCAGCTGTTGCCGGGCGCTGGGAATATCCCCGGAAATGTATCTCTCATAGGAGGATAAAAATTCTGTCCGGGGATCCCCCGGGTAAAACTGCCGGACTTGCTGTATAAAAGAGGATGCCTGGGCAGTCTGGCCCAGCATCAGGTGGATCCAGACAGCATTCAAATAAGGAGCCGGGTATTCCTCGTCGGTTCTTATGGACAGCTGGAATAACTCCAGGGCATTGCGGAAATCGCCATCCTCCCGCAGGAGTCTTTCTCCCTGATGGTTCAAAGAAACAGCCTCGGGATGGTGGCCGGTATGGATGAAGTCTTCTGGAGGCGGATACCAGAGGCTTTTGAAAATCCATCTTCGAAGAAGGTTCTCGGCCTCTCCATTGCGGGGATCAATTCTGACAGCCTCTATCCAGCTTGATGCCGCGCCGGGAAAATTCCCGGTCATATACATGGCTCTGCCCTGAATGATGGAAGCCCGGGGATATTCCCGCCAGTATTTTTTTGATTCTCCTGCCAGGAACAGAGCTTCTTCAAAGTTGTCTTCCTCCAGAAGGATCCCGGCAAAGCTAACCAGGGCCCGGGCCAGCTCCCGGCGGTAGCTTTCTCTGTCCGGAGTAAACACCAGGGCTTTTCTCTGGGCTGTGATGGATTCCCGGTATTGTCCCATATGTTCGAGGCATTTCCCCAGCCGGTAATATACAAGTCCGTGGGCTTCAAAGTAGTCAGAATCTATTTCAAGATACTTCACTGCTTGTTCAAGGTAAACCGCTGCGCCGGAATAATTGCCCCGATCAAACTGTATAAAGCCCACATTGGATAAAACCTTGCCCAGACGGTTTGCTACGGCTGTGGAATCAGGCTCCAGTTCAAGAGCCTGTTGCAGATATGAAATTGCTTCAGCCTTGTGTCCATCCAGGGCGGCGTTGGTTCCCAGAACCTGGTAGTAAGTCTGATAAGCCTCCGGGTAGGGGATAGGCCCCAGACGCAACAGTATCCCCCACATGGCGACGCTGGCCAGGATCCAGGCCCAGCGGGGACGGCGGGGAAGATTGGCGGGGTATTTCACTCCCAGGGCCAGGGCTGTAAGGGCGCCCCCCATCAAACCGCCGGCATGGGCGAAGTTGTCAAGGCTGGTGTAAAATCTGCCCAGGAGGAGATTGTACAATATAAAGGGGAAAATGTAGAGGATGATCATTCTATAAAAATGCCTGGGGATGTCCTTTCGGTAAACAATGCCATAAGCCATCAGGGTTCCCAGCAGGCCGAATACCCCGGTGGATGCCCCTGCAGAAAAGAATGGCGACATTATAAGGCTCAGCAGGTTTCCGGCCATACCCGATGCCAGATATATCAGGATCATCCTTCGCCGGCCTATGAGGGCTTCAATCATTGGGCCCAGAAAAAATATGATGATGCAGTTTGAAAACAGATGGAGAAAGCCGATGTGCAGAAACAGCGGAGTAATCAAGCGCCAGTATTCTCCCTGCCAGATCAGTGGGCCGACTTTGGCTCCATGGGTGATGAGTATCATTGAATCAGTGGATTGCCCGGATATCTCCATCAGCATGAACATTACGATGTTTATGATAATAAGAATCCAAGTGACATAAGGTCTTGAGCGGAACAGGGCCTGGTGAAAGCCTTCCAGCCGGGCGGTGGTTTTCATCTCGATGAAATGTAGGGTTTTCTGGTCTGTTTCTTTGGGTTTTTCCGGTGATTTCAGCTTTTTCTTCAGAGAGAGGAGCATATCCAGGGCTTCAATGGGAACCTTCAGGGTATGGAAAAAAATCTCCCCGGTGGAGGAATCCACAAGGATTGGATTGAGGCAGTTTCCCCGGTGGAAAGGCTTGAGATTCAGAATCTCCCTGACCCTGTCCTGGTGGGTTCCCGGTGGAATAAAAATAAACACCAGGGCCGAGGTGAGTGTTCTGTTGTCGGGACGGTTAGTTAGGATTACTTCTCTGGCCAGGGTCATTTCTTTTTCAAGGGTTTCCGTATCCAGCCCCTGACAGTCCCGCAGAAGGGCCAGTCGCGGAGGTGTGTCGCAGATAAGAACCTGGTCGAAGAATTCTATCAGCCCTCCACCTCCGGCAGAGTACCGGCCCGGGTGGATATATGAGAAATCGGTGACAAGATATGAGGTCAGAGAATCCATCATCAGAGTCTAATTGCTGTCCAAAAGAGCAATGGTCCCCCGTTCCCCGTCGATTTCAACCCTGGTGTTGTCGGGAACAAGTCGGCGCAGGCCCGGAAATCCACTGACACAGGGTTTCCGGATTTTATGAACCAGAATGATATCTATGGGATGAGGGCCGTTTTCTTCGATTATCAGGCCGGGGACATTCAGGAAGAAAGGCGCCAGCACCGGGCTGAGCCTTTCCACCACAGGTATGTGATCCGGTTCCATCCGGGAGAAATCCTCCACCTGTGCAACTTTCAGAACCCTTCCCTGGATCTTGCCGGGGAATACCGGTATCCCCTGATCCTGATTGGCTCCAAGGGATGGAGTGAAGTTGACGGGCTTGATTTTGAGCCGTGTCCCCGAATAGACATCAGGAGTGAAATAGTCGCACCATATCTTGTAATTTTCCCTGCGACGTTCTATTATTTTGGTGAAGCTTTCAAAACTGCACATGGCCCCGCTGAGAACTTCATCCAGCTCCAGCATGAATATATCGTCGGCTTGTCGGATCATTTTTGTCCGTTCAAAATCTGCCCCCAGAGCCTGTATAACCTTGCGAATCAGGCAGAACAGCTCCAGCAGGAGAGCTCTTTGTTTTCTGCCTTCCAGAATAAGACCCTGGAGATTTTTTATTATCGACTCGGAGTTCCATCCGATTATCGGGATCATCTTCTTTAACAGGTTCTCCCCCTGGGCTGGAGTTTCGTCGCCCTCCCGGCTGGAGTCTGCCTGTGCTCCGGCATAATGGAAATTGACCGACAGATCCTGTCGCAACAGGTGTCTGATGGTTTTGAGGATCAGGGTTGGATCTTCGTTTATCCGGGGTAAGGAAATCTCCAGGGGGAAAGGGGACATGTAGTAGAATTCCTGAATGAATTTTTTTATTTCATCGGCAAAAGGTGTGTCCATAAGGGAATCCAGGTCCCCCATGTCAATGTTTTCTCTGCTCAGGGCTTCTTTTACCTGCCGGTTCTCCGAGGCCCGGTGACACAGCTTCAGCATTCCGTCAAGGTATTGGGTGTCGAAGGTTGTGACCTGGTGAGGGATCCGCCGGTAGAGTTCCCCTGGCTCTTCGTCGGGGTGGATTTTCTGCAACATGGAGAGGTTCAGGATCAGGGATGATATTATGGTCATCTGACCAGTCAGCATCTCCTGGTTCTTGATAATCCGTTCCAGGGTCTGCCCCAGAACCACTCTGGTTGACTGGGAATATTTAAGATCCTTGAGGTCTTCAATGAATGCATCGATTTTTATATTGTTTGTCTGAACAGTATTCAAAACCTTGTTCATCCATTTGTTTATTCCGATGACTTCAAAAGTCCCGGGTTTGAACCTGCTGGATGTGGTTTCTCCCGAGGCATCCTTCTGAAATATCGAAAACCCTTCCAGATAGCGGGCGGTGGTGTCGGGGTGAATCTGCAGTTTCTCAAACAGTGAAGTTACCAGATCCAGATTGATGTATAGCCTGCCCAACACCTGGTTTGTGGCACTGCATATGTTATCGGGGGAGCCTTTCTTCAGTCTGCTGGATAACCATTTCATTTCTGAGCTGATGAGATTCGCCACCAGGGAGTTTGTCAGGGGGCTGGGCAGTTCTCCTGTAAGGGCAGAAAAGATGGTGTGCATCCAGATGATGCTGGATGACTCGACATTCTGTTCGTTATAGATTGCGTCGAGCATCAGCATTTCCCGGTCATGGCCCCAGGTGATGATCATGGGGCGGTTGAATATTCCCTCAACCCTGGTGGCCATGGTCCCCAGGAGGTTCGCCTCCCGATCCTTGACTATCCGGGCGGAGTTCATCCCCGGCGCGGTCTGGACAATTTTTTCCTCTCCAGATTTGTAAACCAGCATCTGTTCTTTTTCTCCGATGCTTTCACTGCTGATTATAAAGGGCTTCTCCGGATCGTTTCTGGGGTTTTTCACCAGAATTACTTCATCGGTGGGCACCTTCCCCGGGACCGTTCCCTGGGGCAGTCCCCACCCTGCCACCACTTTTATCTGGTTCCTGTCGCCCTTGTGGGATGTAAACAGAAGGCCCGAATAATCGGTCTTGCACATCCTCTGCAACAGGACTGCCATGGAGGTCTGCTCATGGGGGATGCAGTTGTCCACCCGAAAATCGTATGACTTCCGGGACCAGTGGGAAGCCCAGACATTGCGGACTGCATCGAGGAGTTCGGAAAATGTGGAAACATTTAAAACAGAACGATGCAGGCTGGGGAGGTTGAAAGTGGGAATTTCCTTGAGAACAATGGAAGACCGCACCGCGGCATTATTGAAATGAGGAAAATGAATTATCGGCAGGAAGTTCAGCAGTGTATTCTGGAAATCCTCGGTAAATTCAATCTGGTGGATCTGGTCAATGATCTTTCCCAGTATGGGGTATCCTTCGATTTTCCAGCATTTTTTCAGTTTCTCCAACAGTCTTGATATTTCTCTGTTTCCCAGTACAAACTGGTCAAAGGCCCGGCAGGTGATGATGACAGACTCGGGAATGGCAAACCCCTGCAGGGTCAGAAGTCGCAGATGGGCAGCCTTTCCCCCTGCCAGAGAAAGATCCTGATACTCCAGGTCATTTAATGGAATTACAAATTTAGACATATTAACACCTTGAGTTCCTGCTGATATTCAGATTTCTATTTCCTGGCCTTCCCGGGTCCCGAAGCATTCAAAACCTAAGTTTTCTTCTTTTATTCGTCGCTGAGAATCTTCGACGATGGCATCAACCTGGCTGTCGGAATGGGAGGGATCATGGTGAAACAATCCCAGCTTTGCCACTTCTGCTTCCCTGGCAAGGTCCAGAACCCGGATGTAGGAGGAGTGACCCCAACCCTTGCGGATAGCGCTCTCTCTTTCGTCAAACTGGGCATCATGGACCAGAAGACTGGCTCCCTGGCAGAAATCCACAAACTCTTCCCACCGGGTCAGGGGTTTTTCCATGTCCAGCTCATTATCGGTCATGAAAACGAAGGATTTGCCATGGTCTTCGATTTTGATGGCGTGGCAGACGACGGGATGGTTACAGCGTAGGAAAGACATCCGGGCTGAGTTGTAATCGAGGTTGAGGTCTTCTATTTCGATAAAATCTATATCTGCCGCCAGCTGGGAAAAATCCACAGGGAAGTATGTCCCTTCCATCTGGTCGGTGATGGCGTTTCGGACTTTCCTGTTGGTGGTGGGCCAGCCATGAACCCATATCTTGTAGCCCTTCATATACATGGGAGCGAAGAAGGGAAAGCCCTGGATATGATCCCAGTGGGGATGAGTCAGGAAAATATTGATAAACTTTTCGTTGTTTTTTACCAGCTTGTCCCCCAGTTTCCTGATGCCGGTCCCTGCGTCGAATATCAAAAGAGAACCATCTCCAAGTCGGACCTCGATGCAGGTGGTATTGCCGCCGTATTTGACCGTGTCTTTTCCTGGCGTGGCAATTGACCCCCTTGTCCCCCAAAATGTAATTTTCATCTCGGGCCTTCCTCCGGCTTATTTTGTATTTTCGTATATTTTATCTCCATGGCCTGTTATCCTTTTTTGGATTCAATATTGGAACTACAAAAGGGATAATCCGGTTTGTATTTAATATGAGATTAAAATTTTGCATACCGTCCCTGCAGGATTAGTGAGGTGCCGGTCCTTGGATGAAAAGAAGAAAATGGATGAACTAATCAACATCGGAATCGCCCTGGCCAGTGAGAAAAGACTCGACCGCCTGCTGGATACCATATTGCGGGAATCCCGTTACTTTACCTATGCCGACGCCGGAAGCCTCTACCTGCGGGAGGGAAATCTGATCCGGTTTGTTGCCAGCCATAATGAAACCCTGAAAAAACAACATGGAGAGCAGAAGACAAGGGACAGCTATCTCACCTTTACCATGCCCATAAGCCACGAGAACATAGCTGGTTATGTGGCATCCACGGGAAAGATCCTCAACATTGAGGATGTCTATAATATCTCCCCTGATGAGCCATACCGGTTCAACAAGGATTTTGACCGGAAGACAGGCTACCGCACCCGTTCAATGCTGGTGGTCCCCATGATGGATCAGGAAGATTCCGTGGTGGGAGTCCTGCAACTTATCAACTCCAAGAACCACTTGGGAGAGGTGGTCCCCTTCCTGTCAGAATATGAGAAGCTGACCTTCTCCCTGGCCAGTCAGGCAGCGGTTGCAGTGCAGATGGCCCAGATGCGGGAAGAACTTAGAGCCTCCAACATGGAAATGATAGAACGGCTGTCGGTGGCGGCGGAGTTTCGGGATGAAGATACTGCCCTGCATATTCGCCGGATGAGCCTTTATTCCCAGATAATTGCCCAGCAGATGGGCTTTACCGATGAACAATGCGATACTATCCTTTCCACATCCCCCATGCATGATATCGGAAAGCTGGGGGTGCCTGATTCCATTCTGCTCAAGCCCGGACGCCTCACCGAGGAGGAGTTTGTGGAAATGCGCAAGCATACCATATACGGTGCTCAGATATTAAAGAATTCCAATCATGACATCATCAGGAAGGCTGAAACCATCGCCATATCTCATCACGAAAAATGGAACGGCACCGGTTATCCTTATGGACTTTCCGGGGAGGACATTCCCTTGGAGGGCAGGATTGTTGCCATTGCCGATGTCTTTGATGCCCTGTCTTCTAAACGTTGCTACAAGGAAGCCTTTCCCATCGAGAAGGTGACTTCAATAATTGAGAAGGACACCGGCACCCATTTTGACCCGGCGGTGAGCAGGGCTTTCTTTGATGCCTTTGACCGGATAATGGCGGTTTACGAGAAATACAAAGAAGTCTGATTAAGGTTTTATCGCTTAAAACGTCTTTGTTCTGCTGAAGCTATCACCTCAGGCTTTTTTGGGGATGTGATCTTCGTTATCATCTTTCATTATAACGGTCTTGGGGGATCGGGTTCGAACCACTGCCTGGGTTTTTGGCGGTTTTTTCACTCTTCGAGGTTTTTTCCCGTTTTCTGAATCTTCCCCGGTCATATCGAGCCACTGGGATTTATCTCCTGCCGGGGCTTTTTTTCGCTTCCTGCTTTTCACCGAGGGAACCTGCTTCCCCTTGACAGTTTCGCAGTAATCCTCCTGCAGGAGTTTAAATTCCTCGGATTTTCGCCGGGTTTCATCTTCCATGGCTTTCTTTTTTGCCCAGGGATCATGCTGGCCATAATCTCTGGTGGAGGGAAGCTCTGAAATGTTGACCACCTTTTTTGGCCCTTCAGGAGTCGGGGCATCCTCCCCGGCCTTTTCTACGGTGACGGGGGCCGGCTCCGGGGTTCCCTTGAGGGTGCCGTATTTGTCGGGCACTGCAATATCAGGAACCTTGATCTCCTGCCGGCCCAGGGAATTAATCCACTGGAGGCTTTTGTCCTCCTGGATCGACTCATCCTCCCTGAGGGAATTCTCAAGCTGTTCCATCATTTTGCCGAAGGCCCCGGGGGGCAGGCTGTACATTTCACTGATTTGCTTTTCGTCGATAAGATTTAGCTTTCCCCGGATTTTGTCAACTTGTTCCATGGCCTGATCTTCTTTGTTCAGAGAGAAGCAGGCCACAGCAATATTGAACCTGGCCGGCAGAAAAACTGGATTGATGAGGATGGCCTTGTCATACTGGGTGATTGCCTTGGCTCCTTCTCCCCGGCGGAGATATATATCCCCCAGGAGCATGTTGGCCGACAGATCAGAGATATGATCCTTGAGGATCTCTTTCAGAATGGTTTCGGCCTTGTCAAGCTTGCCATCCAGCATCCAGGATTTTACTGTAAGGATGCGGTTCTCCACGGTATCGAATTTTTCATCAATGCTTCCTGTGGGCGGGGGAGGCAGTTTTGCGCCGGTTCTTCTGTGGGCACTGGCCTTGCCCTGGCTGACCGGTTCAATCCCGTTGTGTTGGGGGAGGGGTTTCCCCGGTGGCGAAGTGGCAAAAAGATAACCGCCGGGCTTGAGGCAGTATATGCACCGGTTTGCAATTTCCAGGGCTATGGGTGATGGATAAAGGCTTGCGGGACTGTTGCAGAATACCAGGTGAAAACTTTCTCTGAAGTCTGCCGGGGGAAAGTCGTTGAGAGGATCGATTCGATGAAACTCACATTTCTTTCGAACTTCCGGGGCAATCTTGTAAAGGCCGTCGGGGGTTTTCTCGGTGAACAGAGATCGGTAATTATCCGACAGCAGGGACATCCGGGGCAGGGGATATTTTCCTTCCGAGGCTTTTCTTAGAAATTCCGGATCTGATTCCCCTCCGATAAGATAAAGGTTGACTCCCCCGGGAAGGACTGAAGTGATCCGCATGGCCACGGAATATGCTTCTGGCCCGTCAATGGTTTCCACGATCAGGACATTGAGATTTTTCTCAGCAACGGTTCTGGAAAAATCCACCTCCGAGGTGAGGAGCTTGAGGATCTTTGATGAGAATTTTTTTTCTTCTTTTTTTTCCGGTTCTTCTGTGAGGCTTTGGATGAAGTCCCCGGTGAGGGCGTCCAGCTGATCCTTGTGCTGATAAAAAGTGGCATAACGGCAGGTTCCGATGAGGCGTCCAATCTCCTGGAGATATTCACCGAAAGGCTGTAGCATGACGAAGTGGCAATAGCTTTCAAGATCAGAAAAACCGAATTCCTGTGCCCTGGCCACCAGTCCCCGGTCAAAGGCTCCCGAGGAGATCTGGTCTGTCAGAAGCTGGTTCCCGGTCAGGTATTTCTGCAACAGGTGATACATGGATTTTTCGTAGGCGAGAAAGAACATAAATCTTGAAATCATCCCCGATAGCTTAAATTAGTCCCAGTGCCGGGATAATAATTATTTAACCAGAAAAGCTTCGGTTCCTCCAAAAATATGAAAGTTGAAAAAAATTTATCTTCCTGGGGCTTTGAGCAACCTGCCGGATTCAGGTGGAAATGATAATATCCCTGATCAGTTAGTGTACAGCAGGCAACAATCTTCCTGATTGTGTTTTGGGGACATAGCCCCTGCCACCGTTTTGATCCGGGTTTGTTCGCTGATGCCCTGTTGACCAAGGCTCCCCTGTGCTGAAAAAGCCCAGAACCGTCAACATCCACTAAAAGAAAAATAAAAAATTGAGGTGCCTGGATTCGAACCAGGGATGGCGGCTCCAAAGGCCGCTGCCTTACCGCTTGGCTACACCTCAATATTATTTGCTTAACGGGCACTTAAATTATATTTATTTTGATTCCCGGTGTCAAGGATCCCCGGCAAATCAAGGGATTATTCTTTCCCCTCAGGGTTTGTCGGTGACGGAGGATTGTCCAACATATCCAGGATCTTTGTGAAGCCTTCATCCCGGGCCAGGTCCCGAGGTGTTTTTCCATTGTTGTTCATAATATCCTTTGATGCGCCGAATTTAATCAACAGCTTGACGGATTCATTACTGCCATGGGATGCCGCCAGGTGCAAAGGAGTGTTGCCGTCGCCATTTTTATCGTCCATAGAAGCCCCGGCCTCCAGAAGGGATTCCACCACTGGCCCGCTGTCCATTATGGTTGCCACATGCAGGGCTGTGTTGCCGTGTATGTTGGAAAGATCCAGTAACGCTCCCCGGGAGATGAAAAACCGTGTCAGGGTCAGGTTTCCCACCGACGCTGAAAGCATCAGGGGTGTGTATCCATGAGAATCCCTGGCATTTAGCCGGGTGGGATCTTTGTCCAGGATTTTCTGAATTTTTTCCAGATTGGGAACAACCACGTGCTGATGAATCTCTCCTGCCGTGGCAAATCCTGTACTGGCGAAGAACCACAGCATCAGCATCAGGGCAAATTTTTTCATGATATCAACTCCCTTATGATTTGCATCTGTTATTTGCCGGCAACAGATGAAAGCCTCCTGCCAGGGATATTTTTCTGCCGGAGGACTTCTTGAGGATTCCCGGTATTGTGGGGAACCAGAAGTCGTAAATATTTGTTGTAAATACATGGAGATATTTGCCATTTGGCATTAAAAAATGGTAAAATGAATATACTCTCCCAAGAACAGGTGATTTGTATGAACAGAAGATTTTTTATCCTGGTTCTATTGCTGGGCTTCATTATTTCAGGAATCATACCGGGTACTGCTTGGGCTGTGACAAGTTTCGGGGCCGGGGGATGGAATTCAACTCCCATCGAACAGCAGCTTAATCCCGTCCGCCCCGCTCCTCCACCCCGACCGCCAAGACCTCCCCATCCATTGCCATATCCTTATGGTTATGGGCCTTACGGGCCAGTGATATATGATCCCTATTATGTTGCTCCCTTCACTCTCATGGGGCCGTTGAGAAGCTCTCCTCCAGGAGATCCCGGCCAGCTCTACAACGATTCAAGAACAGGGGAACACCGGGACCAGAGGCCTGTTGTCAGTCCACCACAAATTCACCATCCATCGGGCCCGCCCACGGAAACCACCTACGAACTTAACGGTACGGTTTTCCCAGGGCAGGGATTTATTCTTCTGCGTTTTATTCAGGAAGGAAATCCCGTGGGAATGAAGGTGAAAACTGATTCAAAGACCAGGTATGTCCCGGAGGGTTATGTCCCCAGGCCGGGAGATCCTGTAAAAGTGAGGTATTATCACAAGGGGCCTGACAACATGGCTCATACCATCGAGAGTACCACGCCAAGGTATTGAGTGACTGACTGAAATTAATATTTTTTGCCGGCGGTATTGCCGGCTTTTTTTCGTCTTATTATTCGATTCTGTTCATGATTTATCTCTCAGGTGTCCGGCCCAAGCCCCTTGATGGTGAATTTAACCGAGGTTTAACATTAATTTTACATTTGAACAGTTTAAAATTTTCCCCTCAGAGTTTATAATATTGTTATCATTACTGAATCGGAGCCGATGATATGTCAATCAATCCAGTAAACATAAAGATAGATGCCGTGATGACTCACAAGAAAGGCATTGTTGCAGAAAAATCAGTTAGCAGTGAGGACAGGGTTTCCCTGGGCAACGGCGGAAAAAAGCCGGAAATATTTGACCGGATGAATGATTTAAAAAGCGAGGCAATGAAAAAATCCTCCACGGTGAAACCAGCGGATGAGGCTTATCAGAAGGGTTTTGTGACAGACTTTGTGGATGCCCGTCAGGTTGACAACAAACTGATAGAGTTGGCGGAACGCTTTCCCGACATGATTACCCTTCATACCAGGGATTATACCACCGAGGGTTACGACGGCAAGGTGGAATCCCTTCAGGGGCCTGCTCCCCTGCGATACATCCGCATCGGTGCTCCGGATCAGGATGACGAAACCCGAAGCAAAAAGCCCGGGGTGTTTCTGATTGCCGCGCCCCATGCCAGGGAAGTGGTGCCTCCCATGGTCATGTTGGAGGCAGCGGAACAGCTGGCGGTGAATTTCAATCCTGACAGTACTGACCCAAAAGTCCAGGAGGTGACGGAGCTGGTGCGGGACGTGGATATTTACATCATCGGTGCGTCCAATCCCGACGGATTGAATTATGCCATACATGATGATCCCATGTGGCGGAAGACCCGCTGTACCATTCCCGGCAGTGACGAAAAAGGCGTTGACGGCAACCGGAATTTTGATTATCTATGGGTTCCGGGGGATCCTGCGTCCCAGACCTATCCCGGCCCTTATCCCGAGTCGGAGCCTGAAACTAAAAATATGGTTCAGGTGGTGGAGGATCATCCCAATATCCAGTTTGTGGCGGATTTTCATTCTTACGGCGAACAGATCCGCATTCCCATTAATGTTCAGGATGCCGAGGATTTGAAAAAATTTCAACACTATCAGAAGCGGATGAAGGATGCCATCAAGGAACACCGGGGCAAAGAATATGACAAGATTGAATCCTTGGTGGTCAACGGGGCATCTGACGATTACTTTTATTTTGTGAAGGGCAAATTTGCCTTTGTCATCGAAATGGGTGGTGCTTTCCGGCCCGAGCTGGATGAAGCTCTTCAGGTCAAGGATGAGAATGTGAACTGTGTGATGGAGCTTCTCCGGATTGCCCGGGACGAAAATCAGGAGATGGCCTGACATTTTATAAACATCAAAATTATATCCCCTCCAATACTGGGAGGGGATTTTTTATCTGGAAGTTGCCTCCAATGGGAAGGGATTTCTGATTTATTTCAGGAGTTACTCATGGACAAGGGCGGGCTTTTTGGACGAATTCTTTCATAGAATCCGCCAGATGATCCAGAATGGTCAGCCACTCCTCCAATCGTTGGATCCCCAGGGGAGTGATGCTGTACTGCCTCCGGGCCGGGCCTGGCCCTGCTACATCCCAGGTGGAGGTCAGGGCTCCTTCCTCTTCAAGACGGCGCAGGTTTCGATAAAGTCCTCCTGCTTCAATTTTGGAATCGGTGAAGGACATTCGATTAAGCTCATCAATCAGGTCATATCCGTGAGTTGCTCCCCTTTCCCGCAGGAGATACAGTATCAGGGGCTCGACAAAACGGTAAAGGTTGCCCATCATGCAGGTGCAAGGTTCCTGGCCCCTGTGTCTTCGGCATTGTCCCCTGGGCATTCTCATTCACCTCCCCCTATGCTGTATATCATTATTTCTAATGGTCACATACATTCCTGCCGGTCACAAGACATCCTTTCAAATAATCCCGGGCCAGCTTTTCCGGAGTTTCGCCGGGAGCACCCACCAATACTTTGATGCCGGCATCGGCAAATAACTGCTGAGCACGCATGCCCATGCCTCCGGCTATGACTATGTCCACCTTCATTTCGCCCAGCCATCGGGGAAGAACCCCCGGCTCATGGGGTGGGGGGACAGCGTTTCTGGATCCTGCGACTTTTCCAGTTTCCGGGTCTGCCTCGAGAATGGCAAAACTCTGGCAATGACCAAAATGCATGCATAATACTCCATCGGATACAGGAATAGCGATTTTCATAATTATTCTCCTTTTTTTTTCTGAATTTTTTACAATATCCTTCATGACAGCATCCCAGATATTTATCAGGGCTTCTCTGCCAGCTCCCTGATGGTTTTCCACCATGGTCAATCCCTGCAACTGGGCTTGAACCACCTCCCTGTCAAAGGGGATTTGTCCCAGCAGGGTCATATTTCTTCGGGATGCCATGTCTTTAATTGTCCGGGTCATCTCGGGGCTGATATCCCAGCGGTTTATTACTATTCCGCCATTTATGCCGAAGTGCTCCAACAAATTTAGAATTCGATTCAGATCATGGACTGCCGCCGAGGTAGCCTCGGTTACCAGGACAGCATAATCAGCCCCGGTCAGTGATGCTATGACAGGACAGCCGATCCCCGGCGAGCCGTCACAAAGGATCCATTGCAACTCTTTTTTCTCGGCAATATCTTTGGCTTTTTTTCGAAGAAGGGTAACCAGTTTTCCGGAGTTTTCCCCGGCAGGCCCCAGCCGGGCATAAACCATGGGGCCGATTCGGGTCATAGAAACATGCCATCGGCCTGAAACCTGATCCTCCATAGTTATCGCATCGGCAGGACAGACCAGCTGACATACACCGCAACCTTCACATCGAAAAAGATCCACCTCCGGGAGTCTTTCACTGTTCAGAGAGATTGCATCAAAATGGCACATTTGAGCGCACTGTCCGCATTTGATGCAACGATCCTTATTTATCAGGGCCTGTTTTCCTCCGACGAAATCTCCGGATTCGATTATTTCTGGATCCATGATAATAGGCAGGTCCGAGGCGTCCACATCGCAATCGGCCAAGATACAGGACTGAGTCAGTGAAGCAAACCCCGCCATGACGCTGGTTTTGCCGGTGCCACCCTTTCCGCTCAAAAAGACTATCTCTTTCATATGCCTGCCACCTCCATAATCTTCCCGGCGGCTTCTTCGACAGGTTTTCCCATGGCTTCAAGAATCTTTCGGGCATGAGATCCCGATGCAATTAACCGGGCAACTTCATCCCTGTATGGGATCTGCCCCCACAGGGGAACATCTTCATCCCGGCACCATCTTTCCACCCGGTCATCTCCCATGCCATGACGGTTCACCACCACCCCGAAAGGCCTGCCGATAAGACGGATCATCTCCACGGCAATGATCATATCATTTAGTCCAAAAGGGGTAGGTTCTGCCACCAGCACCACCAGGTCACATCGGCTCAGGACAGAAGCGGTGGAGCAGTTGGCCCCGGGAGGTGAATCCAGCAACACCGGCCCGTCGGGTTTTATATGCCGGCAAACCTGATCAATCAGGGGCGGGGCCATGGCCTCCCCCACGTCAAGACACCCTTGAAGAAAGCTGATTTTCCCTGCCATTCCCTTTTCAATTACTCCGATGGGACGCATCACCTGGTTGATGGCTCCCTGTGGACACACCAGTGAACAGCCTCCACATCCATGGCATAAACCGGGAAAAACCATGGTGGTTGCCGGCAGGGATGCAATTGAGCCGAATGCGCAAAATTTGCTGCATTTGCCGCAATGATTGCATCGCTCTAAATCAACCTGGGGTACCGGGACTGTGGCGGGAATCTTCTGGTTTATCTGGGGTTTCAGGAAAAGATGGCCGTTGGGTTCCTCCACATCCAGATCCACATATTGAACCGGCCTTTCTCTGGCGAGAAATTCTGACAGAACTGTGGAAACAGTTGTCTTTCCTGCTCCGCCTTTTCCGCTGACAAAAGCGATATTCATAGCAAATTATGACCTCATTTTCAAGGGGGCACCCTCAGGATGCCCCCCTTCCTGACTTTTCCGGATGTCACCCTTTATCGGCGGGGTCGTTTCCACCGGCAGGATCATCATCCAGAGCTGACATGGAGTTTTTCAGGTAACTCAACTGGCTTTCCAGATTTCTTACCTGTTGCTCCAGCATTTCTTTACGACTGAAACCAGCATCGGGAATAAAGCCCCGGCCACCAGCCGCAAACTGCCTCATTCCCATACCACGGCGGAATCCACCGCCGGCCCGACGCCCCCGGCCAAAGCCCATTCCCCTTGCAGGGACTGCAACTGCCGGGTCGAGGCAAAAGCCCCGGGCACCACCCGTCATAGGCCCCAAGCCCTGGGGGCCTGATCCATCAAATCCTGGCATATAATCACCTCCTTTCCTTGTGATAAACTTAATCTTTACCAGTGACCCTGAACATCAGCGCCATCAGATTCCTTGAGCCTTCCGCTGTTGAATTCTTCCGCCGCCTCTGCTACGGTTCTTGATGCTACAAAATATAACGGTATTCCGGCCTTTGAGAGAACCTGCCACGACTTGGGGCCGCAATGCCCGGTTATGACAGCGTTGATTCCTTCTCCGGCTATCATCTGAGCTGTCTGGATACCTGCCCCCTGAGGCAGATCTATTCTGGGTGTATTTTCCAGTGCTGACCAGTTCCCCGTGTCAGTATCGAGAACCATGAAATATTTTGCCCTGCCGAACCGGGGATCCACCTTGGAGGAAACATCTTTTTCCACCGCTGAAATTGCAATTTTCATTTTACCTCCTAAAAGCATCTATGTGTAAGAAACACTTATATAATACACGCAAATTCCGAAATTGTCAATATGCTTTGTAAAGTTTCTTAAATGCAGGCCTGCATTGGGAGAATCTCTCTTGTCCTCTGGCTTTAGAGATTAAGAAAGGGAACCGGCAGAAAATAATTTCCGGCTTTGATTATCAGCAAATAAAAAGCCCTCAGGGTTCGGCTATGTCCCGGAGCCCTGGAGGCCCTTTGCAGGAGTCGAATCAGGATCTTGAATAAACAGGTTGTTTAATGAGTCTGTTTTGGCTTAATTTTACCTGTCTTCATATCCCCATGGGGGTGGGGGAGGGGTGACAGGTTTGGTCAGGTCAAAATCAACCCGGAATTCACGGCCTTCCCTGGTGAGGCGATATGTGAAGGTTTTGCCAGGGTATATGTACATATGCCAGGTATTCTCGGTGGACTGGGGTATCCCCCCCTTGACGAATATCTCCTTTGAATACTGGTCGGCGGGAAAGGACTGGGCATTGGGCCAGCCGGCATCCACCGTATGCCCGCCGTACATGGTCATCTCCTCGGGAGTGCCGTCGGAATGGCGGTGATCATGCTTCAACTGCAAGCCAGACCCGGTCCTGGTGACAATCCATGTGCGGGATCGGTTTTCTCCCACATGAAAGGGGACATAGAGGACATCCTTTTCTGTGTCCCGGATATGCATCACCAATCTTTTGTTGGAAAATGTGCCGTCGCTTTCATTCCCTACGGTAACCTTGCCTTCAAAGGCCTGGCCACGCAATGATGCCAGTTTTTCAAAAAATGCATCGTGGCTCTCGATGGAAGGAGCATCGGCGTATGCATTGAGTCCATTGAGGGACAGCAGGCAGAAAAATACCACAGCTAAAACTTTTTTTGTCATTATTGAATCTCCCAGAAAAAATTTGATACAAACTGTCAGATTATTATAGGATATAAATGCATGACAGGTCAAGTTTACAGCGGTTTGAAAGAACCCAAAATCATTGAAAACTGTATGTTAATGGTCAGTTTTTTTCTCGATGGCACTTGAATTTTCGAATAAAACTGAAGTCCACTGTGAATACTGACAGGACTTACGCATTTTTTATTTTCGGGGGAAACTTTTTCGTGACCCCATTTGG
>CAYNGH010000050.1:0-19466 GCA_964396845.1 uncultured bacterium | reverse complement strand
CCCACTTTGAAATAATCCACCAGCCCCAGATAAGGTTCCACTCTTTCTGAGAGATTAAATTTCTCCCGGGGAAGCCTGAGGGTGTCACCAGTGGACTCAAGAATAAAATCCCCCCGGCACCATGGGCCACACCCCCCGCCACGCCTGGCACTGTTCATAAACCCTGCGGGGCTTCTTTTTCCCCGGCAGTAGCTGGACAAAATGCATTTGCCCGTATAGCTGTATTCTCTTTCTCCCCGGATAAAAATTTCCAGCCTGGCACCGGTTTCTTTTTTCATTCGGACAAGTTCCCCGAGGCTCAGGAATTCCGATGCCAGCACAGTATCTGCACCACAATTGAGGATGAAACGGGCTTCCTGCGAATTAACGGGAGCCATGCCAACACTGGCCATTATCAGGGTTTCCGGCTGACGGTTTCGAAGGGTTCTTATAAGGCCCGGGTCGTTGAGGATTACCCCGGCGGCCCCTTTATTCTTTGATTCGATGCAGGCCCTGATGAACTCTTCTTCTTTGCCTGGGGGAGGGAGCCGGTTTATCGCTGTCACCAGAAATCCGCCGGATTCATTGGCAACTCGGGCCATTTTTTTTATTTGGGCTTCGGTAACGGAGTATTTTTCATTACGGCAGTAGCCCGACAGCCCCGCATATATGCCCCGGGCCCCTGCGCCGTTGAGCAGGCGGACTTCCCGGCAGTTCCGGGCTGGTGCCAGAATGGTTGTCAATAGATTCCCTCCTGTTGCTGTGATGGTGCTATTCCATCAGAGTTCGAAGGATCTTGAACTTGTCCCCCAGAAGCTCATCCAGGGCCGGCACAGTGATGTCTGGGGAGGGCTTTCGTTTCAACAGAACATCCCGCATATGGGGACGTTCCCGGTCCTGATCATGGAGAATCCATATGGTTCTCATCCCCAGCTCCAGTGCCGGAGCCATATCGTTGGCATAGCTGTCCCCCACCATGCATGCCAGCTGAGGATTTATCATTCCCTGGGCCTGATCATATCGGCCAAAACCAGCCATGGCCCGTTTAAATATATTTAAATCCGGTTTTGTGGTTCCTGTTTCGTATGAAAGAATAACCACCTTGAAGTGATCCATGTGTTGGGTGAAAAGGTTTTGAAAACAGGCGAAATATGGCTTCCATATGTTTGATATGATTCCCAGCCGATAACCTGCCGCAACCAGGCGTTCCAGAATGTTAAATGCGCCGTCGATGACATGACCGTCGGTGAGTTGGGCCTGCCAGATGCGGGCTATCTTCTGGTCTGCATCCCGGGGCAGTTGGCTGAAATGAGCATGGAAAGTATCTATGAGCTCCCTGCTGGTCTGGATGTTTCTGGTAAAAAGAAAGCTGTCGATGAGATCCCGGTCATGTATCTCAAGACCCAGCTCCGATGTCAGCCGTGATGAAGGGGATTCTCCGGGGCCATCCATCAGGGTGCTTCCGATGTCAAAAAAAATTATGGGTGTTTTCAAAAATGAGCTCCCCCGTGCTTTTCAGATATGCCAGGCCTTGCGCCGGCAGTCTTTTTTTCGCTGATCTGGTTAAAAACCCTCCATTATTAAATTTGGAGGATATGTTAACAAAATATTAACATACATGTTCCTGTTGATATGTTATAATTTTTTTGTAAGAAATCATTTGCCTTATTGTTTTCGGAGGAATATAAATGGACAGCCTGAGCGCAGCTAACACCCACTCCATCACACATCGCACCGGCGATATGAAAGGCCGGTTCAATGTTCCGGTCAAGGAGCAAGACGAAGAACCCAAGCAGGATAAATCCAGCACATTACCCCTGGATTCGGTGGTAGCGCTCACCACTGCCATGTCAGCATATTCCGGAAGCATCAAGCCGGGAGAAACAGTAACTATTTCAATGGGCAAGGATCAGGTGGCTTCCATCACCAAGGAGGGCCTGACCAACTGGGATCGCATGGGCATGGCTGCAAAAGAAGTCGGCAGCAAGGCGGTGGCATTCACCTCCGAGGCTATTGAACAGGATCCCTCATTCATGTTCCGCCAGGCGGTGGAAACAGTTAAACGCCCTCTGAGCAACAACGCTCCCCAGGTGATTCAGGACCTGGCCATCACCAAGGGGCTTTACCCCGGAATCCGGGCCGGAGTCCTGTATCTCGACATCCGCAAGGCCTGGAAGACCCTGAAGGATCCCAACTCTACCAGAATGGATAAAATTATCGATGTGGGCCATGTTCTAACAGACATCGGCGGTGTGGTGGGGGCTGTAGCTCCCCTGGTGGGGCTGGCTTTCCCCGGTGTCAATGTGCTGGCTGCGGGAGCCATTGTGGGGGATATTATCAGCTTCGGCTATCACGCCATCAGGCATGTTCAGAACAAACATACCGAGATTCGCAAGAAAAAGGCCCTGGAAGAAGCCGCCAAAAAAGAACAGGAAAAACAGAAGGGCCAGGTGGATCAGGGAAAAAAACCTCAGCAGGTGGACGAACCCCAGGATACTAAAAAATCATCAAAAAGCTGAATTCTTAAAAATAAACAAACCGCCCGGTGTGGGCGGTTTTTAGTTTATTCTGACTATATCCTGCTCAGCTGATACTTTCAAATTCCTGTTTGTTTTTACGACTGGGAGCCTGCATCAGAATTCCCTTTTTGGATGGATTTGCCAGGAATTCTATTAGGTGCTCCACCTCGGGGGTTTTTTCTAATTGGGGGAAATCCCGAAGAACCTGTGGCAGGTCCTTGAGCAGGTGTTTCCTGCTGGTGAGGATGTTAATGGCCGTCTTGAGGCTGTTGCGGGAAGCCGATGATACCTTTCGCCGTCGCAGTCCCGGAATGTTGAGGCCCAGGATTCTGACGGGAAGGCCTTCCACCAGAGTGAACGGGGGGATGTCCTGCAGTATCTTGGAATAGCCTCCCACCATACACATCCTGCCGATGCGGGCAAACTGGTGGATTCCGCAGAGACCTCCCAGGGTGGCCATGTCCTCGACTATCACATGGCCTGCCAGTCCCACTGTATTGGCAATTACGATGTGGTTTCCCAGCTGGCAGTTATGAGCAATGTGAACATAATTCATGATCAGGTTGTCACTGCCGATGAGGGTTTTTCCACCTTCTTCGGCTCCCCGGTGGATGGTGACATATTCCCGGATCTGGTTTCTATCCCCAAGAATGGCATAGGACTCCTGTCCCTTATAGCTGAGATCCTGAGGAGCCTCGCCGATGACTGCCCCGCTGAATATTTGGTTGTCCTCGCCGATGGTGGTCCAGCCGGTAATAAGAACATGGCTGTGGATCCTGGTGCCACGGCCTATCCTGACATTACCGCCGATAATACTGTAAGGGCCTACCTCCACATCGTCGGCCAGCTGTGCGCCGTCTTCGATTATTGCCGTCGGATGTATCTTGTTAATAGTTCTCGCTCCTTCCAAGGCATGTTCCGGGGCTCCCGGTTCCGGGATGCCTGCCTGAAAAATAATATCCTGTCACGAACCTGTTGTGGCCATTGCCGGCTGGAATTTTCTGATAGTCCTGACGATTTTTTCCCGGTCTTCTTTTGTAACAGCCGGATGGACCGGAATGGAAACAATCTCCCGGGTCATCTTCTGAGAAACAGGATAAAGGCTCCCGTCGTATCTGAGTTTCCGATAAAGGGGCTGATCTGGAATAGTTGCGGGATAATATACCTTGAATCCAATCTGGTTCTCCTTGAGGTGCTGTGTAAAACGATCCCGATCTTGCACCTTCAGGGAATACTGGTGGAAACAGTGGGTGCATTTATCCCTGATGATGGGAATTTGAAGCCAGGGCAGATCAGAAAGCTGAGAATTGTAATATGCCGCGTTCTGTGCCCTTGCCTTGTTGAAGGAATCAAGCTTTTCCATCTGCCCCAGGCCGATGGCAGCCTCTATGTTGGTCATCCGGAAGTTGAACCCCAGAATCTCGTGTTCATAAGTTCTGGATGCGCCATGCTCCCGGAGAAGCCGGAGTTGTTCCTGGACATCATCGGAGCTGGTTATCACCATGCCCCCTTCTGCAGTGGTCATATTCTTGGTGGGATAAAAGCTGAATATCCCCGAGGATCCGAATGTTCCTGTATGTCTGCCATCATAAAGTGCTCCGTGGGACTGGGCGCAGTCTTCGATGAGAACCAGGCTGTGCCGGCGGACAATATCCATTATACGATCCATGTCGCATGGATGACCGAACAGATGGACAATCAACAGGGCTTTGATTTTTGGATCATTGGACAGGGCTTCTTCGATCCTGTCTGGATCGATATTGAAGGTGTCCTCACGAATGTCGCAGAACACTGGGGTAGCACCGCAGTAAAGGGCTGCGTTGGCAGTGGCAATGAAGGAAAACGGCGTGGTTAGAACCTTGTCGCCGGTTCCGATTCCTGCCGCGGCCAGGGCCAAATGCAGTGCTGTTGTGCCTGATGAACAGGCGGTAGCATGAGTTGCACCGGTGTATCGGGCAAAAACTTCCTCGAATTCCTGGACAACTTTTCCGATGGAGAGCATTCCTGAATCGAGTACTTCCATCACCCGTCTTTTTTCTGCTTCGTCAATTATTGGTTTTGCAATGGGAATCATTTTACTTCCTGGGCAGGAACCAGCGCAAAGGACATCTCTCCCCGGGCGACAAGCTTGCCGTCAACGGTGGCGGTGCCCTTCACCTTGCCGATTTTCCCTTTACCTCCAATCATTTCTACTTTGATTTTCATGGTATCACCGGGATACACCGGGGCTTTCAGGCGGAAACTGTTGATGGCTGCAAGATATGGAATCAGTTCCTGGTCCCGTTTTCCTGCCATCAGCATTATTCCCCCCACCTGGGCCATGGATTCAGCAATCATCACTCCGGGCATTGTTGGACGACCCGGGTAATGGCCCTGGAAATATGGCTCATTCAAGGTGACGTTTTTAATCCCCACCGCGTATTTGTCATCCTCCATCTCAAGAATCCTGTCAACCATGGTAAAAGGATACCTGTGGGGCAGGATTGTGAGTATCTCACTGGCTTCTATCATTTTCTCCTCCTTGTTGTCAAAACCCCGTTTGCGCTGAAAGCCGGGCGGTGAGCATCGAGTTTATCCCATGGCCCGGCCGGTATGCAAAAAATTGACCTCTTATGTATGTGTCTGCCAATGCCAGGTCCCCTAAAAAATCAAGGCACTTGTGACGGACAACTTCATCGGGAAAACGGGTCGGATTCATATAGCGATCCTTTTCCACCACCAGAGCGTTTTCCAGGCTTCCCCCCAGTGCCTGATTTTTTTCCAGCAGGGCATCCAATTCCTCCCGGAAACCGAAAGTTCTTGCCGGGGCAAGCTCTTTTTGAAAATCCACATCACCGGGACTGTAATGGAATCCCTGAACCCCGATGACCGGGTGGTTGTAATCTACCACAACTGTCACCCCAAAGCCTTCCGATGGAACTGCTGTCACCATACTGCCGGCATTTTCTATGCAGACTGTTTTATTTACAATCAGAGGCGTCTTTTCCCGTTCCTGGTTGCGGATTCCTGCATCGGTGATTTTTTGGGCAGTTTCTCTGGCGCTACCGTCCAGAATGGGCATCTCAGGGCCTTCAATGGTAATGGTGAGATTGTCCAGACCAAAACCAAAACAACAGGCCATCAGATGTTCCACAGTGGACACCGTGGTTGTTTCACGCCCAAGGGTGGTGCAACGGGCAGTGCCGGTGATGTTCCCGGTTACAGCCTTGATTCTGACTCCATCCCGGACAAATACAATCCCGTTATCAACCGGTGCCGGTTCAACCCGGATCTTTGATGTTTTCCCTGTGTGAATGCCGATTCCGGAAAACTCAAAAGGCCCGGCGATGGTCCTTTGTTTCCTGTATTGTGTCAATTTCATACCTCTTGTACTGGCAGGAAAATCTATGGTTACATTCATTATCAGTCCATATCAGTCCATATCCTCAGGTTCAGGCCAGTCAATCAACTCCTCCTGAACCATCTTCCTGGCGGGAACAGTCTGGTGGGCAACGGTTTCTATGACTACTCTCACGGGATAATATGAACCTCCCTCAGGTGTAGTGGTCAGGGTCATCACTTTTTCTTCTCCCGGCAGAAGATCCTGAACTGCAAACAGCAGTCTTGCTGGCTTTCTGACAATTTCCGTGTCCATCAGCCGGCCGTTGAGAATAAAACTGCCCCGGGCCAGAACCCCATCGGGGATCAGGTAAAAGCCCACCCTTTTCTTTTCCTGGGTGGGGTTTTTCAGGGTCAGGTCAAAATGATAAAAAACTCCGTAGTTGCCGTTGTTGGGTTCTCCCGTCACAGGATCAATCAGCCACGGAGCACGGCCAATGACACATGCAGCTTCTTCCTCCTGCCCTACAGTGTAGGCCACTTCATACCTGAGATCTGCCGGAGAGAAGGTGCCCTTGGGATGAATCCTGAAAGGATCAAAGGGCTGTTTTAGCACCGGCAGTTCTTCCCGGTCTTTCTTGTATCCTGCGCTGTTTTTTACCAGCACTTCCAACTCCCGGCCCTGAGTAATCTGCATGTGAAGATAACCGCATATCACCATCAGGGGAGGAACTTCCAGATCCAGCAGGCTCAGAGTGCCTCCCGGCGGTACTGTCAGGGAGTATGCAGTGCCGTCCCGGTAAGTTTCCATAAGCCCCACCGCAGCACCATGCCCCACGGTGACTCCCCAGCGGGAAGGCCCGGCCATGGAACCGGAGAACAACAGCTCCACTGGTTCCCGGTGATGGTTTTTCAATTCCACCCAGAAATGCCGGTCTATGGTGTCGGCGTTCTTGTGATAATAAAGAAGCCTTGTGGGCTGTTCCCGGTTGAAAGTGTCATGAAACAAGATACCGTCTTCTTTGACTGCTTCAGGCCGGTCGCTGACCATCAGCAGTTTTTTTTCAGAAAAACCTTCCCCGGTATTGCTGATTTTTACTGGGATTTCCCGGCGAACTGCCATGTAGCCGTCGCCGGATAGGTGGACAGGGACTGTGACAGTTGTGCTCATCCCCCTTCTCAGGGAGTCGGCAGTTTTAACCGGGCCGCTGATATGGAGCCTTGTTCCGGGGTTGGTTTTTACCTGGCTTAATATGGCGTTCCTGGCAATATATTCCAGGACATACCGGGAAACAGCGTTTCCGTGGACTTTCTCGCTGATCTGATCCGGGATCTCACCTGCTAACTGTCGGATCTGTATGCGAAGCTCTGCTCTGGCGCTTCCACGGCTGAAAAGAACCCTGGTGTTTCCGGTTCCAGTAGGAGTAATGGTTATTTCTTCGGTTTCCTGATTAATTCCCACATGGACATTTCCACCGTCGGAATTTCGGATGATTGGCCCTGTGGCTATACCTCCAACCCTGACGGTGGCGGATTCTCCCTGAGTCATCACCAGTCTGGACGGTGTAAGGTAAAAGATGTTTTCCCGGAGTGCTTTTTTAAAATTATTCGCCCAAACCCCTGCCAGGGCTTCGGTGGTGGAGTTGTTGAGCCGGGCCTGAACCGGGTCAACCCCGGTGATGAACTGGGACCCCCAGAAAATAGAATATCCGTTATCGGTTTTTTCGACCCTCACATCATCGCTGTTAAGACTGCTGTCCAACAGGGAGTCTATGCGCCGGGAAACTTCATTGGCCCTAACAGTGGGATTGTGGATGCCGTCATCGTAAAAACGGAAAACCACCGCCTGGCCCAGGCGAACTTCGCCGATTTCCTGAGAATAAACAACAGTAAGCCCGGTGAATAAAATCATCAGGCTTATGTTCAGCAGTAATATTGCCAACTTGCCATTATTTCTATCCAAGTTGCTTGAGCTTTTTCTCCAGTTCGTTTATCCGGCTTTCCAGTTCCTTTACGGTCTTCATGAGAGTCGGCAACCGCTGAACCGCTGCGCCGATTTTCAGAGCTTCCTTGTGGGGCTTGGCAGGGAAGCCCGACACAATCATATTCCCCGGCAGGTCATGGGTCACTCCACCCCGGCCAGCCACAAGGGTATTGGAGCCGATATTGATATGAGGCGCAGCCCCCGCCTGGGCGGCAAAAGTGACATTGTCGCCGATGTTTGTGGACCCGGCAATCCCAGACTGGGATACCATAATGCAGTTGGCGCCAATCTGGCAGTTATGGCCGATCTGCACAAGGTTGTCGATTTTAGTTCCGTTGCCGATGTATGTCACTCCTGTGGTGGCCCGGTCAATGGTGACATTAGCTCCCAACTCCACGTCATCTCCCAGCTCCACCCGGCCCACCTGGGGGATTTTCTCCCGCCGGCCCTGATGCTCCACAAAACCGAAGCCGTCACCGCCTACAATGGCACTGCTGTGAATTATCACCCTTTTGCCGGCCCTGGAGTTATTGTGGATTACCCCGAAGGGGTATATGATGGAGTCTTCTCCCAGGGTAACACTGCACCCGATATATGCATGGGCAAAAACCGTGGAGCCGGGTCCTATAGTGGTATTGTTGCCGATTATTGCAAAATCTCCCACGTGGACATTTTCTCCCAGGGTGACATTGCTGCCGATGGAGGCTTTCGGGGAAATACCCCGGGGGGGCAGTATCCGCTGATAGAAATAGGACAGGGCCTGCGCATAGGAATACCGGGGATTGTCGGTAATAATGCAGGGTCTGTCAATGTTGTCCTGTTCCTTTTCGTAGAGCTTCTCTGAGATGATGAAAGCACTGGCGCTGGTTTTCCTGGCTTTCTGCAGGGCTTTTCCGTTTTCCACCCAGGTGATTTCCCCTTCCTGGGCTTCGTCAATGCCTGCAACATCGGTGATGGATACATTCTCTCCCAAAGTTCTGCCCATAAGAATTCGGGCCAGCTCTTCCAATTCTGCGGATTTTTTTATTTTTTCCATTAAATCAGACCCCCTATCCCTGGTCATCGTCCGGGTCTGATTTGCCGGCATTCTGACTCAGCTTTACCTGAACTTCCGATGTAACATCGATGCCACCGAATTCTATCACTTCACCGCTGTCGGGGTTGTTGATGATGATGTCCAGTTTCTTTTCTGATGCAACGATCTCTGATGCCGCCCTGACACGTTCAACGAAACGTCCCAGGAGTTCTTCTTCCCGGCTCATGTAGTCCAGGGTGGTGTCTTTGATATATTTTTCTTCTTCCGGTGTTATCTTTTTGCCGGAGGTTAACAGCTCCCGGACCTGGCTGGCGTGTTTCTCCTTGTCGGGGAGAAAACTGCGATAAGGCTCGTAGTTGGCCAGCAGTTTGTCAGAATCAATGTAGCCGACTTTCAGCTGGTTTCTGTCGGGGATTTCACCAGGAGAACCTTCCTGGTTGCTTTTACATCCTGCCGTCAGGCCTGACAGGAGCAACATCATCATGATTATTACTGCCGTTGCTGTTGTCCTGAATCTATGTTGGTGGTTCATTGATATCTCCAATTTCATTCACTTTTTCTGGAAATGTTTCGGACTGCCGGTTGTGCCAGATCGCTAATATCCCTGGCATTGAGATTCACCTCATATTCCCCCAGGACCAGACCCAGGTTTTCTTCCCTGGCTACCTTGGCCACTTCCTGGTTTATTTCTTCCGACATTCTTTCTATGAGGTTTTTCCTCTGGGCAATCAGTTTGTCCCTGGTTTTCTGGGCTTCCAGAGTAGCGGTTTCCAACTCGCCCACTATAACCTTGCTCTTTTCCTGAAACTCGGTGTCAAGAGCCTTCTGGTATTCCTGAAGCTGTTTTATCAACTGATCCTTGCGACGGTTGAACTGCTCTTCTGCTTCCTTCTCAATCTGCCGGATTTGAGGCTTGATTTTATCTTCCAGCTGTTCCATTTCCCTTGTCAGCTGTTTGTGGCGGGCTTCCAGCTTATCACGGAGTTCCCTGGGAACATGAGGAGCATCATCTCCCCTGGACAAACCCTCCTGTTGGAGCTCCTGAGCCACTTTCTTTTGAACATCGGAAAGCTGGCTGTTGACGTCTTTTTCGAGGGTTTTTCGATATTCATCGAGAGCCTTCTTGTTGCTGGCGGTTTCTGCGTCCTCCAGCTTCGCAAACTCGTCGGCAAGCTCCTTGCGCTTTGCTGTCACCAGCTTCTGTTCTTCTTCGAAAATTGCAGAAAGCTGTTTTTGCAGTTCTTCTCTCTCCTGATCGTCCTTGGCCACCTGCATCTTGAGCTGAAGGTTCAGCTTGTCATTCTGGTGCTCCTTTCGAAGCTCGTCTTCATAGTCGGATAACACCTTGCTCAGACGATTTTCTTCTGCCTGGAGCTTTGCCTGGGATTTTTTTCGAAGCTCCAGATCCTTGGCCATAACCTGGCGATCCTTCAGGGCGATGAGATCCCCGGAATACTTGGCAAGTCGCTGGTGAAACTCCTTTTCGTAAGGGGTCAGGGGCCTGTCGGGATCCTCTGATGATGTCTGGTAATCTTTCTCCAGCTGATCCCGGTATTTTTCAAAATCCTTCTGCTTCTCTTTAAACTGAGCTTCCACCTGGTCATGGAGTTTTTTCACCCTGGCATTGCTGTCGGCTTGAATTCTGTCCCGTTCGGCTTCAAGGGTTTTCTCCACCTGTTCTTTATATTTCTCCAGCCGATCACTCAATCCTGAATGGATCTTCTTGATACGTTCGGGATCCAGATCCGGAGGTGCAATCATGTATATTTCCTGGTTCAGTTTCTCCAGCTTTGAATAATCAGGATGCTCCCGGAGAAGTTTTTCGTAATCCACCACGGCAATGGATGTGAGTTCACCGTTTTCCGTTGTTACAGCCGCTTCAATTCTTGTCTGGTTTTTGTGGATGAAGTAACCTGCAGTCACAAGAATCAAAGTAATAATGATGATTGTGACAATTCTGCCGGCCTTGTTCTTTTTAAAAATACCCATATGGATTGTATCAGCCCTTTACCTGATGTCGGAAACCGTTTCACCGCTACCGGAAAGTTCGTCGGCGATTTCGTCGGTGATATTCCGGCCCCCGTACATTACTCTTTCCTTGTCGATGACAAGATTCAACTGGCGATCCTGGGCCACCTTCTTGACGGTGCGGTTGACCTGTCGGAACATGGGAGCCAGCATATCATCCCGGCTCTTGTTGATCTGCTCCATATAGGACATTGCCAGCTGAGCCTTCTCTTCCTCGGTCATATTCTCGGAGCGTTTTTCATATTCTGCCCTTGCCGCCTGTTCCATCTGATCTATCTGGGCCCTGGCCTGGTTGAACATGTTAAGACTCAAAACAACATTCTTGTCAAAATAACCGATTCTGGACTGTTCTTCCAGCTTCTTGACGGTTTCATCCTCGGGCCTTTTGAGTTCCTCGCCCGATTCGAGAAGCTTCAATACGTCGTCGGTGATGTCATGGGCACCGCAGACAACGATTTGTTTGTCCAGGACCGTGTCCATCTTTTTTTCCACGGCAACCATTGCCACAGCAGTGGCAGCCTTCTCCCATACTGGATTGAGTATCTGGTTGGATTTCTGGACAAGCTCCTGTTGATACTGCTGGCGCAACTGGATGATTGAAGTCCGGTCTGCTTCCTTTTCCTCGTCAAAATCCTTGGTGGCTTCTTCGAATTTTGCCTCGTATTCCGAGGTGAGGGCTTTGATCTTTTCATCGGCTTCCTGGAAGATGTCCGATTCCATTATCTTGTCCCGGTTTATCTGCCCCACCGCAGCGGGAGCTTCGGCTTTTTCCGTCTTTCGAAGGAAAAATATGCCGGCCCCGATGAGGATTATTACAATTATCACCGCAACGGTGATGATAAGTGGCTTTGCGTTGCTCTTTTTTTCCTGGTTTTCTTGTGTCACCTGAAAAATACCTCCATTTATGACAGGCAGGACCTTGAGATCCTCACTGTTTACACTTGTAATCTTGTATTGTTGATAAGCCGTATCAAGTGCTTCAGAATGTCTGGCCGATACCTATGGATGTACGTCCCCCATCTTCACTGACGGCGTAATCGAGTCGGATGACTCCGAGGCCCAGGGTGGGGAAGACAATCCGCAACCCTGCGCCGTAGTCGGTGTAAAGCCTCTTGCGACGGGTTTCAGGGAACCAGGCGTTGCCGGCATCGGCAAAAACCGCTCCCTTGAGGAATTTGATGTTAGCCAGGGGGAATCGGTATTCCGCATTCAGGACCAGCATCTTGTTCCCGTAAAACTGGTTTTCGTTGTAACCCCTGATGCTGTCGGTTCCTCCCACATAAAAGGTTTCGGTGATGGGAGCAGTTCTGCCGGTTACCGAACCGCCCCAGGCCCGAAGGGCAATGGTGGATCGCTGTCGGCGACCGATGGGGATATACTTTCGCACTTCGGCTGTAACCTTGTTGTAATCGTAGTTTCCCCCAAGACTCTTGCCTCCGTAGGTATAGTCGGCATCCAGATACCATCCTTCCACCGGGTCAAACACATCGTTACGGGTGTCGAAAAGAGCTCCCAGGCTGGCTGCGTTGAGGGATCCCTCGGAAAGGCCGATGGGCTGATACTGGGAGTTGGGGTTGCGGGTTATTTTCAGGTCTTCCTTGCGGTATGAGAGGAAAAGCCTGAAATCATCGGTGACTCGACGGCCATAAGTTACTACGCCTCCAAGGCGCTTGTCGTCATAATATGCATAACGGTTGTCGCCAACATCGTTGGTCAGGGACTGGCGAAGCTCCAGGTAATTGTGCCGGAAAAGGCTGATGCCGACAGAATCCTGATTTTCATTGATTGCCGGGTTGGAGTATGCCACCGATATGGCGTCAATATTCACGCCCCTCTGCCAGGAGAAGTTGGCTCCCTGCCCTGTGCCCCCGAGATTTCTTTCCTGGTATGAGATGGCACCGGTGATTCCTGAGCGCAATGCGCCGGATCCACCGCCGGAGTATCCCACGCCGATGGTGGCAAGACCAGTCTTTTGTTCTTTGAGTTTGAAGACCAGGATAGTGTTGCCGGGCTTGCTTCCGGGTTCCGGCTCCACGTTTACCCTGGAAAAATACCCCAGGTTGTTCAGCCGTTCAATATCCCGCTGAAGCCTCTTTCGCTGGAGAACCTCGCCCTTTTTGGTGCGGATGTTCCGCATGACTACATAATCCTTGGTCTTGGGTTTTTCGTCGGCAAAGTCCAGGCGAATGTCCTCGACTACTGCTTCAATCACCTGGATGGTGACCTGCCCATCCCGGTAATTCACCTGGGGCCTGACGGTATCAAGAATATATCCTTCGTCCTCGTAAAATTTTGAAATACTTGAGGTGTCTTTCTTGATGTCGTTGGTGTTGAAAAGATCCCCGGGTTTTGAGTGGACCATGGCCATCAGTTTTTCCTCGGCAAAGAGAGAACTGCCGGTAACCTTGATGTCCTGGATTATCATTCCCTCCTCGATGGTGAGAATCAGCTCTCCCGACGGGGTCCAGTTGACATTTTTTATGTGGGTGGGCTTCAGAAGATACCCCAGGGTTTCGTCATAATAATAGTTGATCTCGTTGAGATCCGCATTCAGGGTCTTCATGTTGAGGATTCTTCCCTGGGTGGTCTGCATAAGTTCCTGGATTCTCTGGGTTTCTACCTGCCGGTTGCCCAGAATGGTTATCTTTGATACAACGGGGTTTTCCTGAACCCGGAATATCAGCTTGTAACCGCCGGCATAATACGGGGTGTCCACCTTTACATCAGTAAAATATCCCATTTCAAATATGGCCTGGGTATCAGAACGAACCCTGGGCGCCAGCAGGGGATCCCCCACCTTGCTACGGATGATTTTCATTATTTCTGAGGTGCTCACATTTTCATTTCCCTGAATTTCAATGGCGGATATCCTTGGAGTGCCTTCTTCCTGAGGCTCCCTTTCCTCCACTGTTTCCGGGGAAGCATCTGTCCCGGATGGATCATCCTCATCAATGCCCTCATTTTCAGCTTCGGTTTTCTCTTCGCCGGGTTCATCACCTGAGGGGACATCGCCCCCGGAGGCCGGCTCATCCAGAGTGGTTTCCGTGGCCACCGCAGTGCCACCGCCCTTTTCCGAATCAGCTTCTATCTCAATGGCTTTTTTTAAAGGCGGGACGGGATCATCGGCAACCGGGGCTGGCTCTGCTTCTGCCGGCGGTGCTT
Source organism: uncultured bacterium (assembly GCA_964396845.1). Taxonomy (GTDB): domain Bacteria; phylum Vulcanimicrobiota; class JAJTBE01; order JAJTBE01; family CAYNGH01; genus CAYNGH01. The sequence continues at coordinate 5,440 of CAYNGH010000050.1, read as the reverse complement.
CGTTATTATCGTTACTGTCGTGGTGTTCTTCCTTTGAAATGTCCTGGTCTTCCCCGGAAGAGGTGGTTTCCTTTTCGAAAAACTTCTTTCGGGCATCATTATTAGCAACAACCATTACCGGACCCCCGGAGTATTCGCCCTGGAAGCCGGGCCTTGTGAGCAGGCGGATCAGATTGTCCGCCGACTCCTGGTCTGCCCGGGCCGCCCCGCACAGGGCCATTACCAGCAGGCATACCATAAGGGTCGCTATTGCCGTTTTTTTCATAATATCCTCCGAGGTTTCAAATGGTGAAAATTTCAATATTTTAATTTTAAGACAAACAAAGATCCCATTGAACGGATCCTGCATGTGGCTTCGACGGTTCAGGGATTAATCCTCCAAAAACCGGGGTTTAATATGGGTTCCGATTTATATTTTCGCATATTCTAACCAATTTTCTTTCCCATTGCAAGAGTCTTTGTTTCAAAAGTTGGCCTATTCACTGCAATACGCCTTCATGCAGTCCGGATTGGAGGCCATTTGGCGAAGAACAGTCATACATGTTAAATTTTTGTTAAATACAGTGCCGGGTTCCAGTCAGTGTCGCAGGGAGGGCTGAAATGTTCCGCCGAAATATAATAATCCGGGATTATGCAGATAACACCGGCGAAGAAACAGGCTCAGGGGAGTCCGTATCCTCCCGGGGGGCTTTGGGGTTTATCGTGCAAGCCCATGCCGGGGATCTGGTTCATTGTAGGATTGTTGTCCAGGGGGTTTGGCCTTGAAGGGGTGGGGTTCTGCAGGGGACTGTGCCGGCTCGGTGACGGAATGTGCCGGGGCGCAGGATTGATGCCATGGCGATATGAAGGAGTCATTTTGACTGGAGTCGGCTGAACATGACGGGGGGCTGCCGGGGTGAATGCAGGCTGAACATATGTATTCCGGCGGGGAGCGCTGGTTGCCTTGGGGTAGGGATTGTCCCCTCCCAACAGGGGAGCTGAGCCGGTGGGAGGCGGTGATGCTGGCGGTGGCTGTGAGGGAGGCGGAGCCTGGATACTGGGGACAGGAGTATATGAAGGCGGGGGGCTGGAGGTGTGCCGGGGTGTTTCAGCTCGAATCTTTCCCCCCTGGGATGGGGTCTTTGTGACGGTTTCAGGAACATCGAGAGCTGAAAACCGGGGAATATCCCCCGCCAGGATCTTTTTATTGCTGATTGTGCGGTTCCAGCTCTGCCAGGGATCTCTGCTGATGATCCCCGAAAGGGTCATGTTTCCGGTGGAATCAACGGTAAATATCTGTTTGAATTCCAGGTTTTTCCTCTGGCCGGTTATTACTGCGGTTACCTGGACAGGGCCTTCCCAGGCATATATTGCTGCTTTTCCATCATCAAGGATCCGGATCTGAAAATCCCTGCCCTGGCTTCGAACTGTGGCACTATCGGTGTTGACAATAAAAAGATCGCCGTCGGTTTCAATCCAGAGGTTTCCCCGGCTCAGGGTTATTTCCACCCGGCCGGAGGTATCGGCGGATTCGGTGTTGTCGGGGTCTTCGATGCCTGGGGGAGTATAGGAGTCCACCTGAAATACAGATTCGCTGTCAAGGCGGAAAGTGTGACTGTGGCTAAATGAAAAGATATTTCTGCTGGAAGCGATGCTTGTGCGTATTTGGATACCGACAGGCAGGGTTTTTTCGCTGTGGGGATCCCATCGGTCATATTCACTGTTGTACAACTGGTAATTGTTGTCAACTAAAATCACCTTCATGGCCCCCGCCAGGGATTCTTCTGTTTTTACATTGTTTATTCCCACAAGTTTTTCCAGGCTTTCCGGGAGAACCGTTGTTCCAAAGAATACCAGGGCAAAACCGATGCCAAAAGAAACCAGAGCAAAAAAAATCAGGACAACCCAGGGGAGCAGGTTTGTCTTGTGGATGGTTTTTTGAGATTTTTTTATCTGGCCTTCACTCCAGTCCTTCCGGGCAGAAGGATCTTCCTCCCAGGGGCCAAGATGACTGGGAAGCTGATGGTAATCCCCGGTGTTCTTATCATGGGACATGAGTTCACCCCATACTGCATGATATTCATTCTTTTTCTAAATTAAATTATAATGGTTTCTGCCAACTTTAACAAGGCCCTTATCCCTGTATCCTGTTATGATTTTTGCCCCGGGCCGGATCGGTATGCCGGGTATTGCCCCGGCGGGGAGGAGTTTTGACGGATTTGGGAAATTTCCCTTACCAGTGGATTGAATTGGAGATATTATTGTCTGTTTGTGTGACACATAGACTGTTATATTTTCCCGCATATCAGGGCGGGTTTAATACCGTAGGGCTGTTTGGCCCCTTTTCCGGGCCGTGGCAGTATCTTCTTGGTTTTTTGATTACAGGGATATTGATTGTTCTTTTTACATCAGGGATATATTTTGCCCTGCATCGTTTTTTTCTTCACCTGCAAAATGGCGAAGACCTGGATGATGAATCCCCGGAGGACCGGGCATATGAACCGGGGAGCTCAAGACGGATTCAACTGTGTCTGATTCTTTTCGCTTGCATAACCGGCATTGTCGCTTACTTGATGAGCCGCAGTGCTTTTCATTCAATCCGGGTTGACCCCATGGGCAACTGGATGGAGCTTTTCAGGGATCCTTCCAGCCCCCTTATTCCCCTGGCAGATTCTTTTCTTGCCCTTGGCATAATGGGAATCGTCTGGGGATGGACCCGCTTTTTCCAGATTCTTCTGATTGATGATATCTTTACCCGTTACAGCCGGCTGGTGGGGACAATCCCCCTGTATTCCGCAAGCCTGATTCTCGCCTTTTCATTGGCCTGCTGGTATTTCTATTCCAATATTTTTCCCTTCTACTGGTATCTTTTCTCCTTCGGGCTGATTTACGGGTTTATTTATTATTTTTCCCTTAAGGACTTCAAAGGGAGAATCCGGATGCATCTGAACCGGACTGTGGATTTTGAGGAGCATTTTTCCCTGAAGACCATTTCGGTGGTGGCGGGGGTAATCCTGACCGTGGGGATTGGGATTCCTCACGCCATATACGGCACTCTGCCGGCGGGTTATATTGCGGCTCTTTTTGTGGGCCTCTGGGTTGTGTCCATGTATATGACCCCGGGCCGGGTTTTCCGTCATATCAAGATATTTCCCAGGTATTCTTCAACTTCTGCCCGGATGCTTAACTTTGCCCGTTATACCCGGAAATATCTTTTTGTATGGTTTGTCATCTTGTCAATTTTTTCTTTTATCCTGGGAGCAGGGATTATCTTTGATCCGGGCTTTTCCAATCCGGGAAAAAACCTGACTGTTACCAACGGCCATCTTGAAGCCTTGGGCAGAACAATGCACCAGTATATGGAGCAGAACACCAATTTTCTTCCCTCCCGGACGGCCTGGCTTGATGGAAGCTGGATCCGGAAGGTGAAAAACCCTGCAGTCGAGGAAGTGCCTCCCTGTCCTTTTAATCAGAGATGGGTATATCATAAGTGGCGGGATGAAAATCACAGGCCGGTGTTTGAAATTCGGGTTCTGGGGGCTGCCCACCGTCGGGGGGGGGCGGGTGAGGGTTATCCCCGGTATCATCGGTTCCTGGGTCTGGTCAAAAGCCAGGAAGAGTTCAGTGCAAGATCAGCTCAGGAAGAATTGAACAATCCTGATGATAATAAATAGAATCGCCGCGCCTCCACCCATAAAGGCCGGCAGGCATCCCGGTTTTTTAGGCTGACTTTGTTCCTTGGATTTCTTTACAATCTCTGCAATGCTGATTCCCTTGTTTTCCTCACCGGCCGGGGCCATGGGAGCAGTGGGGGCCTTTTGGGCCGGAGGAACATTCATCCCCCTGGGAGGAGTCATGGATATTTCCTGTCCCGGCCTGTGATATGCCGGGCCTTTTCGGGGCTGAGGCGGTTCCGGCGGGCCTCCCTGACTGAAGGGCTGGGTTGGGAGCGCTTCCCTGCTTGATTTATTTTGAATCGCTTCGGATAAGAAACTCCGGGGTTTTTTCAGGACATCGGGATTCAGGAATGTAGTCTTTGGATCCTGCATCCGTGATGAAACCTCGGATCGTTTTGACTTGTCCAGAAGACTGATTACCTCGTCCTCGAAGGAACGAGGCCGGGGCACCTTGTGAGTCAGGGGTGTTCGGGGAGTTTCCTTTTGCAGGTCGGGTCTTTGCCGGTTGACTTCCCGAAAGAACCCCTGGGGCCTGCCTCCGGCCTGTCCCGCCGGGGCACCCGGAGGTATGGGCATGTTGTCGGGGCCGACTCGCAGGGGACGGGTGCTTTGAGCACTTCGAAGTACTGTCGTCGGAGGCATTGGCGTGCCTCCCGGATTTTGAAGCCCCTGTTGGCGGATATTGGCATTTTGTCCCTGGGGATGATGCTGTTGGGGTCTTTTCCCGGCAACCAGATTTGATCTGCTCTGGGGTATGGAACCCCGCCGGGGTCCTTTCGGAACCTGCTGTGCCGGTTGTGCCGGGGGATAACTCCGCTGTCCCGGAGTCACAGGCTGATTCTGGAGCTGGGATGTGTGCATCACAGGCCTCTGACCCTTGATGGGGATGCGCCCCTGAACACTTTTTTGCTCAGGGTTGGCACTGCTGGCCCGGATGGGAATTCTCCTGCCTCTTCCCGGTGACTGCGGTGTTCTCTGAGGTTGAGCCTGCTGGGGCACTGGCACTTCTACGGTATTGCTGGCTCTGGTGTCAGGCAGGGGCATTTCCGTTGTCTGAGTGCCGGTCTTCCGCTGGACGGTAAACTTGCGCATGATGTAATTTCGAAATGCTGCATAATAATTGTTCTGGATCTCCACCAGCCGGTTGATTATCCGGGGATCCGTATCAGGAAGAAAGCTGGGAAAATCCAGATTTTCCAGCAGTCTTCCCAGCTGAGTTGCTCTTTCCACGCATTCTTCAAACCCGCAAATGGATTTGTCGGGATTCCGCCCCAGGTAAATCATGGCGGTTATTATGCGCATTTCACCGGCGATTTTATGGAGATATGCCGCCTTCTGGCGATCTTTTTGCATTTGGGATGCGCTTCTGAAGGCGTTTTCCGCCCTCACCAGGTATCCATGTATGATTCCCACATCCGCTTCGGCTTTACGAAGCTGTTTGTAGTCAAAGCTGAGGAATTCCCTGGCCAGCTTGTCCAGCCGGGCAAAAAGTGCCGCCACCATCCGATATTGGCCGGGCATGTATTTCATGAGCACATTGTTAAAACTGCGCTCCTGGGTCATCCGGTAGGTTTTGAGGATATAAAAACCGATTTTTTTTGCAGTGAGGGTTTTTCCCGTGGCATCCTGGCGATCCATGAGAAAACGTTGCGACTCCAGAAGCCTGCGGAGCACCCGGTTAAGAGTGTCGGTCAACTTCGGGTTCTTGGAGTACTGGATGATTTTTTTAATTTGAGTGGTTATGGATTTTAGTGTTTCCAACCGGGAGTCCATTAACAACTCCT
>CAYNGH010000049.1:0-19771 GCA_964396845.1 uncultured bacterium | reverse complement strand
ATGTATGGTCAGACCGGTCAGCCGGGAGGAGAGCCGGGAGGCCCCGGAGGCCCCGGATTTGACGGTGCCCAGCAGGCTCCCCCCAGTGAAGGCAAGTCCGACTCGGGGGATGAGAACATAGTTGATGCGGAATACAAGGTTCACGACAACTGATAATACTGACCGGACAGTTACATTTCCCGGGGTTCCTGCGGGGATCCCGGGAAGCAACAATAACAATTAACAATCATTCAGGAGGTGTTTAACCATGTTAGTACGTTGGAATCCAACAGATGACCTCAGTGCAATGGAAAACATGATGAGGGGCTTCTTTGGCGCACCCCGGGAAGGCTCCTCCGAGAGAAGCAGGCTCAACAAGCCCGCATGGGTACCCCCGGTGGATGCCTGGGAAACGGAAAACGACTTTCACCTTGTCTTTGATGTGCCGGGAGTAAAAAAAGAGGATATCGAAATCGAGGTGGAAGGGGACCAGCTCACCATCAAGGGATCCCGCAAACTGGAAGATTCGGTGGAATACATCCGCCGGGAGAGGGTTTTTGGCGATTTCTACCGGGCCTTCACCCTGGAATCCCCCATCGAACGGGACAAGATCAAGGCCATCTTCAAGATGGGAGTTTTAGAAGTGGTCCTTCCCAAGAAGGAAGAGATCAAGCCCAAACAGATCCAGATCCAGATTGAAGAAGAGTAGCGACAGCCTGACATTCCACAACATGCCGGGGGAGCCTTCCTGAGGGATGATTCCCCCGGCAGATATACCCCTGTCCGAAAGAACGGTGAACCCCATGGAATACAAGGACTATTACAAGATTCTGGGAGTTGACAAGAACGCCCCCAGAAAAGAAATAAAAAAAGCATATCGGATCCTGGCCCGGAAATATCATCCTGACGTGAATCCCGACAACAAGGAAGCAGAAGCCAAGTTCAAGGAGATCAATGAGGCTTATCAGGTGTTGGGGGATAAAGAAAAGCGCAAGAAATATGATGAATTCGGCCAGTACTGGGAGCACGCCGACAAGATGGGCAACGGGGGAGGCTTTTCGTCGGGGAGGCCCGGCGGTGGTTATTCATATACCACCAACATCAACCCGGAGGATCTTTCAGACCTGTTCCGGGGAATGGGTGGTGGCGGTGGTTTTTCTGATTTTTTCAATTCCATGTTCTCTGGAGCCACCCGTAAATCCCAGGGAACCGGGAGCAGGGCCAGCAGGAGCAGTTCACCATTTGATTTCGGGGGGTTTGACTCGGGTTCTTTTACTGGATCAAGACCTGCTCCTTCCAAGGGACAGGACGCAGAATTTCCCCTGGAGCTTTCCATCGAAGAAGCCGCCTCGGGGACTGTAAAACATCTGAATTTCAACAAGGAACACATCTGCGGGGTCTGCAATGGCCAGGGAGGTTCCCAGGGGAGCCTTTGCCAGATATGCCATGGCAAAGGGACCTCCTTCAAGCCCAGACACCTGGAGGTTAATGTTCCTGCAGGAGTCAAGGACGGCTTCAAGATCAGGATGAAGGGGGAAGGCCTTCCTTCACCGGGAGGTCAGGCGGGGGATCTTTATCTGGTGGTGAAACTCAAGCCCCATCCATATTACGAAATCAAAGACGGCAAGTTATACTGTGATGTCCCCATCACCGACGCGGAAGCAGCCCTGGGAGCTGAGATCGATGTGCCAACTCTTCAGGGAAGAATATCTATGAAGATTCCTCCCGGCACCCAGTCAGGGCGGGTTTTCCGCATCAAGGGCCAGGGTTTTCCCGCCCTGAACAACCAGAAAAAACGGGATGATTTTTACATCCGCACCCGGATAGTAATTCCCAGAAATATTTCAGAAGAGCAAAAAGATTTATACAGACAGCTTACAAGGATCAACCATGAAAACCCCAGGAGCCACCTGTTAAAATAAATATTCAAGAGGTGATCCCCATGAAAGAGGGCCACAGGAGCAAGCCATATTTTCACATAAGCGTTGTATCTCAGATGCTGGACATTCACCCTCAGACGGTTCGCAATTACGAACGGCGGGATCTTGTATCACCCTCCAGAACCGATGGCAACATGCGGTTGTTTTCCCAGGATGACATCGAACGGATTAAAAAGATTCACACATATACCCGGATGGGGGTAAATCTGGCAGGAGTGGAGATTATTATGAAGCTTCTGGAACAGAGGGAGTGCATGGAAGAAGAGATTGACCGCCTGAACAATGAAGTGATAAAAAAATTAAAAATGGAACTGGAAAAAATCCAGAGAGAATACAAAAAAGATGAAGAGTAATCAAAAAGCCCGTCACCTGGCGGGTTTTTTATTTACCCATGTATCCCCGGACAAGTGCAGTTATAATCCCGCAATAACAGAGCACAATCTCTGCTGGTAAAAACAGAATCACACAGATACAAGGAAAATGCCATAATCATTAAGAAACAACATATGGAGAAAGTTAACAATCACAGGCTGAACAATCTTGTTATAGATCAATGGTTTTTATCTGACAGGAAAAAACCGGCAAACTTGGTTAATTGCCTGTATTCTGGTGCCTGATGGAAAACCGGCAATTCCTGTTTTCAGTCATTCCGGAAAACTGCTTCCTTTGATAACAGCTGTTTTCTTGTTATTGCAAATGAAACGAGGTGTAAAAAAATCAGTTCATTAGATTACATTATATTTGGGATATACATGTTATGTGTTCTTGGTGTGGGTTTTTATTATTACCACAAAAACAAAAGCACTGAAGACTATTATGTGGGTGGAAGAAAAATGTCCCCAATCCATGTGGGGATTTCAATCGTGGCAACCGACGTGGGAGGAGGCTTCACCATCGGCCTCGGGGGGCTTGGGTTTTTAATGGGGCTGTCAGGCAGCTGGCTTCTTTTTACCGGTCTGGTCGGGGCATGGCTTACGGCAGTTTTTCTGCTACCAAAAATCAAGGCCATAGACAAAGAACACAATATGATGACTTATCCGGATTTTCTCCGGTTCAGGTATAACGACAAGGTGGCGGTAACCGCAGCAATTATATCGGGGATCGGGTATATGGGCTTTACCGGCGGGCAGGTCCTGGCAGGGGCAAAGCTGGCATCCTCCACAATATTTACCCAGCCTATACTGGGTATGGATCCGCTAAAGTTTTCCCTATATATAATCGGCATCATCATCATCGGATACACGGTTCTTGGGGGTATCAAGGCAGTGATATACACCGATACAATTCAATGGATCATATTGCTGGCGGGGTTGATTTTTATTGCAATTCCCCTGGCAATAAATAAAGTGGGAGGTGTCGCAGGATTAAAACAGGCACTGCCCCGGGAGTTTTTCACCCTTACCAATGTAGGAGCAGTGCAAATCATCAACTGGTTTGTGACAATAATCCCCGTATGGTTCATAGGCATGACCCTTTACCAGCGGATGTTTGCCCTGAAAAATCTAAAAGACGCAAAAAAAGCCTGGTATATTGCCGGGGTATTCGAGTATCCCGTCATGGCCTTCATGGGAGTAATTCTGGGTATGTGCGCCAGGATTCTGTTTCCCCAGGCAGAGCCGGAAACCGGGATTCCCCTCATCATAAGCAATGTTCTTCCCATTGGCTTAAAAGGGATTGTCATCGCTGCTTACTTTTCTGCCATCATGTCCACTGCCGACAGTTGTCTGATGGCATCATCGGGAAATTTCTTAAATGATATACTGGAACGATATTTTTTCAGGGAAGCTTCATCAAAAACCATTATCAGGCTGTCCCAGGTCATCACCCTGATTATCGGCGCAGTGGCCATCATACTGGCTTCTCATTTTACAATGGTTTTAGATGCCATCATTTATGCCTATTCTTTTATTGTTTCTGGGCTGTTCATTCCCACCATCGGGGCGTATTTCTGGAAAAGGAGCAGTTCAACCGGGGCTTTGTGGGGTATGATATCTGGAGGCACCTTGACGCTGATTCTTCTGATCACTGGAATCAAACTTCCCATGGAACTGGATGCCACCTTGTTTGGCATATTTTTTTCAGCAGTAGCCTTCGTGTCGTTGTCAATTCTATACCCTGACCGGGAAAAAATCCCAGCTCAATAAGTCAAAAAGCCCGCCTCGTGGCGAGCTTTAATAATTGCCGCGCATCCAGCCCTTGATACTGACCAACCGGCGTTACCGGGACAGTTGACTCCAGCCAGGTTATTCCCCGGCACACGAAAGGGATTGCTTAGGGCTGCTCCCGTCAGGTCCTGACCCGGTTCACAAGTTTCCGTTGCGGAGAGCCCGGCCTTCAACGTCACTTTTCCCGGGCAGTCCCGACCAGCCAGCACCGCAAGCGGACATCGACCATGCTATGGAGGATTCTGCAGGTGGAGTGCACCCCCAACTCCCCGTCTTAGCGCGGCGAAAACTAATCGTAGTAATTATTTTACCGTCCATGTAATTTATCACAAATAAAATACCTTGTCAACCCTAACTATCCCCTCGAAGACTCAAAGCTCCCTGCCATCCGGGAAGCTGATGTCGGACTCCCTTCTCTATGGCGATAATCTCCGCCAGAATGGAAACCGCTATCTCGTGGGGGGAATATGCTCCGATGGGGATGCCGATGGGAGAATACACCCGAGAGAAATCCTCCCTGGTGAATCCTTCTTTGATTAAGTTGTCATAGTGGGTCTGGAGCTTGTTCTTGCTGCCGATAACCCCCAGATAACCATAAGGCCGGCGGATCAGCCTCCGGAGAATCCCTTCATCCATCTTCCAGGAGCGAGTCAGGATGATAACCAAGGCATTGTCCTCCAAGGGAATATTTTCCGCGGACTCCAGCATATTTCCGGTCCAAAGGCGACAGTCCATGGGATAGTTTTCACTGTTGGCCCACTGGGGGCGATCATCCACCACATTGATAAAAAATTCCATATACTGGGCCATCTCTGCAATGGCTTTGCCCACATGGCCTGCGCCAAAGATATAAAGAGGGACTCTCTTCAAGACCGGCTCAAGAAAGATCGACACCTGCCCCCCGCACACGGCACCCATTCCTCCCGGCGAAGTGGAAAGGTCTTCATTTATCATCACAGGCTCTCCAGAGTTTATCACCTCAAGGGCTTTGTCGATGATGTCTTTTTCAAACTTTCCTCCCCCGATGGTCCCCACAATGGTGCCGTCGGCCATCACCAGCATCTTTGTGCCGATTTTCCGGGGAGTGCCCGGAGTGGATGAAACCATGGTTGCCAGGACTCCCTGCTGACGGGTATCAATAAGCTGGCTGATTTTCTGGTAAATTTTCTCGTCCAAATATGCCTCCGTCTAATCCCTGGCCAGGGGTTCCTTGACAAAATCCTCGCTGACAGGCCCTGTGGCCACAGAAACCTGGTTACGGCCTGCTCTTTTGGATTTATACAGGGCAGCATCCGCTGCGGCCACCAGATCTTTTTTAGTCTGGGCATCCTCGGGGAAACATGCCAGCCCGATGCTGGTGGTAATTTGCACCTGGTGATCCCGGAAAGTGGACTCCACTGCTGCCCTTATGGCCTCGGCCTTGACCAACGCGTTTTCCTTGTCAATCTCTTTTAAAAGAACAGTAAACTCATCACCGCCGATACGGCAAATAAGATCCGAGTCCCTGGTAAATTTCCGCATCAGGTCAGCTATGGTCCTCAAAACCATATCCCCTTCGGGGTGTCCCAGGGTATCGTTGTATGTCTTAAAATGGTCTGCATCAATCATCACCAGGGCAAATCCCTGTTTCCTGCGCCGGGCGGTATTGATTTCCTCGCCAAGCCTCTGCTGGAAATAACGATGAGTGTAAAGCCCGGTCAACCCGTCGGTGATGGCCTGCATTCTCTGTTCCTCAAAGGCCTCAGCATTCTTCAGAGCCATGGCCGCGTTGTTCACCACCGCCTCAAGAAGCCTCAGGTCATCATCATAAAAATAATCCGGGCGTGGGTGTCCCACATATACAACACCGGTTACTTCGTTTTCCACCACCATGGGCGCCACAATCACTGAACGTTCATCATCGATGACCAGTTGAAGCTTCGTATTGCTGGTGTCGTTGAGAATCACCGGCTGGCGGTAATAGGCTATATGCCCCAGAATGTTGCTGATATCATCAAGGGGCCAATAATAGTTTTCGAGATAATTTTCATAGGGTGAACGGAACTTGACAGGAACCAGCATCAGTCCCTGAGAAGTCTGCTCCACCATGAACAGGACTGCTGTCTGGTATTTAAACATTTCCTCCAGGCCGTCAATAACAGTCTTCTGAGCTTCCTCTTCATTGAGAGAACTGCTCAGCTTCTGGCCGATATCCAGAAGTTTCTGAAAGTTCTGGTTCTGATTTTCCAGATGAGCACTGAGCCTTTTTTGATCATCAAGCTGTTCCTCCGCCTGCTCATACAGCTGGGCGGTCCTTATGGCATTGGACGCTGCGTTGCCCAGAATGGTGAGAAGACGGGTATGATCCTCGTTATAGGTGCCCGGCTTGGGAGAACCCACATATATGACACCGATGATATTGTTCTTTTCAATCAGTGGCACACAAATCATTGACCTTTCATCTTTAAATATCCGCTGTTCTCCCCTGGATTGCATATCAGCAACAATCATGGGCTTCTTTTTCATCACAACCATACTGATGTCACTCTCTTCCAGTTTCAGCAGATCCCGGTATTGAAGCTGATCCTTGTGAGGAGTTATGGATTTTGCCGCTACCAGATTGTTTTCGTTTTGTTCGTTTTTTTCAATGAGAAATATGACACATGATTGATAGGGAATCAGCTTGCGAACCATCATGACAACAATTTCAAGGGTATTGTTCAAATTGGTACTGGCTCCCAGCTGTTCACCCATTTCCTCAAGGATGTTTAGTTCTTCTTCTTTCTGGTGAAATTTTTTGTCCAGTTCCTCATTGTTGCCCTTTACACCCTTCAGATTATCCTGAAGAGTAGATATAGCCTTGACCAGTTTCTCCTGTTCAGCATATACGATATCCTTCATCCCAAACCGGATACTGCGGATCAGAGCCAGCAGGGGAATGAGATTAAGTAACGCCAGATAGGGATTGAGATCATAAGTCAGAATGATAATAACTGTCAGGGGAATAAAGGCAACCTGGGCCAGAAAGTAGCTTTTCCAGGCGGTTATGAATGAATTTTGCTCTTCTGCATCCAGAAGAGAGGAAGTGGTGTAGCGAAGAAAGTAATCGATGGCCAGGTATAACAGCGACGCAGCAGTGAGGGCAATAATGTTGTTGAGGCTCAGAAAATCACTGTCGGCGTTTAAAACCGAGTAAACCACACCTGATGAACAGATGGCAATGATATTTGTGGAAAAATCTGCCAGGCGGGAAAAGAAGCGATCCCGGTTTATTATCAGCTGTTTGAGAATCAGGCCCACTCCTGCCACTGCTACTGCCAGGGAAAAATCAAACTTGATAAATATGCCAAAATACGCAGCAATGGAAACCGCCACATAGCCCTGACCAGGCATTGAAACCGACAGAAGCTCCAAAATTAAGGCAAGAATACAAAATGCCACGGCAGTTACTGCATCCCCTTGAACCAATTCCCTGTCCAGCCACAAATTAAACCCGGACCAGGCCAGAAGGCCCATTGCAATAACTGTCAGGACTGTAATATATGTCCTTAGCTGTTTGGGCAGTCTTTTCAAAACAGGCACTCCACATGCAGTCACCGGACCACAACTTGTCACGTTCCGTTATCGGGTCCCGATTCCCCGGACTGTTCAATCCAGAGAATAACAATACCGGTTGTCCAGTATTAGAACCGGGACATCACCTTTATCTATTAGAATTCTCTTTCGCCAGAACCTGCCGGTTCTTCCTTCTGCCGACGGCTCCAGGGCCACAATTTCATATTTTCCCGGGGGAACCCCAGCCAGAAAAAAATTCCCTCCTGCATCAGTGCGACCTTCCCGGACTCTGCCGTGGGTCATGGCATATTGAGTATCATCCCCCAGGGCATAACTGCGGTATGCCGACAGGGCATCACTATCGGAGATGGACTGATTCTGCAGATGAAGGGCTACAGAAATATTCCGCCGGGGAAACTCCACCCCCGATGAACCCTTCAGCAATACCCGGCCCCTTATGGCTCCGGCAGGTATCTCCGCCGGGGTAAAATCTTCCGGAGAAGACTCTCCGTCATCGGGGTTGATATTGATCCTGTTACCAGCCTGATCTACATGAATAACCCCGGGAAAGTGCCGGGCCATATCCTTGAGGCTGACATAAATCTCGCCATCCCTTACAATGGTGGATATATTCACCTCCCGGCCCCGGGAAAAAAACCTCGGGCTATCCATGGCGGCCAGCCCCACAGCTACCGTCAATAATATTATTATAACCGATAATGCAATATTTTTAACCCTGAATCTCATAATATTACCTAATCTTATTAATTATATTTAGCCTGTGTATTATGCCAGAATCCCTTTCATGTCCTGATGAGGGCCGGGAATCACCACCGAGGTGACCAGGGTTCCCAGCTCTTTAATTTCTTCAACTCCTGCCCTCACCGAGGCTTCCACCGCGCTGACATCCCCAGACATGGTCACAATCCCCTTGCCTCCCATTCCCATGCAGAGGCGAATTTCCAGCAGGGTAACTTCCGCGGCCTTGGCTGCGGCATCCGCGGCTACAATGCAGGACGCGGCATTGAAAGTTTCGATGACTCCAAGGGAGCCCAGCCGGGATGTTTCCACGGCACAACGGATTGCCGGGTATATCTGGGGATCCACATTGGGAATGATAAAGGAATCCACCACAAAATGACGGCCAATCTCCCGGCCCTGATTTACCGAGGTCTGCACCGCGTCCACATCGCCGGTGACGATGACAAAAAATTTCCCCGAACACACAGGATGAGCCTCGATGACCTCCACCGGGGCCACCTTCAACATGGCATCACATGCTTCAATCCCCCTGGCCATACTGATGAACTCAACCATGCCAATGGCGTTCTGCATAACGAAAGGCTCCTTAATGCTGTTCATTTCAACGGTATATTGATATTTCGTCCGTTATCGCCCTTTTCCTTTTGAGGGGTTATGAAATAATAGACCACCAGCACATCGGCAGGATTGTGATTGTCGATTTTCGCCACTTCTCTGCCCTTCATCCGAGAGGCAAGATAGGGCACAAGTCCCGCCTGCCTCACAAAAGGATGATTGACAGTGCTGACCACCCATATCCCCGCACCTTGTTGAAACAGAGGATCCAGCCGGGCCGGGTCGGGATGATCCATGGGCATCACCTGATCCTTGCCGGGATAATAATGGTAAAAAGGGAGGCTCATCATGGAGGGGTTGACAATCACCCTGTCGCCGGGTTTTGCCTGCCGGGCCACCAGTCGGGCAGCTCCCCGCCAGTCCTGAGTCTGATAATACGGATCAAAGAAAAAATTGGAAGCGGAAAACAGATTGACAATTAATATGGCCACTAACAGAATTCCCCCGGAAAACTTCCCCAGGCGCAGTCCCATGGCCCCGCGAACCACCAGTAGCCAGAAGGCCGGTGCCAGCACATAAAAATATTTAAACTCAAATATATGAAACCGGGTAAAGGTAACCCCCACAGTCACCAGCAGGGGAACCAGCAAATAAGCCCCGGCAAATACCCGGCCATGGATCCTGTCCTGGAGAAAACCTCGTATCAGGAGAAAAATTGGAAGCAACGCCGCTATGTGATAAAACCCCGGCCCGCCCCTGACAGCCCCGGGAAGGGTGGAGCCGTATCCCAGCTGGGAAAAAAGCTCAAATATGGTCAAAAAACCGGGGTTGAGGCGCAAAGTGAAATCCTGATGTCCTGTTTGCTTCAGGAAGTATGGAACCCACCAGATTAACACCAGAGCCGATGATATGCTGACGGCAACAGTAGCTCTCAGGTTTTTCCGGGCCATGTCCTGATGAGTGAGAAATTTTTCCATAAAACAGTCAGGTTTTCCCTTCACGGGATATATTTCTGTTGCCCCATCACAGGGTGATTCAGAATTATTTTCTGTGTTGTTTTTTAACTTTTTCTGCCGGGCCAGCCACAAAATAATATAAACCCCGAAAATCAGCTCCACCAGGAAAATATAAACCCCGTAATAATGGGTCAGAAGGGCGGCGGAATTTACAATAAAAAGCCCGGCGCCGGCAAGGAATGAAGGTTTTTCTATAAACACCAGAAAGAGATTGAAAGAAGCCAGAAACAAAAACAGAAGCAGGGGATACATCCGCAACTCCTGGGAATAGATAATATGGTAAGTGGAAAAGGAGAGCATCAGCCCGCAAAGAAGCCCCGTAAGTCGGTCATAAAGGCGCAATCCTAACAGGTATGACAGATATATCCCTCCCAGGGAAAAGATTACCGACGAGAGGCGGGTAAAGGCTTCGAAAGAGTTCAGAATCCCCCGGAGATGAGGCCAAAGGTCAAGCCACAGCCTGATTCCCCAGAAATAAACCGGCGGGTGGACTTCACCCAGCTCCATCATGAAGGGAAGAATGGCTCCCATGGGCCGGGAACTTATATATATGGTGACCGATTCATCCACATAAAAAGATCGCCGGGAGATATTTATCAGTCGAATCAGGAATCCCAGCAACAGAATCACTCCAGCCCACAGGCTGTATGAAACTGAAATGTCTAATTTTTTACGGCTGGCATTTTCACTTTGAGTCACTGCAAGACTCCCTCCAGCCGTCCCGACTCCAATGTAGTCAGGGTGCAACTGTATATGTCCAGGTGAATAAACATATAAATCACGTTAAATCGGGTTATTGACCAGAACAGCCTTCCACCGGCCCCAGTGCAGAACCGGCGGAGATCCCTGTGAAATCTCATCTTTTCTGTCATTTTGCCATTGCATTCCACAGCTCTCAAGATCAAGGGTTTTCCCCCGTCCCCGGCTGTCATGACCAGCAATTCTCCCGTGTCGGAATTCAAATCAGAATCGATAACTGCAGTCATCCCGTCAATCCCTTTATCTTCTGCATTTAGAACATGATAAAACATCTCCCGGCCATGGCAATCCAAACAGCTGACCCCGCCGGGAACAGTTTCATAAACCAGCCAGATCACATCTCCCCCGTGGTGCAACAGGGCTTTTCTGTCGGCAACCTTTATTCGATCCACTGGAAATACCCCCATGGGGCGGGGAGTGTCAAAGCCGGGATCAAATCGGACCAGGGGAGTATCATAGAGGGGACTGTGAAAAAAAAGCGAGCCTTGATGCTCCGCCATTTCCGATGCATGCTGGATTCCCGGCAGATCCCGCAGATGGGTGACCTCTCCCGAAGGATTAATGGAAAAGACTGACATTCCACCGGCAGACCTGTTGTTTCGTCCCGAAAGAAGCATATTGCCCTCTGGGGATACGGTCATTGCCCTATAATCCCAGTTGCCGAAACCCGCCAGGATATCTTCGCTTATTTGAAAGAGAGCCTTGAAACTGTGGTCAAACCCGCAGAAAACCCTTCCCTGTCGGTAAACCGCTGAAATGTATATCACCTCATCCCTGCAGGCCATTGATTCTACAAAAACCCTGGGTACCCCAAGGGCCCGGGACAGGTTAATCTGGGAGATAAAATCTTCCATAATAAAGAGGTTTACATCAGGACCCGCAGGATAATGGCCACCACATAATATATTATCAGCAGGGTGAAACTGAGAATCCGCAGGAATGGGCTGTTGTCGATGAAGGAATGATCCTGGTCATCCCTGGGAATCAGCATCAGAACAGCAATCACGATGTTTATGGGTATCACGAACCACAAATAGCGGGCCGGATCAAGATACTTCAGAGCAGGATTCACCAGTATGTTGTCCTTCACCAGGGAAAGGTTCATGGAAACAAATAACATTATGGTAGGAAGCATCATGGCTATGACTGCAGGTATGGTCACGGCCTTGCGGTTGTCTGGCCGGAGCATGTTGCGGAATTTTCCCGCCAGCATCGGCACCAGGTAAGGCATTAAAATCATGCAGAATCCATAGAGCCTTCCTGCAAGGGTTGTCATGGAGTCAAAGGGCATCTTGTCCAGCAGAAAACTCTTATGTTCAATCACAAACTGAATCCCCCGGCTTATGTGGCCGTATTCCAGAAGCAGGAGCTCCCATGCTTTGTCAATCTGGTATATCCTGAGAGCCTCAACCATAACCAGCAACAGCAGGGGTATAATGAAAAGCAAGACCGATGCCACCACCGGCCCCAGGGATCGAGGAAACATGGGCGCCATGGAAACCTTTACCGGAATTTCAATCTTTTCATCCTCGGTCTTTATGGTGACGGTGTTTTCCTGAACACCTTCCGGTTCCATATAAGCAGTGTCAATCCAGAAGCGGATATCAATCTCGTTGGCCCGGAAACGTTCGGGGCTGATCTTCAGCCATGAATAATCGGCAAATACAATACCCTCCAGGTTGCCGGAACCCACATTCTTTATATGAAAGGATCCCGGCAGAAGCTGGCCGGGAGGGGCATCTTCCACTACAATTTCCTTGGCATTGCATTCGATTTTTGTTGGAACCCGGCGGAAGGACTGCCCCAGCAGGGCAACCTTGAACTCCTCGATGGACTCAAACCGATCCCTGGGATCCCTGGAAAGGGCCTGCATGATGGCCTTCTGCCCTTTTTCTGATATGTCCTCCCGAAAGCTGGATATATCGGAAAACCCAAAGGGATTCTTGTTGGGATCCTGCCCGGTGAGAAAATAATGAAACATAGCTGCCACACTGTAAATATCCGACCGGATAGAAGGCTCTTCGTTGCGGTTCAAAATTTCATCGGCGGAATAACCCGGCGACACTTTCATCAACATCTTCCGTTGACGATCCAGGGGGAAAAAACGGGCCAGGCCAAGATCCATTATCCTGATTTTTCCCATGGGAGAAATTACAAGATTTTTAGGGACAATAACCCCCATCAGGATTGGAGGTTTCTGGCGGTGCAAAAAATCTATCAGCTCCAGAATCTGCTGGGACCAGATGCGCACCTGGCCCCCTGTGAGCATGTCAGAAGAATTCTCTACAAAATCCTTCAGAGTTCGTCCTTCCAGGTATTCCCGGACTATATAAAATTTGTTGTTGTCACGGACAAAGTAATCGATGATCTGGACGATGGATTTATGCTTCAGTCCCGACAGCTGACGGCAAATTTCGATGAACCTTTCCTTGAAATATGCAAGCTCTTCTTCGCCTTCCACCGGGTCCACCATTTCCTTGACAACCCACTTGCGACGCTGGACTTCATCCCTGGCAAGATAAACCGAGGCCACTTCGCTTTGACCCAGGACCTTGATTATTTCATAGTTGTTAACCTTGTCACCGGGTTTGAGAATCTCCGCCATAACACACTCCAAGACCTGAGTTTATCAGGCCGGTTTCTTTGATTCATGTTTTCTGTGTTTCCACACCAAATTCCTTGTATTTTACCCATTAGCCCGCCACTTTGAGCAAATAAAAAAGAGCGGGAAAACCCGCTCTTTTATTACTGAAGTTCCCTGGATTAAAACTCGTATCTGAGGTTAATCGCAGGTCCATTCCACCAAAGCCTGGATTTGTTACCATTGTTCCTTTCGACTCTGGATCCGAAGGTCCGGTAGTCAAAGGACAGGTACCAGCCAGGATGCTGGAAGTTGTAACGGAATCCACCCTTGAAGTCCAGGAAGTACCCGTTTTTAACATTTCCTCCGCCTACGTCGAACATTCCTGTGAAATCCCCATAGATATGAATTCTATCTGCAATCCTCTGTTTCCCAGATAGACCCAGGGCAGGATAAAATGACGTCGTGGGCTTGAGAGAAAAGTTAAACCGAGGTGCCAGGACCGGGTTTATCGTTGCCTGCTTGTGAATGCTCAGATCTGATGAAATGAGTTTCGCTCCGCCTTGCAGATCCAGAACAGAATCCTGGGTGCGATACAGGTTGTATTTGGCCATGACTGAAACTGTATCCAGCCTCAGTTTGGTTTCCATCCTGTCGCCAGCCAGTATCTGTGCTCCATTGAACACCTGACTGCGGGCTGCAGTGCTGCTGCCATCGTGCCTTGCATGGAAATAATTGAGGGTCATACCCCACTTATCATTGAAATTCCATTCTGCATCCAGATTCAAGGCCGGTTTTCCGTTCTTCAGGTTAAGATCGTCACGGAGATCCAATTTTGTCCCGTAAACTACTTCACCATAGACGGTATTCCACCATACGCCGACACCATAACCCTGAGTCGAGTTGATGAAATCATCACTACTCCAGGCGGCAGAAGCGCACAGAACGAAAGCCAGCAGGAACGCCACCGAAAGTGCTGTCAACTTTCTCTTCACTTTTTTCCCTCCTTTGCATTAAAATGTTGCCGACGGAAAACCGCCCGCCGACCGTAAAAAAATACTTTCTGCCAACTTTGGCAGGTTTGCAGATATTGTTTCTTCAAAAATTATAATATCCCTGCATGTCCTGCAGAAATTTTGGATATATTCCCTGAAACTGATGCTTTGCTTATTTCAGACTTGCTTATCCCCGTTTCTATGGCCTGTTATCCATCCCAGCCCAGGCATATTTAAGGCAAATCCCTCCAGCACAAGCCTGCGGGCTACAGGATTCTTGAAGAACTCAATAATGAAACGGTGGTGATTGTCAAATTCCTGGTAATCCCTGATGATCCGGGAAATCTCCGGTTCCTCCAAAGCCCGGCCAACCCGATTCCACCAGGCATCGCCGACACCCTCCAAAAAACGGCGCAGAGCCAGGCCTGCCTTCAGCTCCATTCTCAAGCGCCCCTTCCACAGACGGTCATAAGAACCAAGCATGTCCAGGTCAAAATTCCCGTTTCTGCGGGAGTCAACAATCACCTTTCCCAGAAGATCCGCACAGGTCAGGCTGAAATAAACCCCTCCGCCGGTGGTGGACTTGAGCTGACATGCGGCATCTCCCACCGCTACAACTCTGCCTGCCACGGTTTTTTCCGGCACTCCGAAGGGCATGGGACGATGACAGAAGGGGCCTGGATTATGCTCCAGGCGGGAAGCAAGAGAAGATTCCATAAGAAGCCGGTTCATATGTTCCCGACTCCTGCGACGGGTGATAAGGCCGATCCGGGCAGGCCCTCCGTTAAATCCCACTGCATAAGCAAAAGAACCAGGAGCAATCCTGTCCCCCAGAAAAAGTTCAATGCCGTCAATACCCTTCAGCCGGGCTTCCGTCTGAACCGACTGATAATATGCAGGGGCCGGGGAAATACCACACATTTTAGGCAGAGGGGACATGGACCCCGTAGCCAGGACAACTACTTTGCCGACTGCCTGAAACAACTCCCCGCCAAGCCGGTATGACACCAATGCATGATCCTGCCGGGACACAATACTTTCCACCCTTGCTCCGTTGATAATCCTGGCTCCTTCATCCAAAGCCTGACGGGACAGCTGAAGATCCAGATGCCTTCTATCTACCAGCAGAGGGCGGATGGATGTGGGAAGCCTCACCTGTCGGCCATCGGGAAAATTCACCATTACCTTGTCAATTCGTCCCAGCAGGACTGAAGGATCAAGTTGAAATTCATCCAGCAGGCCACTGCCCACTATACCGGTACAGTGAACAGGTACGCCTATCTCATGATGTTCCTCCAACACCAGAACTGACAGACCCTTTCCTGACAAGACCCGGGCCAGCCGGCAACCTGCAGGACCAGCCCCCGCTATTACGCAATCATACATCGGGCAAAACCCCAGATAATAACTTCAGGGCAACAATGCGCCCTGTAAGGGATCCCTATTCATCCAGCCGGATCTGTTGTCCTGCCCTTCACGATAAATACTGTTGCAGAAAAACAAAACCAGCACAGAATCAGCCTTGAATCAGAAACAAGTAAACTCCGGAAATCCCGCTAAATGGAGGCAGACATCCTGTCTAATTCCTGTTCGACAATTTCTTCATCCAGTTTGCGGAACAAAGGCTTTGGTGCTTCAAAGGATGTTTCACCGGGGACCTCATAATGTCGCCATCCCATCTCCTCGATTCCCCCGGTGAAACCCAGTATTGCATGGAGCTTCTCCGATGAGAAGGGAATATAAGGATAAAAGGCCACTTTGAGGGTGTTTATCAGTTGAATTGTAACCCAGAGGCTGGTGGCGGCCTTCTGCCTATCTGTCTTGATGGCAAGCCAGGGGGAAGTTTCCTCCAGATACCTGTTTGCTTCCTGGGCCAGTTTCATACAGGTTCGTAGAGCCTCCCTGAAGGAACAGCGGTTGAGCTGTTCATCCATATCCTGAAGAGTCTTTTGGGCAAGGGCCAGAATCTCTTCATCGGCAGGGGTCAGAGCTCCCGGTGAGGGCACTTGTCCTTTAAACTTTTTGTGGGTGAAGGAAAGAGTACGGTGAACCAGGTTGCCATATGTGGCCACTAACTCGTTGTTGTTGCGCCGAAGGAACTCCTGCCAGGAAAAATCGCTGTCGGAGGTTTCCGGCATATTGGCGGAAAGAACAAACCGCAGGGGATCCGGATCGTATCGTTCCAGAAAGTCCGGCACCCAGACGGCCCAGTTTCTGGATGTGGAAAACTGCCGGCCCTCCAGAGTCAGATATTCATTGGAAGGGACATCGTAGGGCAGTTGAAGATCGTTGCCGTATCCCAGAAGTATGGCAGGCCATATCAGGGTATGAAATGGGATGTTGTCCTTACCGATGAAATAATATGCCCGGCAGGAAGGATTTTTCCAGTAATCCTGCCAGGCGTCGGGATTTCCCGATTCCTTTGCCCACAAGATAGCCGCGGACAGATAACCGATTACTGCTTCAAACCAGACATATATCCGCTTGTTATCATATCCCTCCAGGGGGACAGGAACTCCCCACTGAATGTCCCTGGTGATGGCCCTGTCATGAAGGCCGTCGGTGAGATACTGCCGGGTAAAATTATGAACATTGGGCCTGAAGTGCTCCTTGTCCTTCAGCCATTCCAAAAGCTTGTCATTAAAGGCGGAAAGCTTCAGAAAGAAGTGTTCTGTTTCCCTTATTTGGGGAGGTCTTCCGCAAAGTTTACAACTTGGATTGATAAGATCCTCCGGGTCTAAGGTTTTCCCGCAGTTGTCGCATTGATCCCCCCGGGCATCTTTGGAGTGACAGTAAGGACATTCTCCCTCCACATAGCGATCCGGCAGGAACCGGCTGCAGTTGTCACAATGGGGCATCTTCATGGTTCTTTTCTCGATGTAACCCTTATCCATGAGAGTCAGAAAAATCCCGTGAACAACCTCCCGGTGATTGTCGGTATGGGTTTTTGTATAAAAAGTATATGATATTCCCAGTTTTTCCCATATTTTCAGGTAGCTTTCATGATAACGTTGGGCCACTTCAGCGGGGCTTATTTTTTCTTTATCGGCTCTGACGGTAACCGGGGTTCCGTGCTGGTCACTGCCGGAAAACATCTTTACATCCCTGCCCTTTATGCGGTTGTAACGGGCAAATATATCCGCAGGAAGATAACACCCGGCAATATGTCCCAGGTGCAGATCTCCGTTGGCATATGGCCAAGCAGTAAAAATCAGAACCTTTTCCTTTTTGTTTTCCATAGGAAACTCCTTGCATCTGTATAATTGTGCTAAATATCAGACATAACCGAGATGGTCATTCCAATTCTTCAATAAGCATGGTTACAATCTCCCGCTCATCGATACGTTCGATTATACGGAAGAACCGCTGACGCTGGCGAATCAGGTTCAAATCCCTTGCTATTCGGAAAGCCTCTTTGAATTTGGCCAGGGCTCCTTCCCGATCGTTGATTCCAAGACTCAGCAAGCCGTATTCGTAATAAGCCTCCCCCAGATGAACGCTCTTCCCTTTACCCTTGAAAATTTCTATGGATTTATTCAGGTTGGTGGAAGCATCTGCCCAGTTCTTGCGGTGACGATAAATAACCCCCTGAAGCATGTAAAGGGACCCCAAATCTGTGGATTTTTCCCGGGGAGAAATAATGCCGGTGAGTTTCTCGATAAGACTTTCGGCTTCTTCAAGACGGCCGTTGTTTATCTGGGCTTTCACCAGCAGAAGAAGCACCCGTTGTTCGTTGATGGGGTCTGACACCTTGCGGAAAAGCTCCAGGCTCTGGTTGAGGAAGCTGGCCGCCTGCTCCGCCTTTCCCAGATAAATGGAACATTCTCCCAGGTTGGCACAGGCGAAGGCCATGGCCCGAACATTGCCGAATTTCTTGCACATTTCCAGATCCCTGGTGAAGAACCTCTCGGCCTTATCATATTCTTCCTTAATCATGTTGACATTGCCCAGCTTGCCGTAAATGGTGGCTGCTTCTGCGTCGGCTTCCAGGTCCCGGCATATGCGTTCGGCTTTTTCCATAAAATGAATGGCTTCGTTGAGCCGGGACAGGGAAAGACAGGTCTGGCCGATGCTGTTAAAAACCTTGGCCTGGCCCAGCCGGTAGCCATTCTTCTGATAAACCCACAGAGCTTCGGAATGGTACTCCAGGGCAGCCTTGTGATCTCCCAGAATTGACCGGGTAATCCCCAGATATCGAAGAGCTTCGGCCCTTTCAAAGGTGTATGTTTCTTCACCTAATTGATCTATGGTTTCCTGAAAATAAAGCTGTGCCTTATCCAGTTCTTTTTTGCGGAAGTGCCCAAGGCCGATCTGGTTGTTAATGGCCGCCATCACCGGTTTCATACCCGGCAGATCCTGATGTTCATCGGATATGAGTTTGGCCCTCTCCAGAAGTCGGCGCCCGGTGGAAGACTCCCCCATACGGGAATAAAACTTGCCCAGAGCCCAGCATGTCCGGGCAATCTGCTTGTGATTCTCCATCCTGTCCGCCAGGGAAAGCCCCTCCATCAGGGTATCCACTGCGCCCCGGTAATTCCCCCGATTCCCCAGGATCTCCCCTCGAATCAGATGCGCCTTGATCAGGAAAGTCTTATCAGCCACATCATCCTTCATCTGCTCAATCTGTTCCAGATCCATCAGGGCCTTGGTCCAGTTGCCCACTATCCAGTTAACCCTGGCCCGGTGGCACAGAAACTCCATCTCCAGCAGAGAATAATCAGGATCGTCAGTAATATTGCCCAGTTCGTCAGAAACCTTTTCCAAAACCGACCGGGCCTCGTCAAATTCAAAATACTTGATGGACTCAGCAATCCTTGCCAGCATGCCCCTTACCCCGTCATTTTCCGATTTATCGCCATCCCGGGTTGCAACGGATGACTGAAGAGCCTCTTGGGCTGACAACAATTGATCCTTGTTTTGAACATCCTCCTGGGCAACTTTATCCATGTTATCCATCCTCCTTATAATGACTGAATTAAACTTTCTCTAAGAATACTTCAATCTCCTCCGAATATTCATCAACCCGGTCACTGAACAAATTTTCCCTCGGTAATGTCCCGGAATATGTCCCCGGCAGAATCATAGGAACTTACATGACCAACAGCCCGGCCTTCAAGAGTGCGGATAATGTCATTGTGGTCAATGTAAAAATTATCACCGCTTTCGTGGGGTTCTCTGGGCATGCCAAATTCCCTGGTAAGGCGAAGGCTGGGAATGAACCCAAGATAATCTTCCCCCAGATGAGTCAGAAGAACAGTATCCGCCTTTTCACTCCGGAGCCGGCGCATCAACTCCAGAACTGTCTTCCCCGACTGCCCGTCTTTGGGCATATCCCGGGTATCTATGGACAACAGCACCTTCCGGGGTGATGCCGACAAAATTTTCTTTACTGCCGATTCCATATCCAGAAGGCCAGAATAATCCAGCCGGATGAAAACCCCGGGCATTGAGCCTTCAAGGCTTCCCGCCACGGTTATTTCATCCC
>CAYNGH010000048.1:0-20360 GCA_964396845.1 uncultured bacterium | reverse complement strand
ATATTCCTGGGAGATACCGGCTCTCTTCTTATCGGGCTGACCTTTGCGGCATCTTCCATTATGGGGGCGTTAAAAACCACCACTACCCTGGCCTTTATGGTGCCGGTGCTGATTATGGGGGTTCCTATCTTTGATACCGCCTTTGCCATCTTTAGAAGATTCATCAGGAAGAAACCCATCTTTTCCCCCGACAAGGATCATGTCCATCACCGGCTTCTCCGGACGGGGCTTTCCCACCGCAATGTGGTATTTTTGATATACCTGGTTAATCTTATCCTGGGGATACTGGGAATTGTTCTGGCCCGGATGTATTAGGAGGATTCATGAAAACAGAAAGAGCTATCCACCCATTATTCATGATGTCCCTGCTGATACTGGCTTTTCTGATCATGCCGGGATGTTCGCCACAAACTCCCCCTGCCCCGGAGGCCCCTTTGACGGCTTCACCCTCACCCCGGAGTAGTCCCGCTGAACTGACAGTGATATATACCTCGGGGATGAAGGGGAACGCTGTATTGCCAGTGTTTGGTGGATTTTCCCGATCCCACCCCGAGTATCACTTTTCCCAGATCCGGGAGATTGCCCGCCGGCTTGCATCGGGACAAAAAGGGCCGGTTCTCCTTTTGGACGCCGGGGGGAGCCTTGTGGGGAGTGATGATTTCTGCCGGGTATTTGACGGCGAACCCATGGCGGTTTTGATGAAAGCCGGCGGATACGATGGTGTTTTGATGGAACCGGGGCTGAATCTGCCAGGGAAAGAGGATTTTCCCTTCATACTTGAGGGAAACCCCCGCCCCCGGTGGCGGAGTCTTGAGATGGGGGACAGCCGGATTGTATTATTCTTTTTATATGCTCCGCCGGGGGTTGCAGACCGGGACATTCATCCGGTGCTGGGGCTTGAAGGGCTGGTGCGTCAGCATGGCGGGGATTTCAATATTCTGTTGTACAAGGGGGGGGATATAGATTTTGTGGCTTCCCGGGCCCGGGGAATAGATCTGATTATCCCCGGCACCAGGAGTCCCCGTCTTACTCCCGGGGTTATCACGAATCTGGAGGGGATCCCCGTGGCTCCCTGGGTGGATTCCCGTTACAATCTCGGGATGGTTGAGATTGACAACGGAATAATCACTGCCCGGACTGTTCCGGGGGCTGGCGCGGAACCAGCTATCCCGGAGAAATACCTTGAAGTTCTTCAGCCTTATCTTGACAGCTTCCGGGATACATATGGCGGGAATTACCGGCAGATCCTCCGTCAGGGGATGGCCTTCGCTGTTCCGGGGTTAAACCACCGGGAAGATGGGCCTCACGAATCCCCGGCAGGCTCATACATTGCCGATACCATAAGGCTTGCCGTCGAGGCGGACATTTGCCTGATAAACTACCAGGCGATTCGAGATGGATTTGCCGGTCTGGTTTCCCATGAATCCATCCGTAATGCCCTGCCCTTTGACAATCAGGTGGTGATTCTGGATCTGTCGGGAAGACAGCTTCAGGAGATTCTTGCTTCCATGGCCACCCAGGAAGGCCCCTTTTATCATGTCAGCGGTGTGACCATGGCCATTGACCGGAAAAACATGCAGATACTGGCACATATTGATGGAAAACCCCTTGCATCCGATAAAACTTACTCTGTGGCAGTGGTTGACTATATGGTGGATACCGATGATGATAAATATGCTCTCTTTGGCCGGGGATCCCGCCGGCAGAATACCGGGCTTATTGTAAATCACCTGGTGGGGGATCGGATGGTGGAATATCCTCTGGTTTTGCCTCCTCCTTCCCGGATTGTTTTTGCTGAAGGCTTTCTGGAGGATACTCTGGCTCGTTTTCAAAAGAAGCCTCAAAGGGATCTGCCTCTGATATCATTGGACACTGAAGATGACAGCCCCCGCCGTCAGCACCTGTTAAATGGAATCCGCCGGATGGAAACCGGGGAGATTGCCGGGGGAATCGAGGCTCTTGAGGGAATTCTCAAGTCGGATCCCCGTCATGGGGCTGTCCCTTTATACCTGGGATTTGGCAGATACGCCAGGGGAGAATTTGATTCTGCTGTGGAACTGCTGTCGGATTCACCCTGGGACAGTCCCGGCCCGGACATTTTCCGGGGACTGGCTCTCTACCGTCTTGGCAGAACACAAGAGGCCAGGCAGTATTTTCAACAGCTTTCCCGGGAGAATCCAGATGATTTTGACATCGAAAGGTTTGCCGACAGCTTCCCCGGCATAGGCGAACAGGCTCCTGTGGTTGTGGGGGCTCCCATATGGCCGACCCTGGGGGGGAATTTCGCCCGCACCGGTCATACCCGGTTGAAGGGGCCTGTGAAAGGCCGGATCCGATGGCGTTTCCGCACTTACCGGCCAATTCAGTCCTCCCCGGCGGTGGGGCCGGAGGGCACTATATACGTATCTTCCGGGGACGGCAGTCTTTATGCTGTCAAGCCCTCAGGGGTGATGAAATGGAAGTTGCCCCTGGGCAGATCTCTGCTGGCATCACCTACGGTGAACAATCAGGGAATCATCTATCAGGGCTCCGATGACGGGCATCTTTATGCCATCGACAGCCGGGGGAAGATCCTGTGGAAGTTTGAAACCGGCAAATGGGTCATCTCAACTCCTGCAGTGGATGAGCAGGGCCGGGTATATTTTGGCTCCAACGACGGGCATCTTTATGCCATCGACAACCGGGGGAAGATCCTGTGGAAAAAAGAGATGGAGGACGAGGTGTTCTCCTCTCCGGCCTTGGATGGAAGGGGCGGTCTGGTGGTGGGGTGTCTTGACGGGCATCTTTACCGGTTCAACCTGTCGGGGGAAGAGTCCTGGCGTTACAAAACCGGCGGGAAGGTCTATTCATCCCCGGCGGTTGCTCCTGACGGTTCTGTGGTGTTTGGTTCTGATGACGGTCATATCTACTGTCTTGGTCCCGATGGAAAACTGCGCTGGCGATACAAGACCGGGGGGTTTGTCCCGGCTTCTCCCGCCATAGACCAGGAAGGCAACATCTTCATCGGCTCCGAGGATCATTACCTGTATGCCCTCAGCCCTGAGGGCAAATTGCGCTGGCGTTTCAAAACTGATTACGAGGTTTTCGGCTCTGCTCTGGTGGATGGCGAGGGCCGGATTTATTTCGGCTCCGATGATACCCGCATCTACTGCCTCAGTCCTCAGGGCAAGGTTCTCTGGGAGATCAAAACCGATAAATATGTGGAATCAAGCCCGGCCCTGGGAGCCAGGGATGAGCTGTACATCGGTTCTGACAACGGGCATCTTTACTGCATTCAATGACAGCCCTTCAGGGAATTTCGCGCCGGTCTTTACTGGTTGGTTTTGCAAGGTATATATATTAAAGCCGTCTTAAAGATGTCAGGTCGGTTCTGATCCGGCAGTTTTTCTCAAGGACATGGATTTGTCAAATAATGTGAGAATCGAGGTTTCCTCATGTTTTCCTCAAAAAATAAGGTTCAGATTCAGGACAGATCCGGGGATGTCGAGATAACGATTCTTCCCTTTATGCATTTTGTTGATTTTCTGGTTTTTTCCATTGTCATTGTGGCAATGATTTCTGGGGTTGCCACCATTATCAGCCATGTCGCCTCCGGGACCGCGACAACCGGGAAGATAATGGAAAACATACCCTGGATACTCTTGAACGGGCTGGCGATTCTGGCAGTTGCTTACAGCATGATGGACATCATGTTCAAAAAGGTGACAATTTTCATCGACTCTGAGAATCTCACAAGGGTTTCCGATTTGTTTGGCTGGAAAAAGGTGGAAACTGTCCCGGTGGATCAGATTATGAATATCCGGATTGCCAGACTTCAGAACATGTCATCGAGGAGAAGAGCCCGGAGAAGTACAAAGGCTTTCAGCTATGCGGTGTCCTTTGAAGTGATTGATCCGGGGAACCCCTCAAAGGGAAAGTGGCACATAGCAAAAAAACACTCCAGGGAAAGCCTGAGAAACATAATGGAGGCGATGGTTCGTTGCGGACATATTCCCCTGAAGGCTTTCTCAGGCATCAGAATAACTGAGAATGGGGACTCTCCCGGTGAGAAATACTCCCTGCCGGAGGATTTTGATGACCTTGTTCAGTAACATTCAGGCCGGGGGAGTTTATTTGCCCGGCAGATTCGTCGGCGGGCTGACAGGGCACAGGACTGGTTTTGTATTTATAGGAGGTAACAATGTTTACAGGAGCAATGGCCGTAAAAAAAATTAAGGCAAAGATCAGCAGAAAACCACAGGGACTTGAGATTCTCATCCCTGCCCAGTCCCACATTTTTGTGGTGGGTTTTCTGTGCTTCTGGCTGACAGGCTGGGCCATGGGGGAGTATTTTGCCATAAAAAGCCTTTTCTTCAGCGATCAAGCCCTTCCCCTGCCTGCTGTAATATTTATGATTGTATGGGTTTCCCTGTGGACCGTGGGGGGGATTGCCGCCATCACTGCGGTTTTGTGGATGCTCTTTGGACGGGTGATGGTTTCCATCGATTCTCGTTATCTCACCATAACCAGTCAGGTACTTTCCCTGAAAAAATCAAACTCTGTGGATATTCAGCAAATCAAAAACATCCGTATCGGGCCGGTTCCGACTCTGAGCGCCACTGCATCGGAAAATTCCGGCTGTCCCGCCGGGGACAAGGGGGGATGCTGTCAGCCCGCCAATGCCATACTCTTTGATGTGAAAGAACCCCGGCAGACTTCCCGGAATCTCCGGCTTCCCGGAATCATCCCCGGCGATAAGAACTACTTCGGCGAACACCTGGAGGAGGAAGAGCTTAAAAAAATACTCTCGGCAATGAAAGACAGTGGATACATGAAACGGGATGCCTTTGCCCCGGAAGGCAGAGAACTTGATGAATCCGGGGGAGATGAAAAATACACCCTGCCGAAATCCTTTGATGATTTTTAATTCCAGTTCAGGACTATCCTCCCTGGATGGATGCGAAACGCTGTTCTGCTTCTTTTCTGGCTTTTTCAATATCCTCGGGGGATAGCTGTTTGGAAATATCTCCCATCATGTATGTGGCAGTGTCCGCAGTATAATTGAAGAGGTTGTTGGCTTTCTCCAGCAGAGTCAGACCATTTTGAAGATGGCTCTGGTTGGGTTCATAGACATAATACCGGAGTTTTTCCAGCCCCTGGTGAAAGGTCTGGATTCCTTCCCGGAATGAAGACAGGGGACGGTTCACCAGGGACATGGCCAGCTCATCAAACCCCATGAGCTTCAGCTGGTTTTCCAGGGGCTCCAGTCCCTTGCCCAGGTCATCCATGGCCTCGGTGGCCCATTGGATGGATTTCTCATATTCTTCCACCGTCAGTTTTCCTGTAATAAGCTCGCCGGTGAGTCGCATCATCTGGTTAAAATAACCGATGCGACTATCAGGAGATCCAATCTCGCTTTCACATACCTGGCATCTGTCTGATTCCCCAGGATCACTGGCCCCGCAACGTAAGCACCACATTTAATTCACTCCCGTAAATCATTTTGATTACTTATTCTCCATCACTGGTTGCCATCCTTTTCCAATTTGGAAGTTTAACAATAATAAAGGTTCTCCAGGGACGGAAAAAAAGGAATCCCCGACATCGTTAAGAAAACAGATGGACAAACCTTGGCCGGGAGGCGATTATGGAAAACGGTAAATCAGTATTTATATCAGGCGCCCTCTCCAGGGTGTCGGGAAAGGTTCGCCTTGAGGTCTTCTATGACCTCATCGCCCAGCTTTGCCAACGGAAGGGCTTCCGGGTCTTTCTGCCATATCGGGATGCCAATCCCGACAAGATTCCCGGCCTGTCCAACCGACAGCTGTATCTTTCGAACATGGAGAAGCTCGGCAAGGATACGAACCTGCTTATTGCTTATTGCGGACTTCCCTCGGTGGGGGTGGGAATGGAAGTGCAGGCAGCCAGCCAGCTGGGACTGGATGTTATCGCCCTGGCAGAGAAGGATTTGGAATTGAGCAAACCCCTCCAGGGATGCCCTGCCATAATCGCCTTGATCCGCTTTGAAAACTTTGATGATGCTCTGGATCAGCTAAAAGGGCAACTGGAGCAGTGGCTGATGGACAACCCGTGATTTGCCGGCAGGTTATTGATTGCCATTGTCCTGGTGTGGTTCTTCACCGGCTTCCAGATAAAGGGTATATATGGCCCGGCGGGAAGTCCCATATTTGTCTGCCAACAGCCGGAAGGCTTTCTTTTTATCCATTCCCCCGTCAATGAGTTCTCCGGCTTCCCGGGCCACCTCTGCCGGGTCGAAGTAATCCGGCTCCCGTACACCGCAGGCTCCCTCCACCACAATGGAGAATTCTCCTTTCCATTCCCGGCCCTCCATTTGGTGGAGAAGCTCCGACAGGTTCCCCCGGAGGGTTTCCTCGTAAACCTTGGTCAATTCTCTGGCGACGCAGACCCGGCGATCCCCCAGGTATTCCTTCAGATCCCTTAGAAACTCCACCACCCGGAAAGGGGATTCATAAAAAACAAGGGTATGAGGCAGATGTGACAGGGATTCAAGGAATGGTTTCTTTTTTGACTTTCGCCGGGGAGGAAACCCCAGAAACAGGAAACTCCTGGCGCAGAATCCTGACAGCACCAGGGCTGAGAGAGCTGCATTGGCGCCGGGTATTACCGTTACTGCCACCTGGTTTTCGATGCAGAGCCGGACAAAATCTTCCCCGGGATCAGAAATCAGAGGCATCCCGGCATCGGAACAAATGGCAATGTTTTTTCCCTCCAGGAGCATCCTTAGCAGTTTCTGGCCCTGGTACACCTTGTTGTGGGCGTTGTAGGATAAAATCCGGGTATGAATATCGTAGCTGGATAAAATCTTCCTGGTACGGCGGGTGTCTTCTGCGGCTACAAAATCCACTTTTTCCAGCACCTTGAGGGCGCGGATGGTGATGTCCTCCATGTTGCCGATGGGAGTGGCCACAAGGTAAAGAGTCCCACTGCCGGAGGGCTTATCGGGGATTCCCGGATCGGTCAAGAATCTTTCTTCCCTGCCTTTTCCGGCTCAGGCTCTACTGGAGTTTCCGGGGTTTTATCGGAAGCTGACTCCTGGTGTTCTTCCTGTTCCTGGATTAACAGGGAATTGCCCTCCTGATCGTACAATTCGTGGGGGCAGGGGATGATTTTGTTTCCTCCCCGGTTGCGGGCGATAAGAAGCCCCTGGTGTGCCGAGGAAACAAGCTCCTGCCGGGTTTTCCCGTGGATGGGGCAGGTGGCCATACCGCCGTCGATGGCTATGTGAATATTTTTTAAAACATTATCCCCGATAAAAGTATGCTCCTCAACATGCTTGCGGATCCGGTCAGCAGCAATCATTCCGCCGTCCACGGGGGTTTCCGGAAGCAAAACCATAAACTGATCCCCCCCGTAACGGCCTGCCAGATCAACATTTCGAAGCTGTTTTAAAAGAACACTGCCGAATTGCTTCAGGACAGTATATACCATGGCCCAGCGGATATTAAAATCAGGCATAAAATAGTTGTAATTTATCTCGAACATCAGGATGGTCAGGGGCCGTTTGTATCTGAGAGTACGAGCCAGCTCCTCGTCCATCCTTTTTTCAAAGTAATGCTGGACGTACAACCCCGTGAGCTTGTCTATATACTGCATCATCATATATCTTGGCCCTCCTTATGGGATAAGACTTCGATTTTTCCCCCGGGGATTCCTACCTGGGGATCATGTTGCCAAACCCCAAGAAACCTTCACCGCCACCCCAATTTGCACTTTTTGACTTTTCATAGTTGCGGGTGAAGGTGTTGATAATTGTCTGAACCCTGCGCCCTTCCGAGGGTTTTTTGGGGTTGACACTGCCCAGGAGTTTGGGCTCCAGAAGCCCTTGTTTTTCGTAAAATTCGATTTTTTTGTTATTATAATCAGACCTGATAATCAGGTCAAAATTTGTGGACAGGGACAGGGTGAACTTGAAATAGGTGAGATACCGGGGAAGATGGCGGGTATGAGCCTCGTTGCCGTATTTTTCTATCAGCTTTTCCAACATGGGATCGATATGTTCTTCCTTGAAATCCAGAACATCTTCCTCGAAGAGAAAATCATCAGGAATGGGGCCAACCCCCAGATCCTCGTCCAGGAGGCTGTCCAGGTATCTTTTCATCTCGCTGGCGCTTACTGCCCGGCATTCAGGGTCATGTTGCAGAGATATGGCGATGAATTCATCCAACTGGGGACTCACCTGGGTTTTGCACTCGGCAAAGGAAGGGAAATAAAAATCTTCGGGCCTCCTGCCGGTAAGCAGTTCGTGCATACTGGCGGCAAGAGCATAATAATCGGATCGGGGTTCCGGCCTGCCCATCTGCTGTTCCGGCGGGGCATATCCCGGAGTGCCTATCCAGTAGCCTTCGCCGGGATTAGTCACCCGGGCAATGCCGAAGTCCACCAGGAGTATCCGCTGATCCGAATGGCGAAGCAGAAGGTTGGAAGGCTTTATATCCCGGTGAGCGATGGGAGGATCTTCCTCGTGGAGGTAAATGAGGGCTTCGAGTATTTGAATGGCCCACTTTATCACCTGCTTTTCCGGAAAACCGGGGTTGCCGTGTTCCTTGAGATAAGTCGAAAGATCGATGCCGTCGATGAATTCCATCACAAAATAATAATAGTTTTTCTTGTCCTTTTCCAGAAAGAAATGATCGGTAACCCTGGGGATATTGGGATGGCGGAAATCTTCCAGCACGGCAATCTCCGACAGGAATCGGTCGATGCCGGCCCGCCTTTCATCGGGCGTGGAGAATTCATCCAGCATTTCCTTGACTGCCACTACCCGGTTGTCAAGAAAAGTATCTTCCGCCTTATATACTGCGCCCATGCCACCGGATTTGATCATGTTCAAAATCCGGTAGCGACGATCCAGCATATGCCCCACGGGCAGAGTTTCTTCCAGCAAACTTGAACCTCCTAAAACCTCTTACCCACACCAAAAACCGGTCTTTTACCATCAAATACATCCCGCATCCCGCCATGAAGATAAAAATCCTTGGGCATCAGGATTCGGCCCGTCACATCCACCTTGACATCCCTGGGATCATAGGCATCCACAAAAACTCCAGCCCGGTTGCCCAGGTAAAGATCCGTGCCGATTCCCAGCTTGGATCGGACTACTCCCACCCTGGGGCGGAATGCTCCATCTCCCATCCGATACTGCAGGTTGAACAGGTTGTCATATCCCAGGTCATCTACGCCGATTTTAACAGACCCCTTGTGTTCCGGAAGTATATACATGTTGAAGTTGGGAGAAAACTCGCCGTTCTTGCCGTCCCATTCACCCTCGGCATAAAACTCCCAGAGCCTTTTCATGACAATCTCATCATCATCTCCGGTATCGATATTATCGCTCCTGTTGCCGGAATTGATGCCAGCACCGCCGTCGCCCTCAATGAAGCTGTGGATATTGGCAGGCTTTCCTTTTTCTCTGACTCCCAGAAAATTGTTGACCCCTTTTAACAGCTTGTTGGCCCGTTCGCTGGTTTCCCTGGCATTTTGAACCGCCACTTTAACATCCTCCCGGATCTGACCGTCAGAGGTGATGGCCCTGATGTCCGAGGCTATTCCCTCCACGTCCTGGGATGCATTCCTGATATTTCGAAGGGTTATAAGGATGTCTTCGGAGAACTCCTTCCGGGTTACCAGGTCTTCAATGACCTTCAGAGAACTCTTGAGGCTCTCGGAAGTGGCAAGGAGATTCTGAACCACCCGGCGGATGTCCCCCTCGCTGGTGCGGGCCATGCGATCCAGGGTTCCGGTGAAACTGATGACGTTGTTTCCCGCCACATCAACCTTTCGGTCTATATGCCTCATCAGCTGGTTGGCGGTGTCGGCCACCGCGGCGATCTTGTCGGCGATGACTTCGATCTTCTTGTTGGCGGTGTCAGTGGCATCCTTCAGGTTGCCGGTGAGGTCCTTGAAATGCTCAAGGCTCAGCTTGATATTCTCCTGGGCTTCGGGATCCCCGATAATGCTGTTTACATTCTCTGCAGCTTCTTCCAGCCTTTCCACAGCACCCTGGGCCTTGTGGACAAAATCCTCGATGGTAATGGGAGAATGGCCGATTATGATTTCATCGGGTTTCAGGGGAGTCCCCGGCATGGGTTTTATCTCAATCCAGCGGTCGTTCATCATGGACATGGACACGGTAACCATGGTTCGATCGGTGAATATGGGATCCTTTTCCTTGAATACAGACCTGTCGGTTATCATTATGGTGAGAAAGGCCTGATCCCCCACCATCTGTTTGCCATTTTCATCAAGTCTGGGAAGAAAATTCTGGGCTTTGTCACTCCATGTCCACATAGGCGCAGGGCGAATTTCCACATCCTTCACTTTGCCGATGGTCACCCCGGCATAGCGGACAAAATCACCCCGGCCGATTCCGCCCACCTGGTCAAACTGAATCTTGTAGGTGATGCCTTCTTCTTTTTTGACATCTCCCATAAAATATAGAACGAAGAACCCGGCAACGGCAAAGATGATTATCAATACCCCTACCTTGAGTTCATTTGTAATGCCTTTTTTCTTCATAACTGCATCCTCCCGGCTTAAACCTTGATGGGGCCTTCGGCGCACCCGTTGATAAACTGCTGAACAATGGGATTCAGAGAGTTGCGGAATTCCCCGGGGGTTCCCTTTTCAATGAGTTTTCCCCCATGGAGCATTGCAACTTCATCTCCCACAGTGTAGGCGGAATCCAGATCATGAGTTACCAGCACCGATGTTACATTGAACCGTTTCTGCATATCCAGCACCAGCCTGTTTATATGACAGCAGAGAATCGGATCCAGTCCTGTGGTGGGTTCGTCCCACAGGATAATCTCGGGGTTTGTGGCAATGGCCCGGGCCAGGCTTGCCCTTTTCTGCATGCCCCCGGAAAGCTCCGATGGCATGTAGTCTTCCTTGCCTGCCAGATCCACTATGGAAAGCATGTCGGTGACTATTCTGCTTATCTCATGAGTCTTTTTTCTGGTGTTTTCCCTCAGTCCGAAGCCCACATTTTCTGCCACGGTCATAGAATCAAACAAGGCTGCCTTCTGAAAGACCATCCCCATTTTCTGGCGTACCTGGGACAGCTTGTCCCATTTCATCGACAAGATGTCCTGGCCATTTATAAAAATTTTACCCTGGTCCGGCTCCTGAAGCCGCATTATGCACCGCAGGAGAGTTGACTTTCCCATCCCCGAGAGCCCCATCACCGCCAGAGTTTTGCCCTGCTTTATGTCCAGATCGATATGATCCAGAATCATCCGGCCTCCCAGCTCAAGGCACAGTCCCCGGATAGCTATGGCCACAGGAGAAGTATCCTTCCCCGACGGCTGGGATCTCCCGATGGCTTTTCGTCCATCTTTCGGGGTTTCCAGGGGAGTTTCCACGCCCGAGGGTTCTCTTGTGATTTTATCTACCACAGGCCGGTACCTCCCGGTGGAAACAGAATTGCCGTCAGAAAGAAATTGGTGATAAAAACAATCAGCATTGAATAGACCACGGAACCAGTGGTGGCTTTGCCCACTCCCGCAGCCCCGCCGGTGGTGTTGAGGCCCTGATGACAACTGATGAGGGCAATCTGCACGGCAAAAATCAGGCTCTTGAACAACCCCTTCAATATGTCCTTGCTGGCCATCATATTGGGAATGGAGTCAAAATAAAGAGTGTAGTCGATGCCGGCTATTAAGTTGGCCACGATGCCTCCGCCGATGGTCCCCGCCAGCATGGCGAAAAAGCAGAGCATTGGTATTATCAGGGCGCAGGCAACAACCCTGGGAACAACAAGATATTTTATCGGGCTGGTGCCCATGGCCTTGAGGGCGTCAATCTGTTCTGTCACCTTCATGGATCCCAGCTCTGCAGTGATTGCTGAACCTGCCCTGCCTGCCACCACAACTGCCGTGAGCATAGGGGCCAGCTCCCGGGCCATGGAAATGGCCACACCGCCTCCCACAAAACGCCCTGCTCCATAGCGAACTGCCATATTGGCCAGCTGGAGGGAGATGACGGCCCCTGTAAAGGCAGTGGTAATGAGCACAATGGATGTTGAGTTTACCCCCAGAATCGATGCCTGCTGAAATATCAGGCGAAGGCGGAATATGGCTCCCTTGGTAATCCAGACCAGGGTTTCCCACAAGAGCATCACAAGTCCGCCGATAAATTCAAAGAATGAAACGGCAGATCTGCCTACCGATTCAACTGTCACCACAAGGGGAGAGAAAACTGCAGAGATAATTTTCATAACTTAGTATTTATGACCCTTTATTAGATTCCTTTAGCAGATTGTATTTTATCTTTTTTACTCTCATCGGTCAACCTGATTATCGTCGTCGGTGGAATCAAACCCCCGGGGAGGCTTGAAGGTCATATCGCCGACATTTTTGCCTGACTTCCGGGGTGCCTCGGCAGCGGTTCGGGATCTGGTGGATGTATATGTAGCGGTGGATGACTCTGCCAGTTTTTTCATGTCGATTTCCAGCTCTGCAGAGATTGATGTATCCCCGTCTTCCAGGGGCTGAACTACCTTGGCACATACAAATGAATACTTGGCTTCGCCGAAGGTGACCATGTCGCCGTCCCCCAGGTATGCCTCGTGGATACGCTGGTTGTTGATGAATGTGCCGTTGGAGCTGTCCAGATCCTTGAGCATGAACCCGCCGGGAAGGGCCATTATCTGGGCATGTTTTTTTGAAACTGACTCCTCGTTTATAAGGATGTCGCTTCGAACCTCCCGACCAATGGTCATAAGACGCCGGGTTATGGGAAAACCCGCCACAGTCTTTCCGGAAACAGGAACCAGATAGGCATATATGGGAGAATCCTTGCGGGCCTTGGGGCCGGGAGCAGGTTCATCGGCTTCATCATCTTCCCTGGGGATGTTCTTTCCCAGTATCAGGGCCAGAATTATGAACAGCCCTGAATAAACCGCGGCGGTAAAATCAACCAGGCTCTTGGGGTAACCTGCCCGACTGCCAATAAAATCTATCAGGTAAACTCCCCCGAGAATTCCCGTGAACACCACCAGCAGAAATATTACCAGTTTCTTGAATATCATCTTGTGATGAAGCCTCCTGTCTGCTTCCATTGACCTTTGTCAAGCTTCTGCACTGACCATCTCAGGCTGGCTTCCGGTGTCAGAATCCCCGTAAAGGGCACCGGGATATTTTCATCCCCGAGGAAGCGATAGATCCGCCGGGACTGGGGAAATGCCTGCCGGGCTGCAAATATTATGCAGTCCAGACTGTCGGCGCCGGCGGCGGAGTAGTAATCCGGCAGTCTATCCCCGTAAAGCCGGGAATACTCTATGATAAAATTTGATGACACAGGATTTTCCGGCCCCTGGTAGAGGGGAGAAAGGCCGAGGACTGCTCTATTTTCCGAAAAATCTGTCCCTTCGGGCACTTCCGGCGGTGCCAGGGGAGAGATGATCAGCAGGGACTGAGTATCTGACTCTTCAATAATCCAGGGAATCCGGAAGCCTTGAACCGTGAGGGCCAATCCCCCCAAACTGTTGGCAGAATCTTCCCCTGTTGAATCATCCCTGATGATGGTAATGCCGTTATTTTTCAAAGCAGTAGATAGTTCTTCCGGAGCCGAGGCTTTTATTCTAACCTTTTTAAAACCTTCCCGCCGGGCCAGAAGTGCCCCGGCGCGAAAATATGACTGCCGGTTCACCCTACCGCCGGGAAGGGGGCTGTCAGCTTCCAGGCTTCCTGTCAGTAGCAGGGGCATTTCCCGGCTTTCTGCTTCTTTTATAACTTCATCGGCATATGGGAGATCATCCCGGGCAATGATAACCGCCATAGGGCCAGGTTCTTCCTGAATCCTGCTCATTAAGTCAGCCCTGTCCCGGTCAGGATTTCCCGAAAGCTCAACAAGGGTCAGCACCAGCTTTCGTCCCCGGATGCCCCCCTGAAGATTGGCCCTGTGCTGGGAGAATACTGCCCCTGAAAGAATCGACCCTGAAGCGGGGTTGTCAGGGTTTATCCCGATGACTGCCTCCACAGTGTGTTGACTGGTCATCATGGCCCAGGCGTTGTTGATGTGAAGCTGGGCAATGGGATCCCTGGGAGTTTTTTTTCTGACATTTTCCAACAGCCTGAGAGCCTTGCGGGGTTGATTCTGGGACAGGGCATCCGTAGCCAGGTCAATATCCGATGGGGTCATCGCCGGGGATGGCTCCGCCGGGCTGATGGGGATGCCTGTGCTTTCTTCGAAAAATCGAGGCAGGATATATCTTATTCCCACAGCAAAAAGAACAATCAATGCCAGCAGAACCAGCACCCCTGCCGGGGACTTCTTTCCAGTGGCCTTGCTCTCTTTTGTCTTATTGGATTTTTCCAGGATTTCCCGGGCCTTCTGCCGGGCCAGTTCTTTTATGTCTGTCGGGGTGCTGTGGTCGTCCTGGTTCAGTTCGCCGGTCTTTTTGTCATTGTCCTTGTCTTTGTCAGGTTTCTCCGGCAAAGAAGGCTGGACACCGTGATTATCCCCATTTTCTGCCTCGGCAACGGGATTATTTTCCCCGGGGACTTCCACAGTTTCATGGGATGCATCAGCATCGGCAAGCTGATCCCCGGTTTCTTCCTCCGGGGGGTTATCCTTCTCTTCAGTGTCGGAGGTGGGATTCTCCTGATCCAGGACTTTCCTGGTCCCCTTGCTTCTGATGAGGTCCCGGATGGCGGATTTCATCAGAAGGGCATCCTGGTAGCGTTCATCTGGATTAATTCTGGTGGCTTTCTGGATTATCTCCTCCATCCGGGTGCTCACATGGGGATTGAACTGCGCCATAGGGGGCAGGTTGAAGGGAGATTTGGTCTTTGACGGATCCTGTCCCGTCAGGAGATGGTGCATGGTAACCCCCAGGGCAAATATGTCCGAGCGGGGATCTGTCTGGCCCGAGTATTGTTCTGGAGGTGAATATCCCGGCGAGCCTATGCGGAGAGTGTCCCCATGCTTGGAGGGGTTGAAGTGCCGGGCAATGCCGAAATCGATAAGTTTTACCTGCCCCTGGCAGATCATGATGTTGGATGGCTTGATGTCCCGAAAGATAACCGGTTTTTTCTGCCGGTGAAGATAATACAGCACCGTTGCAATCTGGACTGCCCAGCCGGCAACTTCTTCTTCGGTGAAAGGAGCTTTGCGGCGCTTTAGTTTTCTTTCCAGATCCTCTCCCTTGAGATAGCTCATTATAAGATAATACTTCCCCCCCTGGGTGAAGTAGTCGATTACCCTGGGCAGGTTGGGATGCTCCAGAGTTGCCAGCAGGTTGGCTTCCTGTTCAAAGTGTGCCTTGGCCAGGGCCTGATCCCGGGGTTCCGCATACTGGGTGACCATCTCCTTGGCAACCCATTTTTTTCCCTTGAGGCGCAGGTCCTTCAGAAGGTAAACATTACTCTGCCCGCCCTGTCCCAGAGTTTTGATAACCTGATAACGGTTGCCCAGTATGTAGCCGGTCTTGAGCATCGGTTTCCTTTCCGGGAATTATTAAAAAAACAGCCTGTAGATGAGAAATATCAGACCACCGGCCACGATCAGACCCAGAATATATGCCACTGTTGCCAGAATACCAAAAGTGCCTCCCCCGGCTTTTTCCTCAGGTTCTGGAGGGACTTCTGCCACCCTTCGGGCAGAGCCGGGATCTTTTCTTGCCCTGGACAGATCCCTCTTTAAATCTGACAGGGACTGATGGCGCATCCGGGGTTCGTTGGCAGTGGCCTTGCTGATGATGGAACGGGTTGTCCGGGATACTTCCTGATTGAACTGGTCTATGGGGGGCAGGTTGAACAGATGCCCCGAGGGATTCCTGGCGGTGAGCATGTGATAAAGCATAGCCCCGCAACTGTAAACAAGGGATCTCTGGTCAAAGGATCCGTATTCATCAAACTGCTCCGGCGGGGCATAATGCATGGACCCCATGGACTGCATCTTTTCCGGGTTGGTTTCCGTCTGGAAAAGCCGGGCCAGCCCCAGGTCTATAATTTTTATCATTCCCTCGGAGTTGACCAGAATGTTTCCCAGGGTCAGCTCCCGGTAAAATACCGCCGGGAACTTTTTGCTGTAAAGATAACTCAGGCAGTCCGCCAGCTGTATTCCCCAGGCCAGCACATCTCTTTCCTTGAGATGACCGCTGGACTTGGCCATAAGGGTTTCGATGTCAAAGGCCGGGATGAACTCCCTGATAATATAAAGATTCCGGCCCTCGACAAAAAAATCTATGACCCGGGCCAGGTTTGGATGATTGAGCTCGGTCATCTTCACCACCTCCGCCTGGAAGTGGGCGATTATTTTCTGGCGGTCAGTGCTGTTCATGGCCAGGACTTTCATTTCCTTGACGGCCCAGATGTTGCCCACAAGGTGAATATCCTCGACAGTATAAACATTGGCCAGTTTGCTCTGGTATAATATTTTGGATATGCGGTAACGATTGCTGAGAATCGTACCAACAGGCAGAGGCATGATATATCTCCAATTGGATGTAACCTGAGGATTTTCAATTAAACGGGGGAAAATCCTTCCGGGACACTTCTGGCCGGGGCAGGAGTGCAATGGAAAAAAAAGAATATAACTGCCGACACCCTCAGGAAGAATCAGGCAGGCAAAGGAGCGGCTTTTGAGCCAGAACCCCCGGAAAGACAAGATTTTGGGCCGGGATGAACTCTCCCGGATAGTTGATGATTCAAGACGGCAGGGTAAAACCGTGATCTTTACCAACGGCTGTTTTGATATAATTCATGTGGGGCATGTCCGTTATCTCCGACAGGCCAGGGCCATGGGGGACCTGCTGATTGTTGGGCTTAACAGTGATTCGTCGGTTCGCAGATACAAAGGGCCGGATCGCCCTGTCAATTCCCAGGATCACCGGGCTGAAGTTCTATCAGCCCTGGAAATGGTGGATTATGTAGTGATATTTGACCAGGACACCCCCGAAGAACTGATCCTGACCCTGCGTCCCCATATCCAGGTGAAGGGGGGCGACTATACCATGGATCAGATTCCCGAGGCCCGGGCTGTGGAATCCTACGGAGGCCGTGTGGAGATAGTCCCCATGATACCGGGGGCCTCCACCACGGATACCATTCTGCGGATTCAGTCAGGAATGTCCCTGGATGGCAGAATGTAAGATATTTATGAATCAGAAGACAGCAGGAAAGACAGAATGGCAAAGTATTCCAGAATAATCCGGAAGTTTAAAAAAGCCCGGATTCTTATCGTCGGCGATATAATGCTGGATGAATACATATGGGGGCAGGTGGAGAGAATCTCCCCGGAAGCTCCCATTCAGGTGGTGGAAGTCCGCAAGGTTACTCATGTGCCCGGCGGTGCCGCCAATGTTGCCAACAATATTTCCGCTCTGTGGGGACAGGTCCATATGATAGGGGTCACCGGCGAGGATCAGGAAAAA
Source organism: uncultured bacterium (assembly GCA_964396845.1). Taxonomy (GTDB): domain Bacteria; phylum Vulcanimicrobiota; class JAJTBE01; order JAJTBE01; family CAYNGH01; genus CAYNGH01. The sequence goes on along the minus strand of CAYNGH010000048.1, from coordinate 2,965 downwards.
ACCATTCTCACTAATGGAATGATGGAACGGGGAATAAACCCGATTCTCTTTACCGAGGAACGTCCCACCATCCGCAAGGTTCGAGTGATGGGCCAGGGCCAGCAACTCCTGCGGATCGACTATGAGCTTCGAAGCCATATCAGCGGAAAAACCACCCGGCGGATCATCGAAAGAGTGGCATCTTTAATCGGGGATATCGACTGCATTGTAATATCTGATTATGCCAAGGGAATTGTGACCCGGGACCTGGTGAAGGACCTTATCTCGGTGGCGGAACCCTGCAATGTGCCCATCATCGTTGACCCCAAGCCGAGAAATATGAAATATTTCCGGGGAGTGAACCTGGTGACCCCCAACCACAAGGAAGCCTCCATATACGCATCCATTGAAGAGGAAAATGAAGAAGACCTGGTGAAAATCGGCCGGAAGATGGTCAGACAGCTGGGTTCAAACTGCCTCATAACCCGGGGAGAAAAAGGGATGTCCCTGTTCGAAGAGGACGGAGGCATCCTTCATGTGCCCACCACTGCCAGAAATGTTTATGATGTGACAGGGGCCGGGGACACGGTGATTGCAGTGGTTGCCTTGTCAGTAGCCTCCGGGGCCGACTATCCTGATGCTGCGGCCATTGCCAACTATGCCGCGGGGGTTGTGGTGGGCAAGCTGGGCACTGCCACAGTTTCCCAGGAGGAGCTTCAGGAAGTTCTGGAAAGACATGGCGCATTCTGATTTTTTTCCCCAACCGGGATGAAATTTGGAAATAATCATACTGATCATGTAAGGTAACGGGAAGGAGAAACACAAGGCAAATGTTCAGAAGATTTCGTTCGTTCATCCTGCTGGTTCTGACGGGGATTATTACCCTGGGAATGCCTGCATGGGCCCTGGAAATAGGGTCGATAACCTTCAAAAAGGAAAACCTCCCCAAGGACTGGGAGCTTTCCCGCAACTATATCGCCTCGCCGGGTGAACTGCCCCGGCTGGAAAAGCAGTTCGGCATCAAGCCCTTGCTGGGTCTTGCCAATCAGGTGTTCATTGTAAATGGCCGTTGCCGTCTGCAGGTGAACTTTGTCCAGTGCGGCGATGTAAAACAGGCAGAGGCCACCGCCCGCAAGATAAACAAGTCTGTGGGGCATATGAATAAAATTCTTATCAGGGACAATATCGTGGTGGAAATCATGACCCGGCCAGATAATCCCGATTTGAAGGACAAGGTGACCCGGATGCTGGCCCCGGCAAAGGAAGTAAACTGACATTGAACAACTTTTCCTTCAAGGTGGCCGGGGTTGACGGCAACGCCAGGGCCGGGGTTCTTTCCACTCCCAGAGGAGATATCCCAACGCCGGTCTTTATGCCAGTGGGAACCCGGGCCACGGTTAAGGCCATGGACTTCCGGGATCTTATTGAGCTGGATGCCCCGATTATCCTGTCTAACACATACCACCTGTCGATTCGTCCCGGCGCGGGACTGGTGGAAAAAGCCGGCGGTCTGCACCGGTTCATGAACTGGAATCGTCCCATTCTTACCGATTCGGGAGGCTTTCAGGTTTTCTCCCTGTCAAAACTCCGTCGCATCGATCCTGACGGCGTGACTTTTCGATCCCATGTGGACGGTGCTCTTATGCGGTTCACCCCGGAATCAGTGATAGACTTGGAAAACGCTCTGGGGGCTGATATCATAATGCCCCTGGATGAATGCCTATCTTACCCTGCAGATCGGGGGGAAGCGGAAAAATCCCTAAAATTGACCCACCAGTGGGCCAGAAGGAGCAGGGCTTATCACAGGAATCCCCGGCAGTGGCTTTTTGGGATAATTCAGGGAGGCATGTTTGAGGATTTGCGCAGGGAATCTGCCCGTTTTATGGTCAACGAAGGTTTTGCTGGTTTTTCCATCGGGGGGTTGTCGGTGGGGGAGCCCAAGGACCTGATGCACCGGATGATTGAAGAAGTGACCCCGGAGCTTCCCGCAGAAGCACCCCGTTATCTTATGGGAGTCGGCGCTCCCGAGGATTTTTTTGAATGTGTCCAACGGGGCATCGACATGTTCGACTGTGTTCTGCCGGCCCGGATGGCCCGCAACGGCACTCTTCTGACCAGGAGGGGGAGAGTGATAATCAAGAATGCCCGGCACCGGGATGATTTCTCATCGCCGGACTCTTCCTGCGGATGTTATGTGTGCAAAAATCACACCTTGTCATATCTTCGTCATCTGTTTATCAACGGTGAGATACTGGGCCCCCGGCTGGCTACATATCACAACCTGTATTTTTCTCTGAATCTGGTTCGATCCATCCGGGAAGCAATTATTAAAGGGGAATTTGACTCTTTAAAGAAAAAATTCCTGTCTGAGTATTTTGCCGATAAATAAAATGGCAAACTGGGTATAACATGCAAGGGATGATTCTGTCGGAATAAAAATAAAGCCGGCGGGTTTGGATTTTTAGTACAGGGAGTATTGCTGTTATGGCCTTCAAATTGGAGTCTTCCCGGGAAGACCTCCTGGATCTGTTATACAGGGATGAGCTGACCAGGGTTTTTAACCGCCGGTATATGAACCGCCAGTTAATTGAACTGTCCAGAGAAGTTATCGAAAAGAAAACCCAGCTTTCATTCCTGATGATTGATGTTGATCATTTCAAGGGATTTAACGATACATACGGACACGACAAGGGGGACAAGGCCCTCATCTGGATTGCCCAGACCATTGCCGGAGCGTCCGGAGAGGGCATCACCATCCGATATGCCGGGGATGAGTTTGTGGTTCTGCTCCCGGGAATCTCCAAAAGAGAAGCAGTGGAGATTGCAGAAAAACTTCGAGCTTATGTCAACGATGCCAGGGTTCATCTGGAGGGTATGGATCGGGATGTATCTTTCACTCTCAGCGTGGGTATATCCAATTGTCCTGCGGATACCGAGGATCCCTCCCAGCTTCTGCCTCTGGCGGACAAGGCATCTTACAGCAGCA
>CAYNGH010000047.1:0-20455 GCA_964396845.1 uncultured bacterium | reverse complement strand
AGGAGATTGCCCGGATATTCAGGGCTGTCCAGAAATCACCCCTGGTGGATGAAGCATATGTGGGGAAGCCGGGAACTTCCATGGCATCACCCATGACAGCGGGCATGGTGGCCCAGATGGTTCACGCCAATCCCGAACTGACCCCCGATGATATTTATCAACTGACTGTAATGACTGCCAACAAGCTCCCGGGGGATGTCCCCAAGACCCACCAGGGTCATGGCATGATTGATCCGCATGAGGCTATCCAGAAGGCTATAGATGTGAAGGACGGAAAGCTGGTATTGCTACCCAGGGAAATCCACTGGCCTGATGATGACAATAATGCGGACAAACTTAAACAGGGTAACGAGAACCAGGTGCCGGTTTTTGGCGAGAATGTAAGTTGATGTCGTTTTGGAGAAATATTTGCCGATGTCACAGGATTCCTGCGGGAATCCTTTTTTTTGGGAACCAAATTAACTCTCCATCGGTTTCACAAGCATACAGACAAAGGGGCTTCAAATAAAGAGGGGGGATACTTATGGGCAACAAGATAAACAGCCGGGCTTATTCCGACAATGTCACCTTCAGTGACGGGGCCCGCCGGGACTTAGGGGAGATTTTTAAAAATAAACCCACCCTGCTGGTGTTTCTCCGGCATTTCGGGTGACCCTTCTGCCGAAAGCAGGTCGCGCAGTTGCGGGACAATCAGCAGAAAATCACAGATGCAGGGTTTCAAATCATACTGGTGGGGATGGGAGATCCCCAAAGTTCAGAAAAGTTCAAAGAGGAAATGAAAATCGATTTTCCCCTGATATGTGATCCTGCTCGGGATTTGTACCGGGAATACCAGCTGGGCGGGATCAATATGCTGAATATGTTGTCGCCAAGAGTGATAATGAAGGGCCTGTCCGCCATGGCTCAAGGACACAGCCTGAAAACTCCCCGCCAGGATCCGGCCCAGTCGGGAGGCGTTTTCATCATAGATACCGACGGAATAATCCGGTGGAAATATATCCCCAGAGATCCATCAGACATCCCCGGGGTGGATCATTTCCTTCATAATACGATTAGAAAATCTTGAGGAAATATCCCGGGGATGTCTTTCACTTTCTATCCATCAATCTCCAAACATGACCATTAAAAGCAACAAGTCATGTCTGTTCGTTGAGGAAATTCATCCGTGACAACAGATTCTGTACTTGTCTGTTGTCATTGGGATTAATTAAACCCCGGCAACAGCATCGTATTAGACGGACTGCCGATGGGCGGGTTCGTCATACCATACAGGCCCGTCAGCATCATGGCATTATACATTCCTGCCGGGGCGCCAGGCAGAACTGAGGCTCCCAGATTGCCCATAATGAACATTCCCATATAAGGATCCCCTTGAGTGATCTCCATTATGGACTGCCGGCGTTGAACCGCGGCCTCGGCATCGGCGGCCATGCCCTCGGAAATGTACTGAGCGTTCTGTGCATCAGTGAAGGTAGAGGAATCCAACACGGGTCTCGGGTCATTGAACTGGACATTCTGAGTCGGAGAAATCCTGCTCATACCCAGCATGCCTGTCAGCAAGAGAGAATTTTGCAATCCTGGAACACCGGACATGGTTGAAGAGCCCAGGCTTCCCTGGTTAAACTGCGGGAAGCCCATATCCAAAGAGTTGTTCTGCTGATGGTTCTGGGTGAAGGCCCCAAGGGGATTGCTGGTGATGAATCCGGAAAATCCGCTGAAGAGGTTGTCGTAAATTTGCTGTGTCAACTGGGAGTAACCCTTGACCATCATGTTTGCATAACTGGTCATGGACTGCACCGTCTGCTGATACAATGCAGTATTGGCGGGAACAATCTGGGCTCCCTGTTCTGTCTGAACAACACCTCCAAAACCGTAACCTGAAGTACCCCATACCTGGTTCATGATACCGATCATATTCTGACCTCCTGAAAAATTTTGTTCGTTTCTCCCCCTGGTCAGAGAATTTTTATCGTCCTGCTATCCAGCCGGGAGAAACTGAATGTTTGAATATATTATACCAACACTTTATTACCATTTCTTTACAATTATGTAAAAAATTGATGAATGCCGGGAATTATCTGTTCGAAGGTGCTATGTCCGGTATCATTATGAATCATTTGTGAGGAGAGCAGACAATATCCGAAATAAAAGCAGACACCACGCAAGCTCCTGGTTAATTCTGGTGAAATCCCTACGGATTTAAACCTGAGCCCTGGTGTCTGCCTTTTTTCAATTCATTGGGAGATCAATCCCCTTAGACGATCTTGTTTCCGTCAGGCTAAGAGGCTCTGATAAGCTTCAGTTGCCTGGGCATACTGTTCTTTTCTAACATCGGTATTGGTGGCGATGCCGACCTTGACCCTGGAATCACGCCAGTAGAAGTCGAACAGGTTGTTGAAACTCTCAGTTTTCTGATCCAGCTTTTTCTGGTTTTCCGGTGAAATATTGCCATTCCTGTCGGTGTACTGTTCCTTCAGCCTGTTGATCTCCAGGTGATCCATATAGAGCCGGGTGAACTTGTCCTGATCGAGCCTTCCGCTTTCGACTCCCTTGATGAGATCCTGGCTCACCTTGCAGCCGTTCTCTGCTTTTTCCCTCAGGGACATATCATCTGTGATGGCTTTCTTCTGGCTCAGAAGAGGAGTGAGGGTGGATGCATTCTGGTTGATATTGCTGATCTGTTCGTTCATGAGTTTCTCCATGTTCTGGAGGCTCACATTTGAAACGGTTCCTTCGCTTGTTGTTTCATACTTGGGAACGTTATTGGGGTCAAAGCCTGCATCCTTGAGGGCTGCGTTAACGACATCCTGTCCTGAATAGCTGGATGCCTTGTTGCTGTCGATAAAACTCAGGTAACCGGCAAACAGATCATCGGAAAGTTTGAAGGTGTTCTGGGTGAAATCACCAGGCAATACATTGTTGTCGGGCAAGGAAAGCTGCTGCTGGGGATTGAGGGCAAACTCGGGCATGTCAAATTTTACTCCCGCCGGCAGTGCCCCGCCAGTTCCATACACAGGGAGCGCCCAGGCTTGATTGTTAATATCCATTACTTACCAACCTCCTGAAAAAATTTTTTCGTTTTTCCATATCAAACAAATTGGACACGGAAAAACATACTGTTTGACTATAGATTATCATGCACTTGTTAACATTTGTTTGCCAAATTGTAAATAATATGTGAACATTTAATTTATAATTATTAACAAAAGAACTCACCTGACTAAGTGCATAGTTGGCGAGGCAGAATTATATTTTAGAAGTCCCTGGCGGATGGTTTTTACAAGGAGTTTTCAACTTGATGTAAAAACTACACTAAACCTTGGAAACACCTCCATGGTCAATATGGTTAATATAAAGGAAGATTGATGACAAAGCAGGACAAGATAAACAGGATTGAAAAACTAAAAAATAAGAGAAATGCAGTAATACTGGCTCACAACTACCAGCCTCCCGAAGTGCAGGATCTGGCGGATTATACCGGCGACAGTCTGGAGCTTTCCCGGATTGCCAGGGATGTGGATGCCAGAGTGATTCTTTTCTGCGGAGTGGATTTCATGGCAGAAACCGCAAAAATACTCTCCCCAGATAAAACTGTGCTGATGCCGGATCCCACAGCCCACTGCCCCATGGCCGAGATGATAACACCGGCTCAGTTGCGGAAGCTCAAATCCGAACATCCAGGGGTGCCGGTGATGTGTTATGTTAATTCCTCGGCAGCTATAAAGGCAGAATCTGATATTTGCTGCACTTCCGCCAATGCCATGGAATTGGCGAAGCATCTGGAACAAGACCGGGTCATATTTGTCCCGGATAAATGCCTGGGGGCATATACCGGCAAAGTCACCGGCAAGGAATTTATTCTTCATGATGGTTATTGCCCGGTGCATCAGAAAATTACCCCGGAACAGGTGAGGGAAGCCCGCAGGAATTACCCCAATGCCGTAGTGATGTCCCACCCCGAATGTTCCGGCGAAGTGCTGGATCTGAGCCATCATGTGGTGTCAACCTCGGGCATGCTGAAGTTGGCCGGAAGCCTTGATGCCGAGGTATTTATAATATGTACCGAAGTGGATATGATGCACCGGCTTCGAAAAGAAAACCCCGGGAAGATATTCCACACCCCTTGTGCCGACTGCATCTGCCAGGACATGAAAAAAACAGACCCCGACAGGATTATCAATTCCCTCGAAAATATGGAGTATCCGGTGGAAGTGCCCCGGGATATCCGGATCAGGGCTTATGGGGCCATTGAGAAGATGGTTTCCACCCTGGACAGCAAAGAACGAATGGAGAAACAGTTACATTGACGAGATTATCGGAAAACCGCAAACTTCAGGTGGGAATCGTTGGCCTGGGCGCCATAGGATCCTTTTTAATTGAAAACCTGGCCGGGGAGAAGCATGTCCAGGTCACATCGGGTTCTGATACGGATTCCCAAAGAAGAGAAAAAATTCGGCAGAATTACCCGGATCTGTTCATTACCGATGATTACACCAATTTTCCTGATGATACCGATGTAATCGTGGAAGCAGCCCATCAACAGGTAGCTGATGATATTGCCCGTTGGGCCATCGAAAAAGGGAAAACCGTCATCATCGCTTCGGTGGGAGGCCTGGGGACATCCGTCCCCTGCGAAGGCTGGCTCGTCAGACCGGGGGTCATCTTTTCATTCCCTCAGGGGCCATTGCCGGCCTTGACGCTTTGAAGGCGATTCCCTCGGACAGTATCCGCAGGGTCAGCATTACCACCACAAAGAATCCGTCAAAGTTTGCCGGGAGCAAATATATTCTTGACCAGGGAATTGACCTGTCAGGCCTTGAGGGGCCGACGGTTATCTTTGAAGGCACTGCCGGGGAAGCAGTTCAGGCTTTTCCCCGGAACATCAATGTCAGTGCGGTGCTTTCCTATGCAGGAATAGGCCGGTCCCGGACAAATGTCACAGTTATTGCAGATCCGGGGATTTCCGTCAACCGCCATCAGATCAGCATCGAATCTGATCATGGCAATGTCCAAATCAGTGTTGACAACGTTCCCTTCGAGGTGAATCCCCGCACATCCCGACTGGCGGCCTTCAGCATACTGGCAGCGGTCAAATCTCTGGTTTATACCATAACCATAGGATGATAACATGAATTTTCCATACAATCCCATAACTATCGACAAAATCATCGATACAGCCCTGCAGGAGGACCTGTCCTGGGGGGATGTCACCACGGCACTGCTGACAGGGAGCAAACCCGCGCCGGTGGATGGAATCCTTTTGGCAAAACAGGATGGCATTCTGGCGGGGATTGAGCTTTTTGAGAAAACCATCTCACGGCTGGATCCCTGTGCCAGGTTCTCCAGCAGTTTCGATGATGGCGTCAGTTTTTCCCGGGGAGATGAACTGTTGCATTTTGCCGGCAGGAGTGACGCCATCCTGATGGCAGAAAGGACTGCCCTGAATTTTCTTTTGCACATGACAGGTATTGCTACTCTTACAGCGCGGTTTGTCCGGGAAGTTCAAGGTACCAGTGCAGTTATCGCCGATACCCGGAAAACCCTCCCAGGCTTGAGAATCCTCGAAAAATATGCTGTCCGTTGTGGCGGTGGCCATAATCACCGTTACTGTCTTTCAGACATGGTGCTTATCAAGGAGAATCATATTACTCTGGCTGGGGGAATAACCTCTGCTGTGGAAAAGATTCGCCGTGGCCTTGCTCACCCCCTGAAGATCGAAGTTGAAGTGGCCAGCCTGGAGCAAATTGCCGAAGCCCTTGAATGCAAGGTTGATGTGATAATGCTGGATAACTTTGAGGATTCACAGGTTGCCGGGGCGGTCAGAATCATCAACCACAGTGCCCTTGTGGAAGTCAGCGGAAATATCACTCCGGACAGGGTTAAATTTCTTGCAGAAGCAGGAGTTGACATTATATCTGCCGGTTCCCTCACCCATTCAGCTCCTTCCGCGGATATTTCCCTGTTGTTAAAACCATAAACCACCGGGGGGATGCCCCTTGAACAGAAACAATCATCCGAGAAAGCTTCCCCGGAACCGGGGAAGGCCTCTTCTTCATTACGCGGTGCAACTGGGGAATCTGGACGCACTCAGGGTTCTTGTCAACAGCAGTAACATCAATTCCCGGGATCACCGGGACCGCACACTTCTTCACTGGGGAGCCATCCGGGGTGACATGGTCATGCTCAGGTTTCTTCTGGAAGAAGGGGCCCTCATTGACCTGCAGGATTCCCATGGGCGAACACCTCTTCACTGGGCAGCTCTTCTGGGACACCGGGAAGCAGTCAGGCTGTTGATTGAAAAAGGAGCACAGGTTAACAGCTTTGACAATAACCAGATGACGCCGTTGCACTGGGCGGTAAATCAGAACAATTCATATACTGCAGGAACCCTGGTGGAGATGGGAGCAGACCCCAACCTGCCTGGCCCCGGCGGTGTAACTCCCCTGGAAACTGCCCGGCGAAGTCAGGCCCGGCATATGATGGAATTTCTTGAGAAAAAGCCCCGGGTAAGCGGAGATATTGCATTTCGTTTGTTTCATGCCATAGAAAAGGGGAATACCCAAGAGATAAAAGAGATATTGAACCGGGTGCCGGGGCTTCTCACCCGTTGCGACCCATCGGGGAATTCCACCCTTCATCGGGGGGTTGAATCCCCGGAATCAGAAATAGTCGTGGAGATTCTGCTATCCCTTAAGGCGGATCCGTCGGCGGTTGACTCCCAGGGGAGAACTCCTCTGCATCTGGCGGCCCGTCGGGGAGATATCCGGACGGCACGTCTTCTTCTGGATGCAGGTTCTCCTCTGGAGTATCCCGATGAAGGAGGATTTACTCCTCTCCACATAGCCTCCGATGCCAATCAGCTCAGGATGGCTCTGTTTCTCATTTCCAGAGGAGCCAACCCCAGAATTGCCACCCCCGGCGGAGTTACTCCCCTTCACCTTTCCGCGATCCGGGGATATGAGAAAATGACGGAAACTCTCATTGAGAAGGGTTCAGATCCGGAGTGCCGGGAGAAGGATCGTCGGACTCCCCTTCATCTTTGCGCCATGGAAGGCCATGTGGATCCCATGGAGATTCTTCTGGACAGGAAAATACCTGTTAACCCCGCGGACAGAACCGGCAGAACCCCTCTCCATTACGCCAGCCAGCGGGGGCACTCCGCAGCAGCTATGATGCTGATTTCCCATAATGCCGATGTCAGAGCAGTTTCCAGAAAAAACATGACTCCCCTTCACATGGCCTCGGCAGGGGGGCATATGCATATTGTCCGGCTGTTGCTTAAGTTTGATGCTCCTGTCAATGCCGGCGACAACCTGGGACTGACTCCCCTGCACTGGGCCTGCCGTAACGGTCATGTGGCCACAGCAAAAATGTTGATTGAAAATGGTGCTCATATCAATCATAAAGGCTACCTGGGCCATACTCCCCTTCAGTGTGCCATCGACTGCGCATGCTGGGACCTGGTGAAACTTCTCATCGACAAGGGAGCCGATGCCACTACTGCTTCATTTCTGGGGAAAAGCCATCTCCACCAGGCGGTGGAAGCCCGACAGGCACGAATGGAAGCTCTTTACTCCGAAAAACATGATCCAGATGCTGTTGCCAGGGTTGTTGAATCACAAAAAATTGAAGACCTGCTTCAGTCCCGGACAATAAAGCACCCGACACAGCCCCCCCTGGATGACTGAACAGCATAAAGGAAAGGAAGACCAATGAAAATCAGAGCCATATTATTAGCACTTCTGATTGTTATAACAGCAATGTTTTGCAGCTGTACCGGCAGTGAAAATGCCCCTGTTGAAGACGGCATGGTATTGACCTATCATCATTCCCTGGGAACAATGATGGGATCTGCCAGCTTCACTGCCAGTTATCATTTTGAAAAGATAAGTCCAAACCGTTACCGGGTAATCTTCAGCTTCAAGGATATGCAGACCAACGGCATAAAAAGCGAGATGGAAGATCCGGAAAAAACATTGACCGAGGAAGTGGACTCCAGGCTTATGACCGATAAAAACGAACCTTTGCGGGAAGTCATGGCCAAGGTTCCCCTGTGGATTCCCAAAAAGCAGATGAAGCCAGGCTCAAGGATTGCAGAATTAATATGCCAGGGGACCGATAAATGGAATGAAATGGAAGCTGTAATGTTTGAAACAAATCTGGCAGGCAACAGCATCAATGTTTACTACGATCCCGGCACCGGGTTTCTCCTGGGCACAAAAGTGAAAGCCTTAATGGGAGGAGCTATGGAAACAAAGCTGGCGGAAACCAATGTGAAAGGGTTGAGATTAAAATAAAAAAAGGAGCCGGCAGTTGCCGGCTCTTGCTAATCTCCAAAGGAGTCAACAAATGGAGAACTCAGGAGGATTGGTGATGAGTCAGGGGTTTCTCATCCCTGCTGATTGGCAATATCCTTTTCAGTCAGCTTTCTCAAAATTCATGGCAATAGAGTTTATGCAGTATCGTTTTTTTCCCGGGCCGGGGCCATCATCAAACACATGCCCCAAGTGAGCACCGCACCGGGAACACTGAACCTCGGTGCGAATCATACCATGGCTTGTATCTTCCCGCTGGTGGATATTCTCCTGGGCCAGGGGATTTGTGAAGCTGGGCCAGCCGGAACCGGAATCAAATTTGTCATGAGAGTCAAAAAGATTGTTTCCACAGCATACACAGGAATAAATCCCCTTATGGGGGTTGTGAAGCAATATTCCCGAGTGAGGCGGTTCAGTGCCTCCTTTTCGAGTAACCCGGTACTGCTCCGGTGTCAGTTTGCTTTTCCAATCATTATCGGTTTTCATTGACATATCAGTCATAAGTTCTCCGGTCTTGAAATATCCAGACATGATTACCTGTCGCATCTTGGGAAAGGTTCTTCCTTGTTTAACAAAATCATCGCTATTTTTTATCCCGGATGGGCAAGTTTTTAAAGAATGATTCTGCAGGGCTATTTAAAGTCAGTCAAAAAGGCCGGAACAAACTGCAGGCGAGCTGTTTCCAGCCCACCTGCGGCATCCTGCTTGTGCAGGTTCTCCTACTTTTTATACTTGACGCCCATTTGTTCTGCTTCCATCTGAACCTGTTGAATCAATACCTGATCCAGGTTGTTTTCCAATTTTCCTCCCGATGCTGCCGGCGCCGGGGCCATTTCTTTCAGCTCCTCATCCCTGGCAGCCTTGGCTTTACGCCGTTCCAGCATGGTCTTGTAGCCTTCTCTCCACTCATCCTTGTCCGCGGTGTCATCCACCACATACTTGCTTTCTCCCGCTGAGAGGACATGAACCGTGGTGCCGTCCTGCTTCTGGTATGCCTGTTGATATGTGAGATAGTCAAACTGTCCCCCGGTGATCTTGGCCACTTCCCGGAATTCCGGCTCCCCGTGAGATGTAATCCCCGAGCACCCGATGGCGTGGATGACAATACCCTTCTGCCGGGCCTGTTCGGCTATAATCTTGTAATCATAGTCGTCGGGATAACTCATGTGGGGGCCTGCATCGCCGATGAGGAATACCATCTTACGGGTATTGGGGGAATGATCCCAGTTCATCTCGTTGATGGTCACATGAAGGGCTTCATTTACGCTTTCGGGAATATCCCCCCCGCCGTCGGCCTTCAGTTCGTTGATACTGGCTTGAATCGAGTCGATGTTATCGGTGAGTTCGTATTTCCGTGTGATGTATAAATCTCCCCGATCCCTGTAGGCCACTATTCCATAACGTACATGGGGCCTGGGCTGTCCGCTGGAGATGGTATGAACCATATCCCTCAGCTTGCTCTTGACCACCTCAAGCTCGTCCCCCATGCTACCGGTGGTGTCAACGGTGAATACCACGTCAATCCGGGGCTGGCCGTTGCTCACAAGAACCACCTGGCCATTGCCCGGGGTGAAGGGCAGGTTTCCCTGGGGCTTGTCGCCCTTGCCGTTACGCATCAGCATTGAGCCGAAGAACAGAATCATCGCTATGCTAACTGCCAGAACTATCTTTGAGATGATTGATGAATCCTTTGGCAGGGGGGTGACTGCCTTGACTGGTTCCCCGGTGGCAGGGCATACCTGGTCTTCGATAAAATGGTGGGCCTTGCAATGACTGCAGAATTTGCCAATAAGAGCACCGCAGTTTTCACAGTGTTTCACATCTCTGCTGTTGACGGTATTGCAACGGGGACACTTCCGTTCTTTTTCCGCTTCCCGCAGGGTGCCGTCGGCCCCGGCATATTCCAGCTGTTTCCCACAGACCCCGCACTTGAGGTTACCGTCCACATCTCCCCGGTCACGGCAGTTGGGACATTCAGGTTTCTTTTTGCTCATATCATTACCCCCTTGAAAATTTTGTCTGCTTGTTCTTATATTTGATTATACATGAGAATCAGGAAATTATTCCAACAAAAAAATTACAATCATGCAACGGGAAGGAACAAGCCCCGGGACGAAGGATTTATGACGCCGGCGGGTTAATTATCGAAAAAACAGGATCAACATTTATAATGAAATTACGAGTAATATTTCTCCTGTGGGCATTGTTACTGCTGACGGGTCTTTCAGCATCGGCCCGGACAGGCATCGGCATCGGCATTTCTCCCGACGAACAAGCCATCAAACCAATCCCCGTGATCCAGCCTGTAAAACCCACGCCATCGCCAAAGTCTTCGCCGGCCCCGTCAGAAGATGAGGCGGAAGCCGTCATCATGCGGATACTCCTGGCATCAGTGAGAAAACCCCTGGAGATTTCATCGGAATCCGCCACAAAGATACAAACCCCTTCAGGAGAAGTTGTCGGGGCCAGTGTTGCAGAGGGAGTGATCAAGGTTTCTCCCGGAGAAACAGGCCTTGTGGCCGACGCCACCGGGGAACGGCATTTTGAAAGCCTGATGTTTCTACCTGTTCAAGAGGACAAACCCCTGAGGGTTAACCGTCAGGGTTACCGGGGCAGGATCCGGCTGGTGGCAAAAGGCGGGGCAATAAGAATCATTAACATTGTGGAGCTGGATCAGTATCTTTATGGAGTTGTGCCCAGGGAATTCAAGACCAGATTCCCGGAGATGGCCCGGGCACAGGCGGTGGTGGCCCGCACCTTTGCCATGGCCCACCGGGGAAGGTTTGAGAATGAGGGCTATGACTTCACTTCGGATACCCGGTTTCAGGTTTACGGGGGATATGATTCCGAGGACCCGGTGAGTTGCAGGGCTGTGGACGACACCCGGGGAGAAGTGCTTGAATATGAAGGGAAGCTTGTTCAATATTCCCTCTATCATTCCACCTGCGGAGGTTGTACCGCCTCCAACCAGTCGGTGTATTTAACAGCACCCATACCTTATCTCTCGCCGGTTCCCTGCAGGATAACCCCCGGCGACGGCCTGCCGGATTTGAACACTCAAGGTTCAGAGTCCCCCTCAGCCACCGCAGAATCTATGCCGGAATCAGGTGAGGATTTTGAGATGACTCTCCCAAGAGAGCCTCCCTCCCTTTGCAGTTCTTCCGGGTATCACCGCTGGTCTGCCATCTGGACCGATGAACAGCTGGCCCTGGATATATCCAGTTTTCTCAAGGATGATAAAATCAGGAAAGTCAACAAGATTACCATCGATAAACGGGGGCCTTCGGGCAGGGTTGTGGAGATGACGGTTCACACAGATGGGGGAGTTCACACCCTCAGGGGCAATGCAATCCGATCTGCTATGATGATTCGCCGTCCCGACGGGAGCATTTCTCCCCTTTATTCCACCCGTTTTCACATTAAGAAAGAAGGGGGTTTCTGGAAGGCCCTTGGAGGAGGCTGGGGTCATGGACTGGGGATGTGTCAGTATGGGGCTCTTGGAATGACCAAACTGGGATATTCCTACCGGCAGATCCTGAAGAAATACTATCCCGGCACCAGCCTGAAGAAATACTATCCCGGCACCAGCCTGAAGTCATATCGCTGATTTTCTCTGGATGGCAGTTCCCGGCTTCTTTCAGTTTACCGCAAGGATTTCACCGGTCAGGGATAGAAAAATAATTCAAGCCATTGGGGATCTATTTTTCGGGAGGTAATATCGTGCCGATAACCAAGGGAAGTGCAACTTTTGCAGAAATAACCGAGCAGGCGGAGGCCTGGAAAAATATTATAAAGGTTTACAACAAACACCGGGAAAGCCTCATCTGGATGAAGAAAACCGGTTTCAATCAGGTGGTGTTCGTAGGATCCGGGGCTTCTCTGTATTTGGCTCAGTATGCCTGCCACCTGTTCCGGGATATTGCCCGGATGCCGTCGCTGGTGTTCAATTCTTCCCAGATTTTTTCCACCGAGAGCCTTCCCTTCGATCGCCGTCTGAAGACCCTGGTGGTTGCCATCTCCCGTCAGGGAGAAAGTGACGACACCAACTGGGCCGTCAGTTATCTTCGCCGGCTCAGCTCGGAGATTCAGGTATTGAGCATCACATGTTCCGCCAAGAACAGTCTTAACAGCCTTTCCCACCGGCAGGTCCCCGCCATCGGCTCCGATGACGACGGGGTTCTGCCCATTCGCTCCTTTTCTACTATACTTTTTCTCCTGTCCCTGATGGCCGGCGCCATCGGCGGAAACAAGGACTTCCTGGCAGAGCTGTCATCAATTCCCAAAAATATTAATATCCGGGACTATCATGACAATATCATCAAGATGCGACGGCTCAATGAAATCAAATATATGATCTTTGCCGGCACAGGCCCCAATGAAGCCCTGGGATCTTACGGCTCCCTGCTGAACAAGGAAATGAGTATGACCACCTCAGGCAGTTTCGATGCCCTGGATTTCCGGCATAATCATTTTGTCACCGCCCACGTGGCCACCCTCTATACCGCCATCATGTCGGATCGCATGGAGGAAGAAGAACTGGAAGCCATGCGGGATGCCGCCAAGATGAGATCTCTGATACTGCTTCTGGCGGATCAATTTGATGAAAAGGTGGAAGCATCGGTGGAATACTCAGTGAAGTTCGCCACCGGTCTTTCTCCCTATGCCAGGGCCTTTCACACCATCCCATGCCTGCAGTTGCTGGCATACCAGCACTCCATTGCCAAGGGCATGAATCCCGACAAACCAAAGCACGTGGTGGAAGAGGTTCGCTACAAGGCAGTACCGGAATATATCGGCTAATCATCCCCCAGACAATAAATATGCCGATCTTCGCATCCGAATATTATCCTACCTGTACTGTCGATAGCCGGTGAAGAGAGAATCGGCCCCCGGCTTTCATATTCCCATCGAAGATTTCCCCCTGAATCAATAGAAACAAGCCGTCCCCCATCGGTGCCCGCATAAATATTCCCGTCGCCGTCAAGGGCGGGAGATGACTCCATGGGAGAACCAGTGTCATATTGCCAGTTGATTTTGCCGGAGTCCCTGTCCAGAGAGATTATGGTTCCTGATGTGGTGCAAAAGACAACCTCTCCCCCGGGCCCGTGGCCTGCCGAGGAAGTGACAGGAGCGCCTGCATCGAGTTTCCAACGAAGGGAGCCGTTGACAGAAAGACTGTAGAGAGTCCCTTCCCTGTCGCCGAAATATATGTTTCCTTGTTGATCCAGGGCAGGAGAGGCATACACCGGCCCGGCAGCGGGATAATGCCACACCAAGGAACCATGGGTATCAATGCAGTATATCCCTCCCTGACCAGACCCCACATAAATCAGGTTGCCGTTAACTGCCGGCGATGACTGGATCTCATACCGCTGGGGCCCGATGAAGGTTCGCCATGAAACCTCTCCCGTGGATGAATCGATTCCGTAAAGATAACCATCCCGGCAGGACACGAAGGCCATTCCCCGGGCCACCGCCGGTGAGGACACCACCCAGTCCCCCAGATGACATCGAAATTCTTCTCTTAACTTTAGTTTATCCCCGGATATGTCATCCATCCTCAGCTTGTAAACCATGCCGTCCATACTGCCGAACCAGATATGACCTTTATCCAGCACCGGGGTAGAAACAATCCCTTCCCCGGTTTCAAACCAGGCCAGCACATGTCCCCGGGGAGAAATTACATAAAGCCGGCTGTCGTGGCTACCGATAATCACCCGGCCATCATTATCAATCACCGGGGAGGACATTACTTCGTTTTCAACTTTTACCATCCATTGAAGATTCGGGTCTTTCGGCCCGACAATACCCGGCGCAAAGCCTGAATTCCTGTCATCACCGCGGAACCGCTTCCAATGAAAGGCCTGGGATTGCCGGGGGCTGTCATTCCGGCGATTCTTCCCGAACCAGAATATACTCCCTGCAAAAAGGAGAATCACAAGGGCCAGGAATAGAATAACCCCAGATTTTTTCCCTGTGGATCTGCCGGGCATGATAGCCTCCAGTAAATATCAGGTTTATTATAGCAGAGTTTTTTCCATCTTGAAACAGGCCGGGCAGGATATGCATCAGTAACGGGTAATAATGGGGGATGTTTAATCTTGCAGTAACCGACACCCATGGAAACCTCGCAGGGGAACCAAGCCTGGAAGCTCTGGCCCGTCTGGGGAGAGATATCCTTCCCATTGACCGGCGGGATATGATCCTGCTACCTGCAGGCTCAACAATAGCAATGCTTCCCGGCAGGGAAGCCCTGGCCCTGCGCCGGAAAGGCAAGGGCACAAAGCAGGTGCGGATAAAAACTCTGGACGGTGAGCAGGTTTACCCTGCATCGGCGATTCTTCCGCCGGGTTATACCCGCACCCTTCTGCCGGCATATGCACCGGGGAAGGGCGATGTCCCGACACTGCCTTACTTTGCCTTCACAGCCATGGCTTTCCGCAAGGATCAACCCTTCTGCGGAGCCCTCAGGACCCATCGGGATATCCGCTGGGAGCCGGGGATGTTCAATTCTCTGGAGCTTCCTGACAGGATAAAGAAGCTGAAAAAACAGTTCCCCGATAACCGAATGATTCCCCACCTTGAGAAATGTTCCCTGAAATACCGTTGCTTCACCGCTCAGAATGTGTTCTACAAACGCTGGGAGGGAGGTTTTCCCACCGCGGCGGTATGCAATGCCTCATGTATCGGCTGTATATCCGAGAGTCACAACTCCCGGGTTTCTTCACCCCAGAACCGGATTGACTTTGTCCCCACTGTGGAAGAGCTGACGGAGCTGGGGGTTTATCACCTGGAGGGATCTCGGCCTATAATCAGTTTCGGCCAGGGCTGTGAGGGAGAACCCCTGACCCGGGGGGATCTCATCAGGGATGCCATCCGGCGGATCCGGGAGATGACCGGCAAAGGCCATATCAATATCAACACCAATGGAAGCCTCACCGGCGTCCTGATGGAGCTTTTCGACGCCGGGCTTGACATGGTGCGAATCAGCCTCAACAGTCCCCTCCGGGAGGAATATGAGAAATATTTCAAACCCTCGGGATACAGTTATGATGATGTGGTCAACAGCATCGATCAGTCCCGGCAGGCAGGAGGCTTTGTGAGCATCAACCTGCTTTATATGCCGGGAATCAACGACCGGGAATCCCAGGTGGAAGCTTTGCTGGATTTTCTCCGGCGTCACCCGGTAAACATGATTCAACTGCGCAACCTTAACATGGATCCTGACCTGTATATCAGGGAGATGGGAATCCCCCGGGGTAAATCTCTGGGGACCAGGGGCATGCTTCGAGCCATCAGCCGGGAGTTTCCCAGTCTGCTTATCGGAAACTTCACCATATACCCTGAAGAAGAAGGGAACGAGGCTGATCCGGAAACCCTGGGATTGTGGACACCTCCCCGGTAACAGGCCGGCCCGGAAAACATGCCCGGCAGTTGCCCTGTATAACAGAAAGTGATATAATATCTTACCATGAACCTGATTCTGGCATCGGCATCACCCAGAAGAAACCTCATACTGACAAGGCTGGGAATCCCCTTCCAAAGGATCACCGCGGTTTTTTCTGAAAAGAACAATACCTCCCCGGGGAGGGAGCCATACATGGTGGCCATGGAGAATGCCCAAAACAAAGCTCTGGCGGTGAAGAATAAAACCACGGGAGAAACCCCGGCCCTGATTATCGGTGCAGATACCATTGTGGTGATTGATGGGAGTATCCTGCCCAAACCGGCCAACAGGGATGAGGCAGTGGCAATGCTCCAACGCCTGTCGGGGAGAACCCACCAGGTGATAACTGCCATAGCAGTGGCACCCTATCCCACAGGAGAGATGCTCTCGGATATCGAAACTACAATGGTTAAATTCCGCCGGCTCACCAAAGATGAAATCCTGGGGTATGCCGATTCGGGAGAACCCCTGGACAAGGCGGGAGCATACGGCATTCAGGGACTGGGGGTGTTTCTGGTGGATGGAATCACCGGGGATTATCCCAATGTGGTGGGACTGCCGGTGAGAAAGCTTTATGAAATGCTCAGAAAATTCAATGTTGATATATTCAGATTGTCGCTGAGGCAAAAGGCAGGGACCGAGGTAAATGTCATATAAATTATACCTTGACCACATCCTCAGCAATTTCTCCGCGGACGTGGGGATCGATCTTGGAACTGCTACCACCCCGGTTCTGGTGAAGGGTCGGGGAATAGTATTCCGGGAGCCTACCTACGTGGCAAGGGACAGAAACAGTGGCCATATAATTGCCGCGGGGTTCGACGCAAAGGCCATGGAAGGTCGCAACCCGGCCCATATCGAGGTGATAAGGCCGGTGCGGGACGGGGTCATTGCCGATTTTGAAGTTGCCGAGAGAATGATGAACCACTTCCTCAAGAAGCTGAAGGTGGGAGGTCTTTTTAATCCCAGGGTTATAATTGGCGTTCCCACCGACTGCACTGATGTGGAATGGCGTGCCGTGACAGAAGCTGCCCTTTCTGCCGGCGCCCGGCGGGTTTATATCATCGAACAGCCTCTGGCAGGTGCCATCGGGGCAGGGCTCCCGGTAACCCAGGCCCGGGGAAGCCTTATCATCGATATTGGCGGTGGCACATCAGAAGTGGCGGTAACCTCCATGGGGGGGATTGTCAACGCCCGGACTTCCCGCATTGCCGGGGACGAGATGGACGAGGCCATCTTGAACTATGTGCGAAAAAAATACAACCTCCTCATAGGGATCCGAACTGCAGAGGAGTTAAAGATTTCCATCGGGTCCGCCCGGAAGAACAATGTCCCCCTGCTGGGCAAAATATCCGGACGGGATCTCACATCGGGGCTTCCCCGAACCCTGGAGCTTGACTCCAACGAGATGTGCACTGCCCTGTCAGAAATTATTCAGACTATGATTGAACTCCTCAAGCAGACCCTGGAATCCACTCCTCCGGAGCTGGTGGGGGATATTTTTCAGCAGGGAGTTGTCCTCACCGGGGGAGGATCCATGCTCCGGGGCCTTGACCAGGTGCTAACTGATGCCACAGGGGTTCACTGTTATTATCCCGAGGATCCCACCTCATGCGTGGTTCTGGGGGCAGACCGGCTTTTCCGCAGTCCCCGGCTGTTCAAAACCATATTCCTCACCAGGGAAAAAATTATGCAGTTATAGGATATGAACAAGAAAAAACTCACAACCCTCATTATCATACTTGCCATAAGTGCAATTATGATTTTTGTACAGGCGGGGGCTTACCGGGAGGGACGTTTTGGTTTTTTATCCAGGACTTCATCGGATGTCCTGTGGCCTGCCCAGGGATTCCTTTCCAACATGGGGCGAAGGATCTCCGGGTTCTGGCAATCCCTGACCCGGGGCGCTCAGTTGGAAGAAGAGAACAAGAGGCTCATCGCCCAGATTTACACCCTGCGGGAAGAAAAAGAACTCTACAACCGCACCAGGGAAGAAAACAAGGAACTACGGCGACTTCTTGAAATATCCCAGCGTCACGAAGGAAGGGTTATCGCTGCGGGGGTAATTGCCAGGGATCCCGACAACTGGTTTGAAAGCATCAATCTTGACAGGGGATACAAGCATGGCGTCACCAAAGACATGGTGGCCATATCCTCGGAAGGAGTGGTGGGCCGGGTCATTTCCGCATCCCAATATACCTCTCGGGTTCGGCTTATTTCCAGTGAAAAATCCGCTATCCCCGCTCAGCTCATCAGCAGTGGCGAGCTGGGAGTCATATACGGCGAGGGGAAAAACACCTGCGTGATGAAGTATGTCAATGCCGATGCCAGACCAAATGTGGGAGAACAAGTGATAACTTCCCGGCTGTCCCGGATATACCCGCCGGGAAAGATCCTGGGCACTGTGTCCAAGATTTATGGTCGGGATCAGATTCTATACCAGGCAATCCAGGTGAAGCCCACGGTGCAGTTTGGAAATCTTGAGTATGTGCTTTTAGTGGGACGGAAATAATCATGAAGAACAAAATGAGCATCGTCAAATATTTCCTGGTAATTGTCACCTTTGCTCTGCTTCAGTCTTCGTTTTTCCCCCAGTTCCAGATAATGCAAACCCGCCCGGATCTGATCCTGCTCTTTGTCATCAGTATCGGACTGTTGAAAGGATCCCGGGAAGGTGCCGTCACTGGTGCTGGTGCCGGGATTATTGCCGGCATCATCTCCTGGAATGTATGGGGGCTTTATTTTCTGGTCTATTCCCTGGCGGGTTTTTTTGCAGGATTCATCCCGGAGAAGGTGGAGCCGGATATTTTTATAGTCCCCCTGTTGTCAGGTCTTGTGGGTTCTGTGGGGATGGCCCTGATCTTTTCCGTGCTGGGGCCGAGCCTGGATCTGTTTTATCCCACCGGGGACGATCTCATAAGAACACTGATATTCACTGGCTGGAATGGATTTTTCTCCATACCGGTGTTCTGGGTCAGCAGGTATGTTCTGATAAGCCCTGATGCCACCTGGAGCTTGAAATAATCCCGGCCTGCCGGGAAAACCGGAAACAGGAAGTAATGCCTTGAAGGATTCAAATATTAAAAACCGCCTCACAGTGCTGATACTCTTCATTATGCTTCTGATGTTGCTCCTGCTGGGACGGCTTGTTTATCTTCAAATAATCCAGGGGGACAGGTATTTTAATATTGCTGAAACCAGCATCATCCGCACCACTTATATTCCTGCTCCCAGGGGAATGATAACAGATCGCCGTGGCCGTGTGCTGGCCAGGGATGTGCCTGGCCTGAATGTCTGCGCCATACCCTCGGAGATAGATGACATCAACATCTTCTGCAAGACCCTCTCCCCCCTTATCGGATATACTCCTGAGAGAATCCGCTCCATCCTTGAGAGCAAGGGGATCAATCCATATCAGAAAATTACAATAAAAGCCAAGGTGGAAACTGAAACAATGATGCAGGTAGCCGAGGTGAGATCAGACATTCCCGGCCTGTATCTGGAAGTTCAGCCCATGCGGGAATATCCCCGGGGAGAAACCGCATCCCATGTAATCGGTTATGTGGGTGAGATTACTTCAGAAGAACTGGAAACATACGGGGCAAAGGGTTACCGTCTTGGTGATTATATCGGCAAGGACGGCGTTGAGAAGCATTTTGACTCCATCCTCCGGGGAGAACCGGGAATCCGCAGGGCAGTGGTAGATGTTTCCGGCCGAGTTATTGGTACCATATTGGAAAAGAAACCCAGGCCCGGCAGAAATATTGTCCTGACCATTGATTTTCAGCTTCAGCAGGACATAGAAAAGATACTCCAGTGGCATGTAACTTCTCTATCTGCTACCAGCCGGGAAAACCTGGCAGCGGCGGCTTTGATGGAAGATGTGAACACCGGCGAGATCCTGGCCATGGCCAGTATTCCCCAGTTTGATCCAAATTTGTTTTCCAGGGGAATCTCCAAAAAAGATTATGATGCCCTGATATCCAGGGATGACTATCCACTGCTGAACCGGGCGGTGTCAGGTCAATATCCCCTGGCGTCCACATACAAGATGATCACCGCCGCTGCTGCTCTGCAGGAAGGCATCATCACCCGTTATACTCCTTTTAACTGTCCCGGTTATTATATGGTGAAGGAGCACCGCTTCAACTGTTTCGTCCGCACAGGCCATGGAAAAATCGACTTTAATGAATCCATGTCCGAGTCCTGTGATGTGGCTTTTTATTTTATGGGGGAAAAACTGGGGATAGATCGCCTGCTGAAGTATTCCCGGTATTTTGGAATGGGAGAGAAAACCGGGATTGAACTGCCTGGAGAAACCCCTGGAGTTTTGCCTGACAAACACTGGAAGAAAAGGCATTTCAACCAGCCCTGGTTTACTGGTGATACCGTGAACCTTTCCATCGGCCAGGGTTATCTTGGGGCAACACCCTTGCAGTTGATAGCAGCCACCAGCACCGTGGCTACCGACGGCAAATTCCTCAAGCCGACTCTGCTCAAGGCAATCACTGATTCTGACGGAAAACTGGTGTCTTCTTCCACTCCCCGGCTGGTGCGACAGGTTCCCGTGGATGCATCACATTTTGAGGCCATCAGGGAGGGTATGCGCACTGCAACCAGAAAAGGTACCGCAAGACGGCTCAAGGCTCCCATATCCTTTGCCGGCAAGACAGGCACTGCGGAAAACTTCCCC
>CAYNGH010000046.1:0-20673 GCA_964396845.1 uncultured bacterium | reverse complement strand
TTCTTTTTAACAATCACCTTTTCTGTGGCCTGGCCCACATGGGTATCCTTCGAAGCAGCCCTGACAGTAGCCCGCCATGTGGTGAGGCTGTCGGGAAGCTGAAATCTCACCACTGCCCGGCCAAGATGATCTGTGATAATGGAAGGGTTGAAATATGCGGTATCTGGGAAGAACTCCCGGACAAAATCCGGCTGGACGAGCCCCTCTTCATCACTTCCTTCCCCGGGGGATCTGGCCTTCGCCCCCCGTCCCATGGGGGAGGGAGCCGACTCCACAACAGGCGGATAATGATGGCGATGGGGAATCAGAGAAGTTCTGGTCTGCACCCGGTTTCGCCGGCTTCCATAGAAAAACTGCCCGATGTCAGGAGTGTTGTCGGGGCTCACCGCATAAACCGATTCATCAGCAACCCCCATGGTTACTTCTGCAGAAACCGGCTCTCCCTTCTCACCGGTGGTGGTGATGGTAACCTCGCTGTAGTCCCTGGGGCCGTATTCCTTTTTATCAGGACTGACATCCACCTTCAGAAGCCGATCCCATGCCGTGACTATAATCCTTGCCGTGGCCTGATAAAACTGACCCTCATCAAAATATGAAACCGTCACAAAGGAATTGGGGGACAGGCAAGGCCGGGCTTCAAACTGAGTCAACAGAACATTGGATTCGGCCCTTAAAACCTGGTGATGATATATATCTTCGCCTTCGACGGTTATCAGCACGTGATTTCCCGGCTTCACCCCCGACACCATCAGGGATATATTCTGACCATATCTATAAAACTCCTGATCTGTCCTGAGACCCAGAGAAGGGAACCGATACCATTGCTTGCCGACTCCGCTTCCCGCATAAAAATTAGTTTCAGCTCTGATTTCATTCTTCCTGATATCCTCAGCAGTGATATTAACCACAAAATACCCCGAGGAACCCGGCTTGAATTCCACCACTGCCCGGCCTTCACTGTCAGTGGCAACTGTTTTTTCCATAACCATTTCCCGGCGATGTTTTTCATTGTCATACCACCGACGATCCACCTTTACCCGGATGGGTACTTCAACGGGCTTGTCCTGATAATTCCGGGCATCCACAATGATGTTCACTGAATCCCCGGTATTATAAAAATAACGGTCTGTTCTGGCCCTTATATGGAATCCTCCCAGGGTGGAGGTGACAAACCCAGAACCGGTAACTTCCCGCCGGCTCTGATCGGTCATGGAAACCGTCAGGCTGAAGCGGGCGTCATATGGCATTTGGGGAAGCAGATAATCGATTCTGGCCTTTCCTTCTCCGTCGGTTTTCCCAGTACCCCGGTGAACAGTTTCCCTGCCGTGATAATAGCCTCCGGGATGCCGAGGGCTCCACCAGAAAGTGGGACGATATGGGTAGCTCCTCTCCCTGACAATCTGGTAGTCAAATGGAGTGTCGGCAACAGGAGCGCCAAAGTAATAGTTGGCCTCCAGGTCAAATGCAGCTTTGTCACCGCCGGTGAGAAAAGTCTTTTGAGGATTCACCTTTATTTCAAACTCCGGCTTGCGGTATTCTTCCACCAGAAAGCTTCCCCGGGCAATCTGCCGGTGTTTTACCAGGACCCGGTAACGCCCCAGGGGAGGTTCCTCTCCCAGGGTTATTTCACCGTCAATGGATCCATACTCGCCGGTGGTCATCTCCTCTTCCAGGATTTTTCCGCCGCCGGGTTCCAGAATCTCCACCTGCACCTTCTCATGGGTTAGGGGAATCAGATCCTCCCCCTGGTTGCGTCGCAAAATACCCTTGAAGTAAACCTTCTGGCCAGGCCGATACACAGGCCGATCAGTGAAGATATATCCCCGGAGTTCATCATGTTCTCCCGGCTGATAAGAATGACAAAGGATCAGGCTGTCATCCCTTCTTCCCAGTATTGTCATCTGCCGGTTGCCGACATATTGCCGGGGCAGTTCTTCAGGATGGAAGATCAGGATGCCCTTCTCATCGGTTACTCCCAGGGAGTGTTCAGTTTTTCCATCCCCGGACACAATAGACATGGACACATCACTGCCGGGGATTCCGTCGGCAAGATCTGATACTTGCAACAGGGTCTGCCGGGGAGAGCTTTTCACAATGATTCCTGTTTCTGACACCTGAAAAGGCTGTTCCCGACTCTGATCCCCCAGCTGAACAACTCCCACATAGTAGCCGGGATGTTCAGGGAAAAACTCCTGCCGATCCCTGGCCTGATGCCATCGTCCTCCCTCTGTCGATTCAAAGGCAACCTTGGATTTTCTGCTGTGAACAAGGGTTCTGCCGGCTTCGGTGTCACCGGGGGATTGAATCAATTTCTCAAGGTTCACCCGATAAATCTTCAGGGTATATGTGACATCCCTGGAGGACAGAGCCTGTTCATCCCAGGCATTGATTCCGGTATTAAAAACAACATTATCCCCAGGAGCAAGATTGGGGTTCTCCACCTCGACCCACAGGCTGTACCGGGCCGTGGCACAGGCATAACCCGCCAGAACAGCAACCATCAGCAAAGCAACAAGAACCGATCTTAACAGTTTCATAAATCCTCTCCCCCATAGTATTTCAATCTTAATGATAAATTCTTTGCCCCGGGATATTGCCCTTCATAAAAAACCCCATCCCGGGAGAATCCGGGAAATGCCCCATGCCAGCTCCAACCCCCTGATATGATTGAAGACACCCTCCCTTGACACCTCATAGCCGACGGGAAATAACTGTCATAACTAAAGCCTTGTTCCTGCCGGTCTTTTGTTTCTTTCGAAAAACTGCCTCGGTATCCTCTGGCAGGAATATTCTGCCTCCGGGAAAAACTACCAGAATTATGGGAGAGTGAAATTGATGCAGGACCTCTTTGAAAAAATCGAACAACAGTTGGATCAGCTCCGGGACAGATTCCGCACTAATCAGAAAGATCACGTGCTGACAACCCTGGAAATGCTGGAGGAAAGCTATGACCTGCTCCGATCCGATGTGGAGAGGATTATACGCATATCAGAAATCGAAAGCGAGCTTTTTACATCCCCCAAATCCCTGGATGAAACCCTGGATCATATTGTAACTATAATCAAGAGAGAATTTGAGTTTTCCCGGTTTGAAATCATCCTGGTGGATCATGAGCTTCGTCGGGTTATGCGCCGTTATTCCAAGGGAGGCTATCCCCCCGAAGATATCAAGAAACTCCGCCGTTACGGCGCCCTGGGCAAAACCAAGGAATACTGCCTGACCAACCGGGAACCATGGATCGTCAACGACATCAAGGGACAGGATCCCTTGTGGAGGCTTTCCCTGGAGCTGGATGTATGGGTTCATGGCACCTTTCCTCTGCACCAGGACAAAAAAGACGGCACCAGCGAACTGGTGGGCTATCTCCACGGCGGACGCACCAAGAAGGACTTCCTGTCGGGGAAAATTTTCTCCGAAGCGGACATTCGAGAAATGAAACGGCTGGGCCGGGCCATTATCAATGCCATTAAAGAAGCAAAACTCGCCTACTTCGAACACGGGGTCATGGAAATCCAGTCAGTTATCGGATCCACCCGGATGGATATGGCGCAACTGCCCGGCAACCATGATGACAGGACAAAAACCCTCAACCAGATGGATCAGGTGATGGATACCATCATCCGAATAATTAATGCATCAGGGGGAGGAATATTTATCCGGGAGAACGGAGCCGTCAGGGCGGTATGCTTCCGGGATGATGATGGAAACCCGGTGGATCCTGAGTGCATCAGCCTTCACAACATGCCCGGCACGGGACATATCAGCCGGGCTCTCTTTGACGGGCATTCCATCATTGAAAATGAAGTCATCTCCACCGGCGAGAAGATGGACTTGGAAATCTCCAACCCCGACAGAAAAATCCATACCCTCCTGACAATCCCCCTGATCCAGACTTACGCCGAAGAAACAACGGTTCACAAGAATGTCATCGGAGTGGTGGTCCTCATAAACAGAAAAAATGCCCAGGGAGAACTCATCAGTACTGAGCTTGAAGGCAGTGAAGGAGGTTTCTCCACTCTGGATCGCCAGATCCTCGAGTCCATCTCTCCCCACATTGAAACCATCATATCCAACACCCGCAGTCATCAGGACCTGCAACGGCTGTCCTTCACCGACGGACTGACCCAGCTGGCCAACCACACTCATTTCATGAACAACCTGCTGACTCTGGAATTCAAACGGAGTCAACGTTACGGCACTCCTCTTTCAGTGATCCTGATGGACATTGACCACTTCAAAGTGTTCAACGACATATTCGGCCACCAGGTGGGGGATCTTGTCCTTCGGGAAACTGCCGACATCATCAGGGAAAACACCCGTTCAGTGGATCATGTTGCCCGGTATGGAGGAGAGGAATTTGCAGTAGTTCTCCACAACACTCCCATCAAGGATGCCCTGAGTTATGCAGACAAAATCCTCAAAAAAATTGCCGGGGGCAATTATATCGGTAAAATAAGAGATCAGGGGCTTTTTTCCATCGAGGAAGCTGCCCGACGTTTCAGGGCCATAGTGGCCATGGAGGATGAACGGATACGGGAAGCTAAGACCGCCATCATGAAGAAACATTTCAACCTGGACATTAACCGGGTTCTTGAGGCCATGGAAGAAGGACGACAGGATGATGCATCGGAAATGCTCTTTGAAGCCTTCCGGGTGACGGTGAGCATGGGGCTTGCCTATTATCCTGATCCCCGCATCACATCCCAGAAGGACCTGCTGACCTCGGCGGACATGCTTCTTCTCAAGGCCAAGGAAAACGGCAGAAACCGGTTTGAATCCGTGGAAGTCACATAAGCCCCAGGCAATCAGTCACCGGTCATGTCCCCTGAGGGAGGTTCCTCCAGAGATATCCTTCCCATACGGCCTTCCCGGAACAGCTTCAGAAACTGAACTGCCCCCCGCACTGTGTCCGGCTCTCCCCCGGGCCCCAGATAGCCCCGGCTTCTGGCCAGTTGCTCCAGCAGATCCATGGGAGTCCCAAGCTTGGGGTTTTCAAATAAATCCCCCGGCATCAGGTCCCGGACCCGGAGAAAATTTATCAGCCTCGAAGCTACTTCTTCCAGGGGCAGAACCTCCTGGCGTATGGAGCCAACAGCTCCTAAAATCCACGGAGTGTCTTCCATATCCATCCGGGGAACCATCACCCCGGGGGAATCCAGGATCTCCACGCCTCCTGATACCTTCAGCCACTGGCGTCCCCGGGTCAGTCCCGGTTTCTTGCCGGTTTTCACAGATCTTCCCAGGGCCAGCATGTTGATAAGAGAAGACTTGCCGGTATTGGGTATTCCCACCACCACCAGCCTGAAGTTGCTCCCTCGACTGCGCTGAACCTGTTTCTCTTCATAGGCTGATTTTCTCTGCCGGATAAGATTCAACAGCTGTTTCCTTCCAGAACCCGCCCGGCAGGAAACAGCCATGATATCCAGGCCCTGAGATTTGAAGCAGTCCAGCCAGCTTCGGGTAATTCGAACAGAAGCAAGATCCGTTTTATTCAGAAGATAGATAAGCCCCTTCCGGGAAAAAATATCTTCTAACTGGGGGTTTCTGGAAGACAGAGGACAGCGGGCATCCAGCATCATCAAGGCCATGGAGGCCATCTTCTCTTCTTTTGCCAGCTCCCGGAGGGTACTTTGCATATGTCCGGGAAACCAGGAAAAATTTAGACTCATCGAAGCACCTGAAAGGATCTGGCAGGCCAGAAAATCACCTGGGCCTTGCCTTTTATCAGACTGCAATCCAGAGGCCCCCACAGACGGCTGTCCTCGCTGTTGCAACGGTTATCCCCCATAACAAATACATATCCTGGCGGTATCACTGTGGGGTTCAAGTTGTCCAGCCGATCCGGGGAGTCAACATAAGGCTCCGCCAGCTCCAGGCCATTGAGATATACCACTCCTTCCAGAATACTCAGTTCATCTCCCTCCACGGCAATGACTCTTTTGATGTAATCCCGGGAAGGATTGATGGGGCACTGGAAAATTACAATCTCTCCCCGGCTTGGTTTATGGAACCGATATGCCACAAGGTTTACCAGGATTCTGGTGTTGCTGTGCAGAGAAGGCCCCATGGACGAGCCTTGCACCACCGAAACCCGCCCGATAAAATTGATGATGATAAGGGTCAGCACCAGAGCTTGAAGGGAACAGATGAAAAACTCCCGGAAGCAACGGAAAAGCCGATGTTTCAGGCTTCCCCGGCTATGAGGAGTCCCCGTCGCATCAACGGCAGATGTTGCGTCCTTGCTGTTTGGGCAGTTTTCCTGGTGGATGCTGTCAGGTTCCATATTTTCTCATCACCTTTCATGCCGAACCGGGAACAGACTACTTCAAGACCCCGGCCCTTCGAGGAGGCAGGATGATGAGCACCGCCTTCCCGATGAAGTTCTTCCGGGGGACTCCACCCCATACATGAGAGTCAGCACTGGAGGGCCGGTTATCCCCCAGCATATAGTAGTAATCCTCGGGGATTTTTACCGGTGGCAAAAAATAATCAGGTAGATTCTTCACATAAGGCTCATCCAGAGGCTCCCCGTTGATGAACACCTGTCCGTCCTGCACCGAGAGAGTTTCACCGGGCAGGCCAACTATCCGCTTTATGAATTCTTTTTCACCGGCATTGGCGCTTTCCGGGGGCCTGAAAACCACCACATCACCTCTCTTTGGCTCATTGAACCGGTATATGAATTCATTGACCAGTATGTAATCCTTCACCTGAAGAGTGGGAATCATCGAGCCTGAGGGTATATAAAAAGTCCTGAAAAGAAAATGAATAATGAACAGAGCAACCACACCGGCTACAATCACTGAATCCAGATATTCAACAGTAATCCGTTTCCATTTTTCATTGAGGATCTGAATATCAGGCGCCAGGTAAAGCACCAGTCTTCCCGCAGCCAGAACCAGTATGATGGCAGCCAGTTGTTTGGCAGTCAAGTTTCCCTGTCCTCCCGGAATTAGTTCAATAAAGGGGCTCTTGGTGAGAGAGCCCCTGCAATACTACCGGTTAAAACCCTTCTCCTTGACCCTGGTAGCTGCCTTGCCGATTCTGTCACGGAGATAATAGAGCTTGGCCCGGCGGACTTTGCCCTGTCGTTTGACAGTGATCTCCGCCACCCTGGGAGAATGAAGGGGCAATGTTCTCTCCACACCGATTCCGTGGCTTCCAATCTTGCGAAGGGTAAAACTCTCGTTGACTCCTCCACCTTTACGGCTGATGCATATTCCTTCAAAAGCCTGAAGCCTCTCCTTGCCTCCCTCCACAACCTTTATCTTTACCCGGATTGTGTCCCCGGGGCCAAAGTCGGGAATGTTCTCCTTGAGTTGCTGTTTTTCAATCAGATTGATCATGTCCATTTCCGGTTTCCCCTTTCGGATAGTCAAAATAATATTCCAGAACCATCACCCGGCATTATTTCATAACGCCGGAATGTTGATAAAAAGCCCTTTCGGGCAACACTGCAAAATAATCCCCTTTGGGTAAAACCGATTATAACATGATTTAAACCCTTTGACAATATCCCACAAGGTATTTCCATTTTTTTTCATAATCATGTCAAATCAGTCAATCCGTCATCTGGGAAGATTTTCCACCCCATAAAAAAAAACATAAAAAAAAGAAGGGATCACATGACCCCTTCCAGTTTTATAATCAGTCATCTACCTCCGGGAGAGTATCCCCCGGGATCCAGGCCCCTGACTGGGTCGTTTGAGGATTTCACTCCAGATTATTCCCTGGACAATTTTGCTGCCATCCATGGAAGCACCGCCACAGCTTGTTTCGACATTCCGGAAACTGCAGGCCAGGGCTTTTTTCTCTTCGGGACTCAGCTTGTCAACTAACTTTTTGAAGGTGGAATCATAAAGGGCATAATGCTTTATGTCCTCCATCACCTTCTGCTCTTCCATTATCTCGTCAACTGTCTTGTCGCCGATTTGCTCAAGAACTGTGATATCCTTGATTTTTGCCTCAACGGTGGTGCTTTTGAGTTTCTCACTCACCACAGGGCTTTTTGCCCCGCCTCCCTTGGCTTTTGAGGCTTTCTGAGGCTTCACCGTTGATTTTTCAAAGAAATCCATATCCAGCATGTCCTGCAACTGGGGCTCAGAAAAATGCTTCCTCAGCCGATCGAGATAAACATACTTGGGCAGTTCTTCTTTTTTGACTCCACGATTCAAAGCGTTAAGGTCAAAACAGTAGCGAATCTGCTCCTTGGTCATGTTGAGCTTGATCATATTCCAGTTAATGGGTGGCTTCTGGGGTTTAACCGGGGGAACATAAGCTCCTCCGGTACTGCCAAACTGACTGGTGCCAGAAGTCCCGGCAAGACCGCCAAAGGCATTTTTCAAGTCCTGTAATTCGTTGCCCAGGGGTTTTCCGGTGACTCCAGGCCCTCCCATCAGGTCAGGACCACCCTTTTTTCCTTTTGACAGAACACTGACTATTATGATGATGATTACCACCAGCATAAAGCATGGCCCGCAGTCGGCCATTAAAAAGGAATCGGAAATCAATTGCAACACCTTCTTTCGATTCCGTCGGCTTCAACAGCGAGAATCATATGCCTCTCGTTTCACTCGTCTTTCCACCGCCAATTGAAGTCCTCATCTGGGTGTCTGCCTTAACATTTTCAAGGTTGTAAAAGTCCATAAATCCCATCTTGCCAGTGCGAAGCGCTTCCGCCAGTGCCCGGGGCACTTCTGATTCGGCCTCGATAACCTTGGCTCTCATTTCCTGGCCCAGAGCTATCATTTCCTGCTCCTTGGCTTCCGCCATAGACTTGCGTTCCTGAGCCTTGGCCTGAGCCACACGCATATCGGCATTGGCCTGGGATTCCTGCAGTTCGGCTCCGATGTTCTTGCCCACATCCACATCAGCCACGTCGATGGAGAGAATCTCAAAAGCCGTGCCCGAATCGAGCCCCATATCCAGCACCCGGGAAGAAATCTTGTCGGGGTTCTCCAGAACATCCTTGTAGGACTTGGATGAACCAATCTCGGCAACGATTCCCTGGCCGACTCTGGCCTTGACTGTTTCCTCGGTGGCTCCGCCTACCAGTCTTGCCAGGTTTGCCCGCACGGTAATGCGAACCTTCACCTGAAGCTGAATTCCGTCAAGAGCTGTGCCGATAATGTGAGCCACATCAATCACCTTGGGATTGACGCTCATCATAACCGCTTCCTTGACATTTCTGCCTGCCAGGTCAATGGCACAAGCCCGGGCGAAGTCCAGGTCGATATTGGCCCTGTTGGTGGCAATCAGCGAATCGATGACCCGGTCCACGTTACCTTCAGCCAGGTAGTGAGTTTCCAGCTGATCAGTGGTCAGGTGGATATCTGCCTTGTGAGCTTTAATCAGGGGATGAACAATACGTTCAGGAGGAACCCGACGCATTCTCATTCCAAAAAGTTTGTCCAGACCCACTGGCACTCCGGCAAAGGTTGCCGTAAGCCACAGGGGTATGGGGATGTAGTAGGAGATGATGGAAAAGAGTATTATGATCCCAACTAAAATGGCACCAACGTAACCCATAAGGTTGACCTCCCCTTTTTGTGCTAATTTATGACAAAATAATTGTCATCAGAATAATTCAGGCGGGTTCGAAGTGACGGCAATTACATTCATATCAACCGGCAACCCCGAACCTGTCCCTGTTTAAAAGGTTTCTATGCCCCCCCCTGTTTTCCTTCCAGAACACTTTATATAAAATCTGCATCCATATATATAAAACAGTTATCCAGCAAAGAAAGAAATACCTGCCGGGCCGGGAGTCCTTCAATAATAAAGGCCCGGACACATATGATGCCGGGCCGAAGTATCCAGAGTATTATAATTGCCTTACAGTTTCCGAACAATCACCTTGCCATCCCGAATACCAACCACCTGAACTGCTTCCCCCTTGCGGACAAAATCCCCTTCGGAAACCACGTCAACCCGGCGGTCATCAATCTGAGCGATCCCCCCGGGCCGGAGATCTGTTCTGGCCTCTCCGATGTGTCCTTCCAGCTCCACAGGCTCATCCACCGAGGAGTATCCACCTGCCTTGCTCTGTTTGTCCCGGTGGATGAACATCCCCAGAAAATACACAAGACCCACCGCAAAGACAACCAAAAAAACAGTAAAAATCACCGGAACCACCGATCACCACTTCCCTTCAACAGACTCCACAATTATCTTCATTCCTTCTACCTTCACCACCCGCAGGGGTTCATCTTTGCGGATGAAAGCTCCCACAGAAACTACATCGATTCTTTCATCATTAATAAGGGCAATTCCTGCCGGGCGAAGGTGGGTAAGGGCGACCCCCACTGCGCCTTCCAACTCGGGTCTGCCGGGGACCGCCTTATGCTCATCCCCACTCTGTGGATTATCGAGGGTCACCCCCGCAACGATTTTCTGGCCCTTGCGGTTTTTCTTTAAAATAAAGTAAACCAGGAGAATCACCAGCTCCGCCACTATTGCCAGAACCACCAGAGCTGCGATAATCATCAGCACAATCATGCCCGGAGAAAACTGAGAAGACTGAACCATATCCATCATGACTTACCACTTCCCTTCAATAGCTTCAACTACAATTCTCATCCCCTTTACCTTTGCAACCCGCACCGGCGAGTCTTTTCTGATATATTCACCCCGGGTCACCACATCAACCCGTTCATCATTTAAAAGGGCAATACCGCCGGGACGAAGATCCGTATATGCCGTCCCCATAGCTCCCTCCAGATCCAGACGCTCATCAACGGCGTTATA
The DNA here is from genome assembly GCA_964396845.1 of uncultured bacterium. Taxonomy (GTDB): domain Bacteria; phylum Vulcanimicrobiota; class JAJTBE01; order JAJTBE01; family CAYNGH01; genus CAYNGH01. The sequence goes on along the minus strand of CAYNGH010000046.1, from coordinate 9,927 downwards.
GCCTTCCCGGGAACTCTGGGTCGTTTCCAGGGAAAGCCGTTTCCAGATCCGGGATTTGGGAAGTTTTTTCAGGGCATACCAGAATATGGCCACTGTCAGGGTGATGGCGATCATCATAGCCCCCGCGGCCTTGTTGGGATCTCCGATGGATACAAATATGCTGGAAAACATCAGGATCAATCCCATGATGCCCATGACACCCCATCCCGGTGTGACAAATACTTCCATGGCCAAAAGGGCCACCCCTGCAAAAAACACCAGCACAATCCACCAGGGAACATTCCCCTGGGAAATGTGGGAAAGGAAGAAAACCATCAGTGATGCAATGCCGATGGAGCCAAGGATACCGTTTAATGTCAGCACTTCCAGAAACAGGCATACCAGCCCCAGGGTCAGAAGAATGGTGCTGACCCAGAAGGTGGTGGCAACTTTTGTGCTGTAATCAACCCAGTCAATACTGTTCTCTGAATTACCGGAACTCCCGGAGCTGGCAAAAAAGCCGGCCCCCATAAAACAAGCCATGTCGCCATCATTTTCCATCAGGGCTCCATGACTGTTCTCACGGCAGACCTCACCGCTACCGGGGCGAAATACCCCTCCAGTGAGGGTTCCCACCAGGGAGGCCGTGGAAAATACAATCAGCATCAGCCCTAAGATTATTCTCCAATATCTCAATTTCATATTTATCTCTCCCGATATTCAATTCTGTTCACCAAGTCACCCCGGCTCATCAGGATTCAGCTTAATTATAGCACAGTAATACAATAAAATAAATTACAAAGAAAGAATTATATCGATTGTTTTTTGTCACCGGGCATGATAAAATCCTCTTTTTCACAAGGATGATGATCACCTCTTTACAAGGATGATGATCACCTCCCTTTCATACACGCCCATAGATGACAGTTTGCAAGGATACAGCCAAAAATATAAACCCCGGGGTCATTTTTTACAATCCTTTTATTATCCTTGGGATATAATCACCAGGAGTTACTAAAATTAGAATGTTGATAGAAGTGTGATTTGAGAAAACTCAAATATCATCGAGTATACATCCGATATTATATAAACGGGAAGAAGGTGTTTTTTATCAAAAATTTATTTGATTACACATTAATAAAAAGTAATGGCAAGTATTGCAAATGCTTGTCATTACTTGAGTTAAAGCTTTTTAAAGGGGTTCAGGGAACCCGGACTTGGCAGGTAACATTCAAACTTGATTTGAATCGGCCAGAGAAGGGTTTTTTGCCCGGCGGGGAGGATCATTCTGCCAGATTTTTTAGGAAAATTGAAAACACTGGCTGTTAATTGTTTGGAACTATAGGCTTGAGAGTAAAAACAAACTGTTGATTTAATATGTTTTTTTCTTGGAGAACCTTTTTCTTGGAAGAAAATGGTTTTCAAACCTCTCCAAAAAGAACTTCATGAGGGCTTCGCCGTTCTGACGGAGCATTAGAATATAATAAAGAATATGAAAAAGCCTACCGACACATTAACTACGGCCCGAGGGCTATGTCCCACCGATCATGACAATCCCGACTCATGTTTTCCCATTCCAAATGGGAGCACTTCCAAAGTGCCCCACGGCCCGATGGCCATGTCCCACCGATCATGAAAATCCCGACTCATGTTTTCCCCATTTTCTAAAAATGGGTCACGAAAAGGTTTCCTCCAAAAACAAATAAAATGCGTAAGTTCTGAATCACTTGAACAAATCCACCAAAAAACTGATGGCCATCAGTGCTTCCATTTCTGCTCATTGTCAGCCATGCCATGAGTGTCATCCTCGAGTCGCCAGGGAGCCTGGGTTTTCGAAGTTGATATTAGAGAAGCTGTGAAAGTGGGTCACATCATGGAAAAAAGCGTCATGACAGCCATTAGAAAGCTCAGCTCAACTGTCACAGAGGCAGCCCCCGGGGAACAATCATGCTGTCAGTGGGAAAAATGCTTCTGAGGATGTCGAATCCCCGGCAACCTCAGGCCGGCCTTTAAAGAAAAAAACAGGCAATGGTCTTTTCCGATTGATACTTGCCTGCAAGTTTCAACATCTTCACCTCATTGCTGTGACATGATGACATGGTAGCATGGCCATAGGATACATTTGTTACTTTACCCTCTTCCCACTTTTCTTGTCCGGATGAGAATAAAAACCTCCAGCCCTTTGTTTACGGGAGAACCTCAGAAAACATGAAAAAGCCACCCACCTTCTCCCACCACCCCATTATGTTCTGTTTTACAGAATCCAAAGGCCCTACATATAGATTCTTGTTTTTCTTTCAATTTTCTATGGTTATTATACAGGCATCCTGTGGTCATTGTCCAAAAACATCACCATATATCGTAGGTCTTGAATGCCTCATTCCATATCTTCTGTCATCTGCATCCTCCGTCAAATTGAATTTTCTAACTCCTATGCAATTCCTTGCTTATGTCATCTTGCCTGGAGCAGGTTTGTCGATTATTCATTTTCTTATAGTTCTCTCAGTTCTTTCCGGATTCATTCCACTTTACCAATAGTATCAGGGGAAAATCCTAAAAAACCATGCACAACCATGGAAAAATCACAGGGGCTTTTCAACAGAAACCCTTACAGTACAAGGCTTTGACATTAGAAATATTCTGTTGGTGCAAAAATAATTCATTTCTATTATTGTAATTTTGTTAATTATGTCTGATTATATTTCATAGTATGATTTTCTATATAATTTTACCCCAATTTAACAGTTAGTTAATTCAACTGTGGGGGCTTCCCTGGGGCAAGTCTTGTTTATTGCAATCGAAATACCAACTTTTATCATTCCTGATGGGTCACAACATTTGGATGCCTTACTATGGTCAAACACCACATATAGTATGCCCCTATCTTCACAATCCTTCTGGAGCCCATGAAACCATGGATAATTTAATTGACTGAAAAAAGGTATTCGTGGTAGAATGTGGAAAATTGTGGGAGATTTTGGGAGAAAGTGGGCAGGTATGGAATCAAAAATTCGAAACCACATTTTCTCCATCGGGACTTGCAGAACAATCTCCGGGTATCAGCCTCCTTCGAAGTAAAATACCTTGCAGGTCACACATTTTTGAAGGGCGGTAAGAACAGTTGGCGGAAGTGCATTTTTACGGCAGTGCCGAGCACTCAATCGACGACAAGAACCGGGTCACGGTTCCTGTCCAGTTCCGCACTGGTCTTGGGGATGTGTTCTACCTGTGCAAGGGTTTGAATGAAAAATGCCTCTGGCTTCTTCCCGAGGAGGAGTTCAAAAACCTGCTGGATACCATGAAGGAAAAGATCCCCCGGGGGGATCGCCGAGGCCAGAAGTTTATCGCCCTGTTCACCGAGTCTGCAGTGGATCGTCGCATGGATCGTCAAAACCGTATTGCCCTTACCCAGGGGCTTCTGGAATATGCCCAGATAACCGACAAGGTGAAGATATACGGACATGACGAGAGAATTGAGATATGGGCTCTTGATCACTGGAACCAGGAAATGGCCGAAGACTTCTCGGATCTTTCCATGGAAATGTTTGAGAAATACAATATATAAGCATGGATGAATGGGGACACAAAACCGTCCTGTTGGACGAATCGGTGGGACGGCTGTTAAATGGCAGAACAAAAGGTTTATTTATAGACGCTACGCTGGGAGGTGGTGGAACAAGTAAAAAAATCCTCGGTCAACTGGATGCATCGGGCAGGTTAATCGGCATCGACCAGGATCCTGAAGCGATTGAGCTTTCAAAAAAACGGCTATCTAAATACCCCAACTTCACTGCCGTTTGCGCAAATTTCAGGGATTTGGACACGATTTTACGGGATGCAGATATCGACGAAATTGACGGGATAATCTTCGACCTGGGAATCTCGTCGATGCAGGTGGACAACCCGGCCCGGGGATTCAGTTTCAAGAACGACTTTCGACTGGACATGCGAATGGATTGCGACAAAACGAAGACTTCTGCGTATGATCTTCTCAACAGTATCGATGAAGCGTCACTTCGAAAACTCTTTTATGAGTTTGGTCAGGACAGGTGGTCTGGAAGGGTTGCGTCGAGGATAGTGAAACATCGGCGTGAATCCGGCCCGATAGAAACTACAGCGGAACTTGCAAAGCTTATTTCACAGGCGATTCCCCGGAAGTTTCACAGTCGGCGGATCCATCCGGCCACCCGCTTTTTTCAAGCCCTGCGAATTGCAGTAAACCAGGAGATGGATGCTCTCCAGGAGGGTTTGAATAAAGCAATAAGACTCCTGGCTGTTGGTGGCAGAATAGTGGTAATATCCTACCACTCTCTGGAAGACCGGATTGTAAAACATGCTTTTCGCAGGGAAGCCCGAGAAACAAAAACCATGGTCCTGATAGATAAAAAACCCCTGACCCCGGAGCCCCTGGAAATCGAGCAGAATCCCCGCTCAAGATCCGCAAAAATGCGGACGGCGGAAAAAATATAAACATACATATTAACCCAGGGTGAGAGCCCATTCCAAGGAGGAATCAACATGTCCTTCTCCCAAAAGGCAACCTTGCCGGTAACCCGGCGACGGCATCAAAGGAAAAGAAAACCCGGGGCCAGGGTGAAAAAGGTGAAATACCAGTTCAGCTGGGTTTATCCCACGGTTCTTGTAGCCATGGTGGTTCTCCTGGTAACCATGTATCTATGCCAGAGTGCCCAACAGATAAGGATTCAGTATGACATCGGACAGCTCAGGGCGCAGAAGGAAGACATGCTTACCCGGCAACGGGAGATTCTTCTGTCCATTGAGAGCCTTGAATCCCTGGAAAGAATCGAAAAGATTGCAAGAGAAGAAATGAACATGATCCATCCTTCTCAACGAGTGGTGCTCAATCTACATCAGCCGGCCAGTACGGCTTTTTCTCAGGACATTCACCTGGCAAGCATCGGCCGGTGAGGTCATATTGACCAGGGCAACCGGGAGGGCCCTAAGGCATGAAAAGCTATAACAGACAGAGGCGAATCCGTTTTGTTGTGCTGTTCTATCTGACCTTGATATTGTTTCTGGCCCTGGTTTTTCGCCTGGTCCACCTGCAACACAGAGAAGCTGACTATTACAGCCAGCTGGCCCGCTTTCAACACCAGGGGTGGGCCGAGATCAATGCCCTTCGCGGAGCCATATACGATCGCAATGGAACAAACCTCGCCTTTTCTCTGTCCATGCCCTCAGTGGCGGTTAATCCCAGGAAAATCCGGGATGCTGAACGTACGGCTTTTTATCTGGGCCTGGCTCTTGGAAAAGAAAAAGATGAGATCCTGCCTCTTCTATCGCCTCCCCATACTTTTTCATGGATTGCCCGCAAGATTGACAGCACTGTTGCTTCCCGAATAAAGCGTTTGAATCTCCCCGGTGTCTTTGTCATTGATGAACCTTCAGGCCGGCGGTTTTACCCCAAGGGTCGGGTGGCAAGCCATATCATAGGTCTGGCGGGTATTGACGATCAGGGCCTTGACGGTGTGGAAGCAAATTATGATGAGCTTCTCCAGGGTGAATCGGGACGCCTCAATGCCGAGATGGATCGCTCCGGCAGGATACTTCCCGGGGGCCATGTGGATTATCAGAAGCCGGTGCCGGGGAAAAACATATATCTCACCATAGATGAATCGATTCAATATATTGTGGAACGGGAGTTAGAAGCCACCATAAAAAAACACAACGCCGCCGGCGGAACCGTGATTGTATATGATCCTCGCACCGGCGACATTCTGGCTCTGGCCAGTTATCCCAATTTCGATCCATCGGATCCTTCCACCATCACCATGAATCGTCTTCGCAACAGAGCCATTACTGATTCCTATGAGCCGGGGTCCACCTTCAAAGTTATACTGGCTGCAGCGGCGCTGGATTCGGGCAGGGCTTCAATGAAAGACGAGTTTTACAGCGGAAATTCCATCCAGGTGGGGGGATACTCTCTTCGTAATGCCGATGACGGCCTTTATTCACCAACGGGATACGAAACCATTGACGGTGTCATTTCCTATTCCTTCAATACCGGCGCAGTATCAATAGGCATGAGGCTGGGTTCAAAAGCATATTTTGATTATATCGAAAAATTAGGATTCGGCCGCCAGACAGGGATTGATCTTCCCGGAGAGGTGGAAGGAATCCTGGCCCATGTTGATTACTGGCGTCCCATCAACCTGGCTACCATATCATACGGCCAGGGCATCTCCGTCACTCCCATCCAGATGGTTCAGGCTTTTGGGGCCATCGCCAACGATGGAGTTCTGATGCGTCCCAGGGTTGTTAAAAAAATTACCCACAGCGACGGCCGTCTTTACCGTGAAATTGAACCTCAGTCCCTGGGGCAGGTATTAAAGCCGGATTCATGTCACGAAATTTTAAAGGTATTGGCCAACACATGCGAAAACGGCACCGGCAAGGGAGCTTTGATACCTGGTTATACCGTGGGAGGCAAGACCGGCACAGCAAACTTAGTGGAAAACGGCGTTTATTCCAGCAACCGTTACATTGCTTCCTTCATAGGGGTAGTGCCGGTGGAGGATCCCCGGCTGGTGATGCTCATCAAGATCGACGAACCCAAGGGAACCATATGGGGCGGAACAGTGGCAGCTCCTCTGTTTCATGATGTGGGATCCCAGATCATGTGGAGATTAGGGGTGAAGCCTCGGAACATGCCTGAAGCCGCTGAGGGTATCCGGGCGACACCTCAGGGCGTGGAGGAAAACAATTGAAGCTCTCTCACCTGATTAACAACCTGAATATAATAAAAATGAGAGGAGAGGCATCCACTCATATTTCCGGAATCGCCTTCGACTCCCGGGAGGTTCTTCCCGGCACATTATTTGTGGCCATACCGGGCACTGCCGTGGACGGCCATGATTTCATCAAAGACGCTCTTGACCGTGGGGCATCGGCCCTGATGGTTCAAAAAGAGATTAATGTGGAAGGGATTCCCGTGGTTCAGGTTCGTAACTGTCGGGAGGCTCTGGCCGGGGTATCTGCAGTGTTTTACGGACATCCTGCCAGAAAATTAAAAATCATCGGAGTGACCGGCACCAATGGAAAAACCACCACCACCCACATGATAGCCTCGGTTCTGGAGGCCCACAATCGCAGGACCGGCATAATAGGTACATTATATATAAAGTTTCCATCAGGCACTGAAAAAGCCCGGGTTACCACTCCCGAATCTCTGGAAATCCAGCATTATCTTTCCCGGATGGTGGACGAAGGGGTTGAGGTGGTGGTCATGGAGGTGTCATCCCATGCCCTTCATTTTGATCGGGTTGCGGGGATTGAGTTTACCGGAGCAGTATTTACCAACCTGACTCAGGATCATCTGGATTTTCATCAGGATCTGGACGAATATTTTCAGCAGAAAAAAAAGCTGTTCTCCCGGATCATTACCCGTCCGGAGCCGGGATTTGCCCTGCTCAACTCCGATGATCCCCGCACACCAGCCATTGCCGGGGACATGGAAGTGCCCTTCATGTCTTACGGCATATACAAGCAACCGGATTTACGCGCCCGGGAGATAAAGGCAGGATTCAACAGCATCTCTTTTATAGCGGAGAGTGAAAAATGGGATGTGCCTGTGAACATGTCCATGGCGGGGCAGTTTAATGTTTACAATGCTCTGGCCGCGGTGGGGACAGGACTTTTCATGGGTGTGCCTCCGGCCCTCATCAGCCGTGGACTGGAAAACATGCCCCCGGTGCGGGGTCGTTTTGAAATCGTTGATATGGGGCAGTCTTTTGGAGTGGTGGTGGACTATGCCCATACTCCTGACGGATTGAGCAACCTCCTGTTATCGGCCAGTGAAATTACCCAGGGACGGGTCATCACTGTCTTTGGATGCGGTGGTGACCGGGACAGGAAAAAGCGTCCCCTCATGGGGCAGGTGGCTGCGGAATTATCCGATGTGCCGGTGATAACATCCGATAATCCCCGCACCGAGGATCCCCGGGCCATCATCAACGACATCCTGCCGGGAGTGGAGCAGGTGACCCGGGATTATATAATGGAACCTGACCGGCGAAGAGCCATAAATCTGGCCATATCATCGGCCCGGGAAGGGGATCTGGTGGTGATTGCCGGCAAGGGTCACGAAGATTACCAAATCCTGGCAAATGGAACCATTCATTTTGACGATGTGGAAGTTGCCCGGGAAGCCATAGCATCCCTGACGGAGTCATCCGGGGTGTAATAAGAAATCAGGCCCTTCGGGTCTTATGATAAAGAATTCAGCCGTGGTATCATAAATCTCCTGCTGACGGCTGGCAAGAGGTCAATGGGGTGTCGGACCCTTTTGTCGAAGTAACTTGTGCTGTCGGTTCGCCGGCAGCACAGGGAATTTTTTTCCGGCAACTACTAACAGGGACTTACTGTCCGACGAGGATATAAAAAATAATGAAGACTGTCAATCTTGAGGATATAATCCGGTGGAGCAAAGGCTCTCCCGATGACGGTAAAAACACAAAAATCGACATAACCGGTATCTCCACTGATACCAGGACTATCAAGCCCGGCTCACTGTTCATCCCACTGTGGGGTGAAAACCATGACGCACACCAGTTCATATCCCAGGCGGTATCCCGTGGTGCAGCGGCTTTTTTATATTCGGCCCCTTTTGAGCCTCCCCCATCAGATGCCATCGGTATAAAGGTAAAGGACACCCGGGAGGCTCATCACCGCATAGCCCGTTTTTACCTGGAGGGTTTCAACATACCGGTGATTGCCATTACCGGGTCCAACGGCAAGACCACCACCAAGGACATGACAGGCCACATCCTTTCTATGCGCTATCGGGTCCTGTCATCCCGGAAAAATTACAACAACGAGGTGGGGGTTCCCATGACTGTTCTGGAGCTGGATGACTCTCACGAAGTCCTGGTGGCGGAGATGGCCATGCGGGGTGAGGGTCAGATTGCCCAGCTTGCCGGGATATTGAACCCTGATGTGGCGGTGATAACCAACATCGGCGAATCTCATTTTGAGCTTCTGGGTTCGTACGAGGCCATTGCCAGGGCCAAGTGCGAGGTGATGGACCATCTGAACCCGGCAGGTTTTGCAGTGCTGAACGCTGATGACCGCTGGTTTGCCCACTGCTCATCCAGATCCCCGGCCCGGGTGACTACCTTTGGCATAAAGAAGCCATCTCATATCCGTCTGATAAACTATCAGGACATGGGATTGGAAGGATTCCGTTTGCAGGTTGCCATTGAGGGACGGCTTCACAGTTTTTCCCTGCCTCTTCTGGGGATTCACAACATATACAATGCCTTGTGTTCCATAGCCACAGCTCTGTGTCTGCGACTCACCATCGAGGAGATCCGCCGGGGTCTTGCCAGCCTTACCCCGTCAGAAAAACGTATGGAGGTTCTTCCTTCTTCCGGCGGATGGACGGTTCTCAACGACAGCTACAATGCCAGCCCATCATCCACGGCCCGCGCCCTTGAAATCCTGGCAGGGCTTCCCCGCACCGGCAGAAAGATTGCCGTTCTCTCGGACATGCTGGAGTTAGGTGATATTGCCGTGGAATCCCACCAGAAGACCGGAGGGCTGGTGCATGCCCTGCCCATCGACATGCTCATGACATGGGGCAGTCTTGGGAATGAGATTCACCGGGGCGCCGTTGATGGCGGAATGGCTCCGGCAACGGCCCGTCACTTCGAAAAAAAGACCCAGCTGATTGACTGCCTCATAAAAGAAGCGAAAGCCGGGGACATCATCCTGGTAAAGGGATCCCGGGGAATGAAAATGGAGGAGGTCACAGCTGTCCTGACGGGAGGTGAGCCGGTCCCCAGATGACTGAACTTGCAAGACAGGTGATGGGAGGAATTTTCAAGGCAGGGACCACAGCCCTTCTGCTTTCCCTGTTTATCTACCCATATTTCATCAGATATTTAAAATTCCGCTCCTTTGGCCAGCAAATCCGGGAGGAAGGCCCCG
>CAYNGH010000045.1:0-20754 GCA_964396845.1 uncultured bacterium | reverse complement strand
TGCAGTGGGAGGGCACCAGAAAAACAGTTTCTGTCTTGTAAAAGAGGGACGAGTCTTTTTAAGCCATCATATCGGAGATCTTGAGAATCCTTCAGCAATCACCTCCTTTCAAGAAGGGATTGAACATTTTTCCCGGCTGTTCGACATCACTCCCACAATCATTGCCCACGATCTCCACCCCGACTACGCCTCCACCATATACGCCCGCAGTATTGAAGGTGTAAAGCTTATTCCAGTGCAACACCATCATGCCCATGTTTGTTCTGTTCTTGCAGAAAAAGGCATCACCGGGCCGGCAATTGGCATAACCATTGATGGTGCGGGTTTCGGCGATGACGGCAGGTCATGGGGCTTCGAAATAATGTTAGCAGATGCAACAAGTTATAGGCGAATTCTGCACCTTGATTATATTCCTCTTCCTGGTGGCGGGGTTGCCGTCCGGGAACCTTGGCGTATGGCAGTATCTTATCTATACCATCTTATGGGTAGAAATTTCCTCAATCTTTCTCTTCCTCTTTTCAAGAATATTCCTGATGATAAGCTTCTTTTTCTCCTTGATATGATAGAGCGCAACATTTCCTGCCCTGTCGTATCCAGTGGCGGAAGGCTGTTTGATGCGGTTTCATCTTTGTTGGGCATCCGTCATCATTGTAATTATGAAGGCCAGGCCGCCATAGAGATGGAAATGCAAACGGATGCCGATGTTAAATCAACTTATGATTTTACATTTGATCTTGACAAATTTCCTTCTACTATTGATGTTCTACCAATTTTTTTCGGAATCATTGAAGACCTTCAAAAAAAATTTCCCCACCCTGCCATTGCGGGGAAATTTCATGCCACTATTGCAGAAATCATCACCCAGGGTGCGGTGATAGCCAGAGAACAGACGGGGGTTAAAGTTGTGACCCTCTCCGGGGGAGTATTTCAGAATATGATATTGCTGGAAATGGCCTTATCTCTGCTTTTAAAAAAGGGTTTTGAGGTCTTGATTCATAATATTGTTCCGACAAATGATGGAGGCTTGAGCCTGGGGCAGGCCCTGACTGCTGTTGCACGGCTTAACCAAAAATAATCATTTGGGGCCAAACCATTTATTCAAGGATAGGTGATATCAATGTGTCTTGCAATACCCACAAAAATTGTTGAAATAAAAGGGAATCAGGGAAAGGTTGATGTAGGCGGGGCCCTGGTATCTGTCGGACTCGATCTTATTGATGATATTAAGCCTGGGGATTATGTGATTGTTCACGCTGGTTTTGCCCTGAGCAGACTGGACAAGGATGAGGCCCTGAAACGTCTGGAACTTTTTCGAGAGCTTGCCCGGGAGGGTCATATCAATGCATGAAGCCTCAATTGTAGCTAACGTTTTCCTCATTGTAAGAGGAAAAATGGACAAGCTTTATGGACGACGATATCCAGTGAAAAATATTCGAGTTGTAGTGGGACAAATGTCAACCGTTGTTCCAGAGGCTCTGGATTTTGCCTTTGAACTTGTGGGGGCCGGCACCGAATTCCAGGATGTAAAGCGTGAAATCGAGATTGTCCCCCTCAGAATACACTGCAATGACTGTGGCACTGACATGGTTATTGACGAGCCATTTCTTTTTTGTCGAAGTTGCGACAGTTTCAACATTGACATCATTAGCGGAAAAGAACTATACGTTGACAGCTTTGAAATTGACAACGAAATCACTGTCAGCCATGAGGCCGATATGGAGGTTAAGATCAATGGAAATTAAAGTAGGAGAAAGCATTCTATCAAAAAATGATCAAATAGCTCTGGAAACCGAGAAACTTTTTCAGGATATGAAGGTATTCTGTATTAATATGATGAGTTCGCCGGGATCTGGCAAAACAACAATTCTTGAAAAAACTATACCATTGTTGACTGAACATATCAATATTGGAGTTCTTGAAGGTGATGTGGCAACGGATATTGATGCTGACAGAATTAAGAAGTTTGACATCCCAGTTGTTCAAGTAACCACTGATAAATTCGGGGGTTCCTGCCATCTGTCCGCCAGGATGGTAGCCGACAGGCTGTCAGAATTCCCATTGAAGAATCTTGATTTGCTGATAATCGAGAATGTCGGCAATCTCATATGTCCCGCAGGATTCCGCATCGGTTCGGATCGTGATGTTGTTGTTGTTTCCCTCACTGAAGGCCCGGAAAAACCCCTGAAATACCCTGCCATTTTTCAACGAAGCCACCTTGTTTTAATCAACAAACTGGACATTGCAGTTCCCCTCAATGTTCGCCCTGAACAGATCTCCGACAATGTCAAGCGTATAAATCCGAATGTTGAAATTTTCAATCTTTCCGGGCTCACAGGGCAGGGTATAGAACCCTGGATAAACTGGATTCTGACAAATACCAGTAAAAAGACGGGCAGACAACTTGAATCGGTTAAAAGTTTTTAAACAATATTTCACCCCGCCGGCAGTAGCCGATTTTATCGTCAAGAGCCTCAAGTGTTCTGATGGCATGAAGGTTATTGACCCTGCCGCTGGAGATGGTGCATTTGTCCGCTCATTTTCAAAACATCTGAATGTTGATTTCACAGCTGTGGAAATTGATCCAGAGTTATCAGAGAAGCTTGAATTTTTCCACACTTCCATCAATCTCAAGATACTGACCGGTAACGGTTTAGACCCCAGGCTTCCCTTGCCAATAGAATCTTTTGATGTTGCTGTCGGAAACCCACCTTTCTCAAGTCAGAAGAATCTGATCTCTGATCATCAATTGCTGAAATTTTATACTTTATGCAAAATGAAGCAGTCTGCAGAAATTTTATTTCTTGAACGCTTCATTCAGCTGATAAAGCCCGGCGGTCGTGTGGGGATTATACTCCCTATCAATATTTTTGCCAATTCTCCCTTACAGTATGTAAGAAAATTCATCTTTTCCAAACTACAAATAATCGGAATTGTTCAACTGCCAAAGAACCTTTTTCCATCAACCTCAGCTAAAACAGCCATACTGCTGGCCATAAAATCAAATAATGGCCATATTGGCAATATTTCCTTGTATAACATCAATTCCTTATCTATTTTCAATTCTAATATTAGTTTGTCATCACTCGACCAGTATAATATTTCAATTACTGATGCTCTCGAGAGAATGGATCCTGAATACTTCTTTCGTAAACAATTATTTATTTCTACTATTGATGTTTCCAAACATAAATTTGTGCCTTTAAGTGATGTCTGTAATATTTCATCTGGTTATCGAAAATATCCAAACACTAAATATACCCTGGCCCAAGATCCCAGTTGTTTTAAGAAATCGATTCCATTATTGAAGGCAAAAAACTATGACAAACTTGGTTTTCGACCAGCAAGCCCCTTATCTTACATAGACAGTGCCGGCCCTCACTTCAACGCAAGATCAATAATCCTTCGGGACAATATAGTCTTTACCAGAGTTGGAATCGGATGTATCGGCAGGAGCCTCTGGATGCCCGATGAAAATACACATTACCAGGCAGATGATTGGCTGTTTGTTTTAAAGTCTTTCAATATCCACCCAGCATTGCTGACATTATATCTGAACAGCAGGCTGGGGAAAAAACTGATTTTAATTGAAAGCCAGGGAACTGGCACTGTCAGCATCAGCAAAAGGCGCCTCAGATCGATACCAGTTCCAATCCTTAGAGGCAAGATTGTTGATATAATTTCTGAAACATTAAAGTTAATATACAGGTTATATGGGCAAGAAGATCCCAAGAATGCGCTTTACTTTTATTCAATCCTTGACGATCTACTTAAAAGGGAGCTATTTAATGAAATATCTTGATGAATTTCGTAATCCCCAGCTTGCTGAGGCTATTTCCAATAAAATCAACTCACTGGCCATAGCGTCGCCTGTGAATTTCATGGAGATATGCGGAACCCATACCCATGCCATCTCCAGATATGGAATCCGAGATATTCTTCCAGAAAACATAAGCCTTCTCTCCGGCCCCGGATGTCCTGTATGTGTAACAGACATCGAGTATATCGACATGGCAATTGCTCTGGCCGGGAGGAAAGAGATGATCATCACAACTTTCGGGGATCTGTTCAGAGTCCCCGGATCCAAAACGAGCCTGCAAGAGGAAAAAAGCATGGGAGCTGATGTCCGGGTTGTTTACTCCTCCCTGGAGGCCCTTGATCTGGCAAGAAGAAATCCTCGTTCTTCGATTGTTTTTCTGGGCGTTGGTTTTGAAACTACAGCCCCGGGGATTGCAGCTTCAATCAAAAGAGCCGAAGAAGATAATATTTCAAATTTTTATGTTCTATCCGGACTTAAAACCCTTCCAGGTGCTCTTTCGACTCTGGCAGAATTCCCTGATTTACATATCGACGGCCTCATTGCCCCCGGCCACCTGAGTATGGTAACCGGCACAGCCCTATACAAGGACATCATCGATAAATACAATATACCATCCGTAATTACCGGTTTTGAACCGCTGGACATCTTAGGAGCCATCCACCTGCTAACCTCGATGTTCATCAATAAAACTCCAGCAGTTATCAATGAATATGACAGGGCAGTCCGTGATTCAGGCAACCCAAAGGCAATGAAAATTATTCAGGAGGTCTTTGAGCCTGATGATGCATCCTGGCGGGGACTTGGGGTCATATCCGGCAGTGGTCTAAAGAGACGAGATTCTTTTTCATTATTTGATGCTCTTCGCCACTTCGACATTGATATACCCAAACCTGTCTATCCAAAAGGCTGTATCTGCGGAAAAATCCTCACGGGCGTGGCAAAGCCCTTTCAATGTCCTCATTTTGGAAACCGGTGCAAACCCGACAGTCCGGTAGGTGCATGCATGGTTTCCTCCGAGGGAACCTGCGCCGCATATTATCGTTATAAAAAATTTCAATCAGTTGGTTGAAGAATATTAGATTTTATAATGGTCAATTATGTCCCGGTGGCAGACAGAAAAGTAAGTGCGCAGGGTTTAAAACAGTTTATTCGGGCGGTTCGTCTTCCCAGAAATTCTGGATGCCGTAATTTTGATACAGTTTATCCAGCTGATTGTAAAAATTTTCACGACGGTAAATATAGACATCCCCCAGGATCGAAATGATATAATCTTCTTCATAAGATTCCAGGGCCATCATGGCTTCTTCTTTCAAGGGAAGAAACAAATGCCGGGGATCTTCAGGAGAATCCCGGTATGTTTCAATTTCCAGTGTATCATCTTCAAAACGATGATCATCCAGAAGAGAGTATAAAAACCTGATCACCCGGGGGGATTGGATCCCCGCAAGAAGACGAACGGCCATCCGGACAGACTCAATAGAAGCATCGCATCTTTCGAGAAAATCCACTATGCCTCCAGGCCCATCCCTGGCAAGGATAATATTTAATTCAAGGCACTGAATCCCATACTCGTCAAGTTTTACCATTCCCTCCCATACATCCCGGCGGAAACTCTGCAGGACAGCTATGGCCCCGGCCCCTCCAATACGGCCAATGGCTCCCACAGCCGTATATTTAATAGCTTCATCTCCGGCGTTAAGGAACCCGGCGAGAACAGGCAGAAATTCATCCCAACCAGGCACTCCCAGAGCATCCACAATATTTTCAATATCTGTTTCACGATCCAGGAGCAGTTCCTCGGTGGGGACATGTTGATAAAATCTCAAAGCTCCCAGCAGGTATCCCTTCAGACGGGAATCCCGAAACAGCTTGGCCAGAAAAACATTGTGAGAACTGTAGTCATAGCGGTGGATGCTGAATTTTTGAATAGTTCCTTCCCTGTCAACAACTGCATCGATGATAACATCTATTTCCCGGAAATCCCGTCCCGGGGAATTCTCGGAAAAGGAAAC
The DNA here is from genome assembly GCA_964396845.1 of uncultured bacterium. GTDB lineage: Bacteria > Vulcanimicrobiota > JAJTBE01 > JAJTBE01 > CAYNGH01 > CAYNGH01. The sequence goes on along the minus strand of CAYNGH010000045.1, from coordinate 14,925 downwards.
CAGGTCGTAGAAACAATGGAAAAACAATGAGAGAATCTCATCCCGCTTGGTGTATTCCTCCAGAAACATTCCCCGGTAACGGGCCACCTGGCAGGTGAACCTGAAGACCGATTCCACCTGGATGGAACTGAAGCCTCCAGGCCCAAGATGAAGGGTCATGAATCTCATAAGCCCTGCAATATGCCTGATGGCAACTGCCGGCTCCCTGGTGCCGGCGACAGAAGTTACCTGACTGATAATTTCCGGCTGGGGAGGAGGTAGAATCAGGGATGTATCTAATTCTTCCTCCATGGGGAGGAGATTAAAATCGTCCCAGCTCCTGGGGATTTTTATTTTTTTGTTTCTTTTCATTACCATACCATGCAATTATACCAGAATCAGGCTTCATTATACAATCAATCGCCGGGGAGGTCTATAGTTTTTTAGTGTTTTTTTTATTTTCCGAAGGTATTGCCAAGTTTTTGACAAATCGACAGGATAAGCCCACAAAGTCTTTGAATATATAGTAAGCCTGGGTGGGTTATGTTTTGATATACCAAATTTCTTAGTTTGTGGTGATAAAGATGGCCAAAAGTTATACTATATCCGAAGCAGCTGAATTCCTGGGAACCGGGGAGGCAGAAGTTGAGGATCTGGTTGCCAGCGGCGAAATATCCTTCGAAATTATCGAAGACGAATACCGGATACCCGAAGACCTTCTGCTGAAGGTCCGGGTCAGTCTTCACAAGGAGAGAACACCCAAAAAGCCCACCCCTTTCACCATACTTGACGATACACAATTTACCGGTTATTTCGAAGACTTCATCAGCCTCAAACTCAACGAAGTCATCAGGAAGATCGACACCTCCTTTCATACCCATGCAGTTGAGCTTAACAATGTGCGAAAATTCCTCACCAAGCGGATAGACATGTACAAAGAGCCTCTCATGGTTCTCACGGAGCTTGAATCGGTAATGAAAAAAGCCCTGGAGAGCTCCCTTTCCAAGATGAATCTCTCCGGGGGAGGGGGGCTTGGCAAGGATGGCCTCGATACAGTCACCCAGGCCATGGAATCGGTGCTGGAAAAATCCATAAAACAGCAGGATGACATACTCAGGGCCCTGCGCAAGCTGGAGTCCAGGGTAGCCTCGGGGGATGAGAAGATTTACAAGGCTCTGGAGAAAATTTGGAAATCCAACCAGATGGGAGAGGTCAAATCCCGCATTGAAGGGCTTGCCAAATATCTCAACGAGTCGGTTTCCGACAAAATAAACACTCTCCGTCAGGACCTGGGAGATCTGACCCGGATAAGCGAAAGACTGGACACTCTGAGGGATGGCCTTGGCGGAGGTCCCACAGATCATGTCCAGTTGATGGAAACTATCGGAGAGCTTCAGGAAGATCAGAAACGTCTGCGAAAGGTAGTATCAGATCTGAATGTGAGCTTCAAAAACAGTCTGCTGGAAAAGACCGAAGAATTTAATGTGATAGCATCGGAAACCCCCAAGCTTCTGAATGATCTTCAGGAAGTGATGCCAGCCCTTCTGGAAGTGCTGGAACAGAAAGCCAGCCAGGCAGAAAACCTGTCCGGTGCCGCAAAGGATATTGTCCAGGACAAAGAAGGCCTTGGGGACAAAGACGAACTGGTCAGGAAACTCGACGAGGTGCTGGCTTCCATCGAGCTTACCGGCGGAGGTTTCATGGTTCCTCATGTAGAGGAGAAACTGGGGGAAATCCGCCGTGACATGGAGCAGTTGTTTCTGTCCTTCCAGAATCAGCAGAACAAAGCCCTCAAAGAACAGATCAGCCAGCTGGCCCTGCCATCAGAGAAAATAACCAACACTGTTTCTCAAATTCAGCAGATGAACGCAGTGGTGGCTTCATTTTCCCGGGATCTGGAGCGGGATCTTCTGAAGGTGGGGGAAGCTTTTGACCGGCTCAAGAGTTATGATCCGGGAAATCTGGACCAGAAACTGATGGGACGTTTGGAAGAGGCGATGGCGGGACTTATTGAAAAATTAGAACAGAGCCTTCCCCAGGCCCTGGAAAAATCCGTGGCTGATTCTCTGGGTACTCTGAAAGAATCTCAGGAGTCCTTCCAGAACGTGGTTGTCAATATGAATATCAACAACCAGAAGGCTCTCATGGAAAAGCTGACTCACCTGGATCGGCTCAACGAACTGGTTTCCATCCGGGACAATGTGGAAGAGATAACCGAACAGCTTCAGACCTTTGAAGCCATAACCGCAGACATAAACCAGCTGGTGGACGAGAGGCTTCAGTTCCTCGGAAGCATCAACGAACAGCTGGAAAACCTCTCCACCGGAGGTATCGGCGTTGGCGCAGGAGATCAGACAGGGAAGGTTTCCAAGATACTGGATGATATCCGTTCTTCTCTGGATGATTTTCAGGGACGTTTCTCCATCGACTACCTGCTGGGTCAGTTCAAGCAATTAGTCGAAGAGCAGTCGGCGGACCTTCGCCAGAACCAGGAAGCTGCCCAGAAGATCCTGGTAAATCTCAATATCAATTCCCAGAAATGGCTCCGGGAAAAACTGGACCTGATGGATGTGGATCGGGAAACATTCCACCGGGTCAATGAACGGTTCAAATCCGTGGAGGACAGCCTTCTGGAGATAATTACCAGGATATCCGAAAGGCAGGATCTTTTACAGTCCACGGGACAGGTCATTGATCGCATGGAAGGAGAAGGCCGTCACAACCGGGATCTGGACCAGATCCGGGAGGTAATCGAAAAAGAAACCCGGGCCCTTCGTAAGAGTGTGGAAAACACCCAGAAAATAGTTCAGGGCCTTGGCAACGGAAACCGCCAATTCCTGTCAGAAAAACTGGAAAACGCGGATCTGCCGGAAAACGCCCTGGATATTCTGGCCAGGGAAAATGCCCGGATAATCCAGTCGCTCATTGGCAACATATCTCCCGATGAAACCCTGGTTTCCATTCTGGAAGAGATCAGGGTTGTGCTGGATTCCATCAAGGGAAATTTAAACACAGAGCATCTTCTGGAAAAGTTAGTGGAGTTCAACAATCACCAGACAAAGGAGCTGAAGGAGGATCAGACGGAAACAGTGGCTGTTCTCAAGGGATTGCAGGAACAGCTCACAACCAGCCTCACTTCCCGGGTGGATCAAATCCACGACGGCATTGCTGAAGTTCTGGCAAACCTGGATACTGAAAGCATGGTGGCCTCCATTGGCGAGGTACTGGTGGAAAGCAATGATCTTCTGAGAGAACAGCAGGCCAACGCAATGAACGCCATAACCCGCAACCACCGGGATATGGTTGAGCAGATACAAAATCTCCGTCTGACAGCAGGAACAAGCAGTGACGGGGGGGTTAATCCCCAGGATTTACTGCCGGTGCTGGAAAGGCTCACAGAGAACCAGCTGGAGGCCTTCAAGAAAGAAATGGAAGGTTCCCAGAAGATCCTGGTAAATCTGAATGTAAATTTACAGAAGCAGTTGCTGGGCAGGATCCAGGAAATAATGGAAGAGCAGGCATCCATAGGAGTTTCAGTAAACCGGGATGACCTTGCCACATCCATCAACGGTATTTTTGAAGAAAAGCTCACGGAAATCAGAGAGAACCAGGAAACTCTTCTGAACCTCAACCTGAAAATCCAAAAATCCCTCAAGACTGAACTTGGAGCATTAAAAAATTCCCCCCCCTCGGACAGTCCCACAGCCATTGCAAAGCTGGAGGAGATCCTCACCGACAAGATAGAGAGGCTGGATGAGGTTTACGGAGAGTTCCGGGAGTCCCTGGACAAGATGACCCGCAAAAATCACCATCAGTTGATGGATCGGCTGGATCAGGCCCTGGAAAAAGCAGGAACCTCCACCAGGGTGAATCTGGATGAATATCTTCCCCTGATTCAGGAAGGTCTTGCAGAAACATACAAATTCCTGGGCACCATAAAACAGGACATTGACCGTCTTGGAGCCCGAATCTCATCGGGAGGAGCTGGTATAGCCGGGGGAGGACCTTCATCGGACATGTCCATGCGCATGGAAGAAACCATGATGATCAAGATGGACGAGGATCGGGAAACCCTTCGGATAATCAGTCAGCGCATTCAGCATATAGTTGACCTTGTAAAGGAAATCTACCAGCAGGGCGGTCAGGGAAGCTCCAGGGGAACAGGAAAAGCCACGGCCCCGGTTATCGAGGAGAAACTGAACCAGACCCAGGAGATGGAAAGCAAGATCCTCGATGCCATCACCCGGCTTCAGGAAGAAATGGGCAGGGACAGTTTCCCCGGCAGTTCTGATGATCCAGGCATCCAGCAGGAGATTCTTGATTCCATTACCCGGACCCGGAGGGATCAGGAAGAACTCAGCGTCAAACTGGAAAGCCTCATCGAAACCATTCACAGCCTGCCCAGGGGTTCTTCCCGGGAAAAAGATGAAGACAACGAAACCTCTGAAGCAGAAAAAGAGAACCTCCGGATGGAGATCAAGAAACAGCGGGAGCTGAACAAGAGCCTTGAAAAGGAAAAACTGAGCCTCAAGGAACAGCTTCGCATTGCTCACACTGTGGAGGGGGATCCAGCCCGCACCAACAATCTTCAGGCGGTGATGCAGGAAAAAGATCGCCTTCTGGAGGAGTGTTACCGGGAAAAAGTAGAGCTCCGGGAACAGCTGGAAAAGGAAAAGCGGGATAAATACGAGATAATCCAGCGGTATGAAACCGAAAAGAAAGAGCTTATCGACTCCCTGGCTTTGGAAAGAATTCAGCGGGAAAAAGACCGGGCAGAGCTTGAGCTTCTCCGGGCAGAATCCCGAAAGAAAAAATGGTGGTAACCCCCTCGGATCAGAGGCTTTGCCCATCCATCCGGGAGAATAAAAATACAGACGGCTACGGGGAAGTGAAGTGAATCAATGAATTGCATATTTCTGTTCTGGATAATCGCCGGGCTGATGGTCCTTTACCGGCTGGGGGTGGACGAGATCATCGAATCTCTGAAGATGGAAGCTAAGCTCTCCCTTGTCAGGAAAGATCACGAAGAAGAGATTAACTCCCTGATTTTTATGGCTGTTATGTTTCTCACAGTCCTGATGTGGCCCCTGGTACTTCTGGAATATCAGAAAAGTATTTAATATGACACTAACTTCAAGCCCCGGGGGGGCTTTTTTGTTGGCTGGAAATCACATCACCCCGGTGAATGGGCCTGTTCCCATCAGGGGGCCGACAGAAATGGCATCAAAACATTCCACCACGGGAGGGCCTGTCAGCAGATAATCAAAAGCCCGTGACACTTCAGGCCTCCACCGGTTACCCAGTATTGCATCGGCATGCTCCCGGGACTCCCACAGGGAAATCTCCCGGATGCTTCTGTGATCCTGCCCCAACAGAACTACCGCTTCCCTGAATCCCGGCACATGACGTTTGTCAAAAAGAACTTGCTCATTCCAGAAGCGCCATGTCTGCTCCATCATTCCATGTCTTACCCCGGCGGTAATACTCACTGCAAACACAACATCACCTCATAATAAATAAAGTTATATTCCTGATGTTTCCCATCCCGGCCAGTTTCCCTTTCTATGGAAAAACCCGGCACATTCTGTCCTGGATAAGAACCTTTTCCATTATTTCGTTATAGACGCCGAAAGTACACCGGGGACAACGGCAAAGATCCACCTGTTCCATCATCTGGCGGTGTCGGTTTCCTCCCCAGAAATCAAGGATTTGCCAGGGGTCGGGATGATGACTGCCGATACGGAAAGCCTGACAGCCCTGGTGATCCACACACAGATAAACCCCGCCGTCAGCACCCAGGTTTACCAGCAGTGGAGCTGCCCGGCATCGGCTGAATCCCCGGCGAAGATTCAAGGCCGGAGAAAACTTGTGGCGGATTCCATATACCCGGAAGTTGTCATCCTCCAGCTGGAAGGTTTTCTCAAGAAGACGATTCACCAGGTCCAGATCAAACTTCAGGGGTTCATTGCAACCGCCATGAATATTCTCCCACGCAACAGGACGGATATGAATGTAGTCAACGCCGGTTTTCTTTGCCAGAAGAGCGCCGTCATAAAGCTCCTCCACATTTTCCGGAAAAAGAAGATACTTGAATGAAACCTCCAGCCTGCTTCCCGCGGCTTTTTTTCTGGCGCATACCTCTCGGAGGAAATCCATTGCCCGGTCAAAGTTTCCGGGACTGGTTCTCTTCAAGGCTCCATAGGTTTCCCTGCCCGCAGCATCCACTGAACACCCCACCCAACGAGATCGGGCAATCATAGTATCTATGTCCTTGTCCCGGATTACTGTGCCGTTGGTGAGAAAGGCACTCTGAACCCCCATTTCCCACAGGACCTCCACTGCCTCGGAAACATTCTCATGAAGAAACGGTTCTCCTCCCCCGGCAAAGCAGGCTCCCTTCACACCCCAGTGTCCCAGAAACCGGCACAGTTTCAAGAGATGATCCCGGGTCATTTTTGAACCCCTCAAGGCGGGGTCTTCAAGAATATGACACGAACTGCACCATACACAGTCAAGGTTGCAGTCATATATCGGATCAATAGAGGCTTCCACCGGTGGCAGAAAGTCCCCCGACAGGATTGCCTCCATCCAGGGCCTGAACAGAAGCCCCTTAAGGCTGTTAAATGAATTAAACTGGTCAGTCCATTCCTTCACCGGGCACCTCACTTTCCGGTGGCATACTTTCCCCCGGCACAGCTGGAATCCTGTTGCCGGTGTCATAAACCAGCATAAAAAATATTTTATCAGGGTATCCGCCGATTTTTTCCCGGAACTGCATCACCGGAGGGCCAAAAATATCCTCCATCCGCCGGGCAATCCCCTGGAACATGATCCACTCACCCTGGGGATCATGAAGGTAACACCCATACTGGTGCAATACCACATAACGGTAACCTGCGTCAATCAAGGCATCCAGATCCCGATCATGAAATTCTGCCTCCACCCAGGGGCCATGGTTAATCTCTTCAAGATACCTGATGAAGGTATTATCAGGAGAATAATCCGCCCGGGACAGGTAGACGGGATATGTATCCCGGGGAAATTTCGGCGGAATACTGCCATGGGCCCATGACCAGAGGATTTTCCGCTGATGGTAAATCTGATAATAATTAACATAATCCCCGGACTGAATCCTGTAGGGAAGCTCGATTAAGGCTTCCCGGGAAGGCTCTTCTCTCAACTGCAGATAAAACTCCGGCACTGCGACTTCTGTAAGGGGCAATGGAACCACCCCGCCGGATACAGCCTGCAGAACACTTTGAACAATCAACACCAGCACCAGCAAAGGCGCTAACTTTTCTGCAATATTCCTGTTCTTCACTGAACAGACTTCTATGAGTTGTTTCCCATTTACAGCGCATACTCCCAACAGGGCTATCCAAAACATCCCCAGAAACCGCAGAGGCTCAAATAAACGGGACACAAAGGGAACATACTTAAAAAAGAAGGCATAGGGCAGAGGCACCGGGCTTCCCGACAAAGTGCTCACATAATCGGTAATTCCCGGCCCGGCCTTGAGATAAGGCCCCAGGCTCAACAGGTAGAACAACAGCATTGCCAAGATCTGGAGCCATGGAACCCGCCGGACAAAAAACAGGGGAATCAGGGCAAAAAGAAGCATACCCGCCGGAATGAATATTTCATGGCTTCGCCCCAGGGGGAAATCAACCGGGAGGGATCCATGTCCCAGCCGGTGCAGGGAGTTGGTCAGGTCATCCCGGGGTTCAATGGCATGCCGACTGCCCCGGAGAAACTCCACCGAGGGGACATCCCGGCCATAGGTGACCTCGGGCAGGCCCCTTCCTGCCGCTAATTGCAGATACCCGATATTAAAGGGCAGAGATACTGTCAGAAACACCAGCAGGATCAAACCTGCCTGGGGCAGGAATTCTGCCACTTTTTTAAGCCCCTGATTCATCCCCTGAAACACAAGAAACAGCAGGCCATAAAACAATGCAGACATACCGTAATATTGAAAGAACAGAGTAGATATCCCCAGCCACAGACCGCACAGCAGAACATCCCTCCGCCGGCGTAGCTCAAAAGCTCGATGAAGATACAGGACAAAGAAGGCCATGGGAAACAGAATGGCATGCCGGGGACGACCGCTGGCCAGCTCATAGAAAACATAAGGATTTAATATCAGAAAGACCGGCCCCGCCAGGGACAAGTTCCGCCGACGGCTCAGGTGCAGAAACAGAGCATATCCCGCGATGCCGTTGAAGAGGAGAATAAGGAGTATTTTGATATTGTAATAGGCAGGATCCCCCAGCATGGGCCGTAGAGCCAGAGAAAAGGTCTGCAGGTCAAAAACATTCCCCGATTCAGGGTAATTTGACGCAGTGAGATAAGTGTATATCAACATGCCCGGATTTAGAGGAGTTCGATTCCAGATGGCTCCCAGCAACTGCCTCATCCACCAGAACCGCCACAGCCAGCCTTCCAGCTCACCCCTGCCAATGTAATGGCTCCCCATTCGGGAAAGAACCTGCCACAGGGGGATAATCCCACAGGCAAGACTGACCGTCAGGGCTTTTATATATCCCGCAAGTTCAGAGCCTTTCCTGTCATCACCCTGAGCCAGGGCAACATTCTTTTTCCCGTCATCAGTCAATATCCAAGAAACCATCCTGATAATTACAATCAATCTTCCCTGTGAACCCGGAACCGATAGAGCATATCCTGTTCAATATCAAGCACATCCCCGGTTCCCGGCACCATAAGCCTGTCACCAAACACCTGTTCCATTGCATTCCGAGCAACAGGAGATAGTTTGTGATTGGGGCTTATTATCAAATCCGGGAAACGTTTTTTTACCCGTTCAAGAGAAGGCAGCAGGGCTGGATCCTCGAGAACCATAGCCATATCAACCCCCCCAACAAAAAGAGAAAAATCAAAGCCATCCAAGGCAGAATGCCCGAGAATCTCCTCCACCCCGGGCCGGCCCATTCCGCTTATCAACACCATTCCCCGGGAGGTTTCCGCCAGCAGAAAAAGTTCATAATCCGAATCCGGAGAACCTTCTCCTGTGGGAAGAACCAGACTCCACAGACGATTCGTCAGCCGGGTTCTGCCGGGAAACACAGGTACCAGCCGGGGAATGCTGTCAAGGAAATCCAGATGATTTGCCAGGATCCCGGAGGTCACCGGCGGGCAGAGAACCGTCACATGGGGATTTTCCATCAGGATCCGGTTGAGTCCTCCCGTCATTCCCGGGGAAAACCCCGGAAGAATCACAAGGTCCAGCTCCCGATCCCAGGGAAGAAGGGGAGAACGGGCCATGGATATAACCGTCAGCCGTTGGCAGTTGTGCATGAAGGCTCTGCTGTCACTGCCGGCCCCCATCAACATGTTCAGGGAATCGGATCGGCTCATCTCCAGGGCGATGGCATCAGCTTCATCCTCCCCCAGATATTCCCGGAATAAATCAAGCAGGGGAGCATCGGGGGATATTTCCTCCCGAAGGCTGATGAAAAGCCCCTGCCCCCGATCAGCCTCAAGATCCCCGCGATAGTTGCCGTCGCCAGTAAGAAAAGTTACAGTATCATGAATTCTCTCCGCAGTTACCGCCTGATCCCTGGCCTTGTTCATATATTGAATAGGAAGAGGTTGTTCCAGAATCATTATTGTCTGATTTTCCCGGCAGGAAAAATATATCATTACAAATACAACGATGGCAAGTTGAACCCCCAGCAGGTATTTCAGCACCCTGCAACCTTCATCACTGCGGGAGCAGGAAGAAGTCGTTGTCACCGGGCCTCCCCCCTGTCCTTTACCAGAAGGCAGTTATCGGCGGCCAGGGCGTCCAGCCCTGTATTCTGGTAACAGTTAACTGCATCTCTGACGGTCATTACAATGGGTTCCCCCCGAATATTGAAAGATGTATTCAACAGCACCGGAGTCCCTGTAACCCGATAAAAAGCATCAATAAGCCGGTAAAAATCCCCGTTGGATTCTTCTGTCACCGACTGAACCCGGCAGGTTCCATCCACATGAGTGACTGAAGGTATCTCCAGCTTTCGATGCTCCAGAACATTATAAACCAGAAGCATGTGAGGTGAAGGATGTGTGCAGTCAAAATAATCCCCCAGGTGATCTTCCATTACCGCAGCGGCATAGGGCCGGAAAGGTTCCCGGAATTTAACCCTGGCATTTAAGACATCCTTCATGGAAAGACTTCTGGGGTTGGCCAGAATACTCCGATTACCCAGGGCCCGGGGGCCGAATTCCATCCTGCCCCGATACCATCCCACCATCTTATCCCTGGAAATCAGCCCGGCGACCTGGTCAAAAAGCTCATTATCATCTAATTTTTCATAGGGAATACCGGCTCTGTCAAGGTATTTTTCCACCTCATGCCGGGTCCCCCGGTATCCCAGGTAAGGGTTCATGGCCCACCGTTCAGGCCGGTTCAGCAGACAGTTCCACACATACAGGGCTGCTCCCAGGGCAGAACCGGCATCGGAGCTGGCAGGCTGGATGAAGATATTCCTGAAGCCTGATTCCTTCAGAATTCTGCCATTGGCCACGGAATTGAGTCCTACTCCCCCGGCAATACACAAACTGTCAAGGCCGGTCTTACCCCGGATGTCCCTGGCCATCAGGACCATGGCTGATTCCAGAAAATACTGCAGAGTTGCCGCCATATCCATATGTTTTTTTTCGATGGCTGCCTCGGGCTGACGCTGGCAGTCAAAAAGCCGATGAAATCTGTCATTGAACATTTCCAGTCCCCGGTGGAAATTAAAATAATCCATATTCAGGCAGAATGTGCCATCGGGGTTAATTCGAATCAGTTTCTGGAACTGCTCTATGAAGCGAGGCTCTCCATAGGAGGCAAGGCCCATCACTTTGCCCTCGCCGTTGTTGACCCGGAACCCCAGATAAGATGTGATTGTCGAATAAAGAAGCCCCAGGGAATGGGGAAACCGAATTTCGCTGTGCAGACTTAGCCTGTTTCCCTGGCCCACTCCCCAGCTGGTGGTGGCCCATTCCCCCACCCCGTCAACGGTGAGAATAGCGGCTTTTTCAAAGGGAGAAGGCAGAAAAGCTGCAGCCCCGTGGGTGCCATGATGCTGAACATATACAATCCGGGTTTTTCCTCGAATGCGGGATTCCAGTTTTTTTCGGAATTCTCTGGTTCGCTGCATCCACATGGGCAGAAAGTAAAAAAACTGCTCCCGGCTGTGGGGATATTGATCCAGGTATGTCATAATCAGCCGGTGGAACTTGAGCCGGGGAACTTCATAAAAGGCAATATAATCGAGATCATCAAATTTAATCCCTCCCTGGGACAGGCAGAAATCCAGAGCATGGGAAGGAAAATCCCTGGTATGCTTCTGCCGGGTAAACCGTTCTTCTTCCGCGGCGGCAACTACCCGCCCATCCTGAAGCAATGCAACGGCAGAATCGTGATAAAAGCACGATATCCCCAGGATGTTCAACTTTGCTCCTCCTCGCATCTGAAGGCTCCACGGCATTGATGAAGCCGATGGCCTTCAGGAATCTCCACCCAGCAGGATTCACCCCCGGGGGAACAATCGAGAGGTTTAATACCCGCCAGCTTCATCATCCACTGAACAGGGCCCAATATCCCGTAGTAAATAATTGTCAGCAGTATCTCGGCCATATGAAACCTTTCCCATGTCGAATGCCACCAGTATAAATTCCATCATCCGGGGGCAATTCCTGTAACAGGCATCCCCGGACAAATGAAGTATCCACATTAAACATGTTAACAGGGTGTTAACATGTTTTTAACACAATATTTACATTTTTACCAATTTGGTAACAACATATGCTCGAAGTTTCCAAGGGGGTATGATATAATATTAACAGGAGGAGCATACTCTTTTTTGCTTCCCATAAAAACATACGGAGAAGAATGCCAGGGGGTAGATAAAAATGTCAAAACCCATCGGAGCAGGCAATAATATCAAGGGCGCAGGCCATGGCCCGCCAGCCCATGCAGGAGGCCCAAACAAAGGGGGGAAGCCCCAAGAGACCCGGCAGATCCCGCAACAGGATAATGCCGGCGATAAAATATCTGTTTCTCCTGAAGCAGTTCAGGAAACCAAACCCTCCGGCAATGATAATTTTAAGGTTCCTGACTGGATCAAACAGGATGATGCCAGGGACAATGATCAGGTGAAGGAATTCAAAGCCCAGAAGGACAGAGTTTTCCAGCAATACGAAAAACAGGTGGATCAATCCGGCGGTAAAGAATCTCAAGCGGATCGCCAGATACTTGACAATTACAAGGCTCAGCAGAACCAGACCATAGATAAAATGGAAAGACAGCAGGAAGAAGTCGCCCGGCATAAAGATCAGGCAAAGCAGGACATTCAGGCAGAACAAAATGAAGCACAAGGCGGAGGCAAGGGACTGCCTCCAGGACTGGCCAAGAAAGCCGGCGGGGGCAAGGGCCTGCCACCGGGACTGGCCAAGAAAGCCGGGGAAGACGGCAAAGGCCTTCCGCCGGGACTGGCCAAGAAAGTTGGAGAAGACGGCAAGGGTCTGCCACCGGGCATACAGAAGCAAATAGAAGGCAAGGATAATGCATCGGAAATAGCCAAAAATCAAGATAAAGCAGTTGACCAGCTCAAGGACAACCAGGCAAAAGAAGAAGCAGAAAAACCAGCCCCGGACCCGGTCAAGGACAGAGAACCTGTCAAACCCGACAATATTGACAATAACAAAACTGCAACAGATGACAAACCCATTGACCAGGAGCCTGTCCGGGACGGCAGTGTCAAGGATGACCCGGTATCCATCGAGAAACAGGCCGTTGCAGAGGCTGCCCAGGAAGCCAATACTCCCGAAGCCCAGGCGAATATTGCTGTTGAAAAACAGATAATGATGCATACCCGTGTTGAGGTAAAGAAGAAGGTGGAGATTATTTCCACCCGAGGGCCGGGAGAAAACCGCCAGGAAATTGAGCAGGTTCAAAGCATGCTGGAACGGCTGGAAGCTCATGAAGCCGGCGAAGATCACGCCAGAATGCTCCGGGGGACTCCCCTGGAAACCAACACAGAGAATTCCTTCGAGTTGAAAAAGAAATTTGCCTCAGCCCAGCTTTTCAAACCTGCAAAGGAAGCCAATTTTGATCAGATGATAGCCAACGACTGCCACGCAGTCCTGCAGGAGATCCAATCAGGCAACCAGATGGGGGCCAACCGTCACACCAGTATTCCTGTGGTGGGGCTGTCGGTTAACGGCAACAGCGAAAAGGGAAAAGAAAACAATGGGCCCAGTGTTTATAATCAGGCAACTCCCGGCGGAGCCCTGGGGAAACTGATGCGGGACTATCAGGAGGCATCTCACCTGGGAGCAGGTATTTCCAGTCAGACCAGAGATCTCATCCGCAACACCCTGAGAATCGCCGGGGCAGACAATCTGGAATCCACGATAACTCATCAGCCCGGCAGAGCTCTGAATACTTTCTTTACAAACCAGGGGTAAAAAATTACTTCTCCAGCAGGTAGATCACATGCTTGCAAGGGTCAACGGCGTTGTACCTGAATTTTTCAATTTTTCTGGTCTTCAGGTCGGTTCTGTTGAACATTCCGTTCCATTCGTTGATTTTCATGAAGTTATAAGGCAGCCTGACCCCACAGGGTTTGTTGCCGGCATAATCAACAACCTTGAGCAGGGTAAAGTCAACCTCATTATCCCAGTAATGATCTTTTATAAGGATATACTTTCGTGATACGCGTTTTGCTTCCCGCAACACTTCTTCAGGATTATTATCATGATGGAGAACATCAATCAGCATGACGCAGTCGAAGGAATCCCCAGGGTGGGGTATATTTTTTCCATCATATTTTGTAACGGGAATAAAGCTTTCCGGCTGCAGATATACATCCACACCTTCAAATTTTGCTTCAGGAATGTCCTTAGACAACTCACAGGCAAGAGTTCCGCAGGATGCTCCCACATCCAGGACCCTGCCGGAATTCTTCAGATAAGGAGAAAGACGCTTTGTTAAATATTTCCACCGCAAGGGTAACCCGACTTTTACTGCAAGCTGTTTAAACAAGTTGTAAACAATATTTCTCATGAGTTGATTCCAATACTCTATTAATACTTCAGTTATGACTTCACCAGCAATAAATGTGTCAAGGTTGCCCTCAAACTGAATTTTTGCTTTAATGTAAATTTAGTTAAAAAAGCTAAAAATCCTTTCCGGTTTTTCACAGTAAAACAGATTATCTCAATTTTACAGCATAAGCCGTCATTAAAAGAAAAAAACCCCGGCTTCAACCGGGGCGAGGATTTTTGTACACCTGCCTGAATCAACCCCCTGTGGGGACTGCCTCAGTTATTGCCGTATAATGCCAGTCTATGCCTTGTCTTTTTTGAGCTGTTGATAAAGAACATTGGCCAGGCCGATACCATCACCCTGGGACCAGGACTTGGCCATCTCCTGATCCATCATGCTCTCATACATTTCCTTCTCCTGGCTTGCTTCCTTCCCCATCAGGTCTGATTTGGGTATGGTCTTACGCATCGAGGTAAGCAACTGATTCAGGAATAGAGATTCAAACTCCTTGCAGGCTTTCTGCAGAGCCGCATCATTTTTCCTGGCCGAGGGAAGGTTCTCGGCTGCCTTCTGGATTGGCTGGGGATTCATTCCATGGATATTCATTACCTGTTATCCCTCCAAATATTAATTGATCTGCCGGTCACCGGTTAACCCTTGTGAAGCTGGTTGGCCATACGGGTCATTTCATCGGCGGCCTGGACGCCCTTCTGAGCCATCTCATATGCCCGCTGGGCCTGAATGATGTTCATCATTTCCGCCACAACATTGACATTGGATTTTTCCAGGAAACCCTGGGCCACTATTCCAAGACCGTTCTGGCCGGGAATATCAGAAGTCATGGCACCGCACACCTCGGTGGCTTCGTAAAGGTTTCCGCCGATGGCCTTCAGCCCCGTCGGGTT
>CAYNGH010000044.1:0-21601 GCA_964396845.1 uncultured bacterium | reverse complement strand
CGTCATTGAGCATTTTGGCCAGCTCCGCATATGATACGAATTCGTTTATAACCAGCCTCAGTCCAAAGAGGCCCCCGACAGTGACACAGTCCTTCCAGGGGACTCCCATGACCCAGGCCACCGGAGCAAAAACCCATCCGAATATCAAGGACATATTCAGCTGATCATAGGGGATCTTCCCGCCGAAGGCATTCCCGGCAATGTGGAAGATAAAGACCACCGCCAGGGATATGAGCATCCCCAGAGTGTAAGATGAGTGCCTTGGATTCATGCTCAGGGACTTGCCCAGTTTTCCTGCAAAGGCTGAGGTTTTCTTCGATTTAGAGAAAATCATCCCAAGAATGAACCCAAACCCCAGAAGCACCAGCATCTTGTAGAAGAACAGGGCAGGGAATATCCAGACCATTGCCTTCTCTCCCGTTGCCGTTACCGAAAGGGAAGGATCGTTGAGGAGAACTGCCCCGAGTCTTGAGATTCCAAAGTCTATCATGCCGATGAGGGCTATAAAAGCCAGGAGCATTGCTCCCACGTTCAGTGCCTGCTGGAGGCCCTGTCCTGCGCCGTTGGCTGCAGCGTCGATGATATTGGCATCGGTGAGGGGCAGGTCCACCTTGACTTCACCCTTGGTTTTCGGCTCTCCTGTTTCCGGCAGAATAATCTTTGACATCACAATTGCGCCGGGAGCATTCATTATGGATGCGGAAAGGAGGTGTCCCGCAATGTCCGGGAAGGTGTTAACCAGCATCCCCACATACGCTGCCATGACTCCGCCAGCCACTGTGGCGAAACCTCCAGTCATGATGGTGAGAAGCTCCGACGGGGTCATGGTTTCTACGAAGGGTTTGATGAGCAGTGGGGCCTCGGTCTGGCCCACAAAGATATTTGCCGAGCAGGACAGGGTTTCTGCTCCTGAGGTTCCGAGAATTTTCATCATCAGAACTGCAAAAACCTTGACAATCTGCTGCATTACTCCCAGATAGTAAAGAACGCTGATCAGGGATGAAAAGAAGATGATGGTGGGCAGAACCTTGAAGGCAAAAATCGCCCCGATACTGAAATCGCTGACCAGGTTGCCGAAGATGAAGGAAGCCCCCTGATCCGAGAAGCCCAGTACCTTAAGCACAGCATCATTGAAAGCGGCAAAAAATGACTTGCCCATGGGGGTCATTAATACCAGGAAAGCAAAAAAGAACTGCAACAAGGTGCCCGCAGCCACCAGTTTCCAGGAAACCTTCCGGCGGTTTCGGGATGCCAGCAGTGCGATTCCCAGCATTACCGCAATTCCTATGAACCCCTTGAAGAAATAGCCCATCTGATCCATTGATGCAATCTCCTTGTTGTTTTTTCTCTTCTGTTTTTTTTGCATATTCCTTCCAGTATGTCCCATATCCTTTTTTTCCCGGTCTATGGGGAAGGATATGCTTGAAGGATATTGAAGGGCTTCGTCGAATTATTCTGCGGTTTTATCCCGCAATGGGGACTATTTCTCTGGAGAAGCCTCTCATGAACAATCTTGTGGAAACCTGCCCCCCGGCAAAGATTCAGAGGGAAGTGGAACGTCAGTACCGACAGTTTCACAATCCCACTCTGTCCCGGCTCTTGAAACTGTCGGGATACGGCACCGTGGAACATCACGCCCTGGGAAGTTATGTGTATAACCTGCAGGGAGAAGGTTTCCTGGATTTTGCCGGCGGTTACGGGGTCTTTTCCCTGGGGCACCGGCATCCCCGCATAATCTCTGCGGTCAAGGATCAGCTGGATCAGATGCCCCTGTCGGCCAAGGTTTTCTTCAACGGAGTGCTGGCGGAACTCTGCCGGGAACTGGCCCGGATTGCACCGGGAGAACTTACTTTTTCTTTTCTTTGCAACAGCGGAGCAGAAGCAGTGGAAGGCGCCATCAAAACTGCCCGGCTGGCCACAGGCAAGAGCAAGATTATCGCCGCGTGCAATTCTTTCCATGGCAAAACCCTGGGAGCCCTTTCCGCCAGTGGCAGGGATCTTTTTAAAGAAGGCTTTCATCCCTTGCTTCCCCGGATGGAACAGGTTCCCTTCGGGGATATGTCCGCCATGGAACAGGCCATGGATGACGATACCGCAGCGGTCCTGCTGGAGCCTATTCAGGGAGAAGGGGGGATCATGCTTCCTCCCGACGATTATCTCGGGGGAGTCCGCAGACTCTGCACAAAGAAGGGTATTCTTCTTATTGCCGACGAAGTCCAGACCGGCCTGGGACGTACAGGAAAAATGTTTGCCATGGAACACTGGAATGTATCCCCGGATATGATGTGTCTTGCCAAAGCTCTGGGAGGCGGGGTGATGCCTGTGGGAGCTTTTATGGGAACTCCCCGGGTGTGGGAAGCCTTCCGACAGAACCCCACCATCCATACATCCACCTTTGGCGGAGGAGAGATGGCCTGCCGGGCAGCCCTGGAAACCATCAGGGTCATTGAAGATGAAGGCCTGGTGGAAAACTCCGGGGTCATGGGCAAGTATCTCATGGATGGTCTTTTGAAACTGGCCGGCAGGTATGAAGATCTCATAGCCCAGGTGCGGGGAAAGGGCCTGATGATAGGGATGGAAATGACTCAGGAGAAATTCGGCGGTTCTCTGATAATGGAGATGGCCAAACGGCGGGTAATTGCCGTTTATACCCTTAACAAGCCCAGGGTTATTCGCTTCGAGCCTCCCCTGAATGTAAAAAGCCAGGAGATTGATCTTTGCCTGTCAGCCCTGGAAGAATCTCTGGAGCAGACCCGTCAACGCTTTGAATAATTTGGAGGTTGTCCAATGCCATATGTAGAATCTACTATATACATCAATGGAGATCCCAGGGATGTGTTTGAAATAGCCAAGGATATGGAAAAATTTCCTCAATACATGAAAGATGTGGAGGAAGTGAATGTGCTGGAGAAAAACGGAACCAGCCAGATCAGCGAATGGGTGTCCAATATCGAGGGGACTCCCCTCATCTGGACAGAAGAAGACAACTTTGACCACGAACAGTTGAAGATTGCCTACCGGATGATTGAAGGGGACCTGGACAAGTTTGAAGGGGAGTGGATTTTTACTCCGGAAAATAAAGGCTGCCGGGTAGTCCTGGGAGTTGATTATGACTTTGGGATGCCATCCCTCACAGAACTCATCGGGCCCACCCTGCAGGAAAAAGTTCGGGAAAACTCGGAAATGATGCTTCAGGGAATGAAAGATAAGATCGAAGGATAATCAGGACCTGGAGCAGGAGGATAAGTTCTTGAATAAGTTTGCATTTTTAATACATCCTCTGGACATGAAGGATGTGGTCCGTCTTGAGCCGAAGGCCGCCAACAAGAGGCAGGATCTTATCGAGAAGGTTCTTGACTGGATGCCTGTTCACAAGCGTTCAGACATAGTGGGGATCATGTCCAAAACCGGTCAGGAAGTGGAGGGCTGGTTTATTGCGGTTCCTCTGCTTCCCAGTCAGTTTGTCAATATGGATCGACAATATGTGATGGACAAGATATACCGTGGAGTTAAGGTGGCCGAAGATTTGGGAGCGCAAATCATAGGGCTGGGAGGATACACTGCGGTGATGGGTGATGCGGGGATTACCCTGGCAAAATCCACAAAGATGGCAGTGACCAGCGGAAATTCCTACACCATTGCAACATCTCTGGAGGGAGCCCAGGCTGCGGCGGATCGCATGGGGATCCGTCTGTCAGAAGCTCACATTGCGGTGATTGGCGCTTCAGGATCCATCGGCAAGGCCTGCGCTCAATATCTGGTGCGGGAATGCCGGCGCATGACCCTCATCGCCCGATCTGAAAAAAGGCTGGAAAAGGTCTGCTCCATCCTCAGGGAAAACAACAGCAACCCCGTTGAATATACCACCGACATCGCATCGGGAATCCAGGATGCGGATATTATCATAACTGCCACATCCAGCGCGGGAAACATAATAATGGCGGATTTCCTCAAGCCCGGCGCTGTGGTGTGCGATGTGTCCCTTCCCCACGATGTGAGCCGGGAAGTCCAGAAACTCCGCCCCGATGTGTTGGTAATCGAAGGGGGAGTTGTGCAGGTGCCGGGGGAAAATGTGAACTTCAACTATGATTTCGGCTATCCCCCTAATGTTTCTCTGGCCTGTATGGCTGAAACCATCATCCTTGCCCTGGAGGGACGTTTTGAAAACTTCAGCCTGGGCCGTGGAATAAAATTAGAAAAGGTCAAGGAGATTGAAGGACTGGCCAGAAAACATGGTTTCAAACTGGCTGGATTCCGCAGTTTTGAACAGTTTCTCAGCGATGAAGAGGTGGAGAGGATTCACCAGAATGCCTTGATGAAGAAGGCCGCATGCAAGTAATATTCTGGAGTTGATTGAGTTGAAAAAAATTGTCAGTGTCAGCCTTGGGTCTTCCCGGCGGGATCATACCGCCCGGGTTAACCTGATGGGAGAGGATTTTGAAATAAGCCGCCGGGGAACCGACGGCGATTTTCGCGCCGCCTGCAAAATGCTGTCGGAACTTGACGGGAAGGTGGATGCCATCGGTATCGGCGGTGCTGACATATATCTCTATTCCCGGACAAAACGGTATGAGCTGAAATATGGAATCAAGCTGATGAATGCGGTGAAGATTACTCCCGTGGTGGACGGATCCGGGTTGAAGAACAGTCTTGAACGGTGGGTGATAAGCCAGCTGGAACAGGACCCCCGGTTTAATTTTAAGGGAACCAACTGCCTGCTGGTCTGTGGGATGGATCGTTTCGGCATGGCAGAAAGCCTCACCAGAGCTGGATGCAATATGGTATTCGGGGATCTGATTTTTGCCCTGGATCGGGATGAAGAGATTACAAGCCTGGACGAACTGGAAGAATATGCCGACAGGCTTCTGCCCGAGATAAGCCGTCTGCCCATCGGTTTCTTTTATCCCACCGGGAGCAAGCAGGATACATACGCCCAGATAATGCCGAAGCATCAGAAGCTTTTTGACTGGGCCGGGATTATTGCCGGGGATTTTCATTTTATCCGCCGTTATCTTCCTGAAAGCCTTGCGGGCCGGGATATAATCACCAACACCGTGGTAAGAGAGGATCTGGAAAATCTGAAAGGCCGGGGAGTCCGGTATCTGGTTACCACCACTCCGGAGATCCAGGGGCGTTCTTTCGGGACCAATGTCCTGGAGGCGGCTCTGTTGTCCATAATCGGCAAGAAATGGGAAGACATCAGCCGGGAGGATTACATGGACACAATCGCGAGGCTGAATCTGAAGCCCCGTATCGTGGAGCTTAATCCCGACGAGGCATGCCACCGGGTTTCCTGTTAATTGAATTAATGCGAGGAGATTGAATATGACCGAAAAGGTTTATAAACTCACCAGGGACGGATATAAGCAGATCGAGAAAAAGCTCAAGTTCATGCGTACCCACGCCAGGGCGGAGGTTGCCGAGAGAATCCGTCAGGCCAAGGAATTCGGCCAGCTGGAGGAAAACACCGAATACGAAAATGCCAAGGCAGAACAGGCCAAGCTGGAACAAGAGATTCTCAAGCTTGAAAAAGTCCTGCGCAACGCAGTAATCCTTGATAAATCCGATGTGACTGCAGAGGTGGTGGATGTAGGCACCACTGTCACCGTGGAGATGGTTGACGAGGGGAAAACTCTGCAGTTTGAGCTGGTGTCCACCCAGGAGTCGGATCCTTCCCGGAAGATACCCCGCATCTCTGATGAATCCCCTGTGGGGGGAGCCCTTATGAACAAAAAGCGAAGTGAAATGGTGGAAGTTGAAGTCCCTCTGGGCAAGGCCCGTTACAAGGTTATTGAAATTATCAACACTCCCTGATTTTGACTTGACAGATATATATCACTTTCTTAAGGACCGGTGACAAATTGAAAATTCTCATACTCTCCAAGTCCCCAAAGGCACATTTCAATGCCCGTTTTGTCAAAGAAGGCCATAAACTGGGGATCAAGGTGGATGTTATCAATCCCCTGGAGTGTTCTTTTACCCATCACCGGGTAGTTTTCGGGGGGAAACCCCAGGAAGGCTACAGCCTTGGGATCCTGAGAACTCCTCCATACCGGGAGGATAAAGAGTTTTTTCATCTGGCAGCAAGACTTCTTGAAATGTCGGGAACTCCCGTCATCAACAATCCTTCTTCTGTTGAGATTTGCGGAAACAAGTTTCATACCTCGGCTTATCTTGCCCGGGCCAGTATGCCGGTGATGGCATCTATGGCAGTTCACCAGGTGGATCATCTGGACAGCGCAGTCGAAGCTGTCGGCGGTTATCCCGTTTTTCTCAAAACAATCTACGGTACCAGGGGAATTGGAGTGATCTACTGCACATGCCGGGAAACTCTCATGGCCTGTGCTCAGACTCTGTGGGCACACAAGGCGAATCTGATGGTGGAAAGATATGCCCGTAATTCCAGGGGACAGACAGTCCGGCTCCTGGTTCTTTTCAACAAGGTTCTGGGGGCTGCCCGTTGTGTGCCTGATGAAACGGAAACTATGGCAAAAATCATTATGGAAGGCGATGAAGACTCCCTCACCGGGACCGGGGGGCTTCTCCGATCAAATTTCTCCCGGGGAGGTAAATTGGAGATTATGACTCCATCGGCCCTGCAGAAGAATCTTGCCATAGAGGCTGCCCGTATTCTGGGCCTGGAGCTGGCGGGGGTGGATATAATTCAGGACGGCACCAAGTGGAAGGTGCTGGAGGTTAACTCTTCCCCGGGTATAAAGGGGCTGGAGTTGACTTCCAACAAAAATGTAGCCAAGAAAATGCTTCAGATGATGAAGGCCCGGTTGGAATCATAAGCTCCAGCGACTCATCAGAAATCCATCTCAAGTTGCCTCGGAGTATCCATTTCCTTGAATACTCCTGCAAGGCCCAGGAGTTGTTTCAGTTTTATCGCATTTTTCAGGGCCGCCCCTGCATGGCAGTTGTTAAATAAAACCACTGCAATCCGAGCCCCTGATTCCAACCCCCGGATGACGGGGATAAACTCCATCAGCTCTTCATCAGAATACAGGTAATCATACCTCAGGCTGGCATCACCCTCAAACCACTTACTGCTCCGGCCATGAAGCCGGACATATGCAATATCATTGGTAGCCCCAGGAATCATGGCCGGGAGGCTTCTTTTTGCCGGTTCATCCACCACCGCGTATCCCAGGTTGTGTTCCCGCAAGAGTCGGAATGTATCATCTATGGACTCCGGCGAAAGCCATGAGTTATGGCGAAACTCCACTGTCAGGGGAAGCTGCGGGAGCCTTTCTCTGAAAAGTTTAAGATAGTCAATATTCTGCCTGTTTCTGAAAAACACCGGGCCGAACTGGGCCAGATATGTGAGAGCTTTCCCTGATGACAGTATGGGTTTCTGGGTTTCTGTAAAAGCCCGGAACAAGTCCCGGTTGTCAACGGTTCGAGGATCCACTGGTGTTTTCTGGTTCAGGGTCATACCCCGATGGCATTTTACTGCAAACTTGAACTCATCAGGTGTCCCCCTGGCCCAACCTTCAACGGTTCTGCTTTTGACAAGGGTATAATAAGCAACATCAATCTCCACCAGGTCAAAACCGAGGTTTCTGCTGTAGTACCTGAGCATGTCACTGCTTTTCAAGCCTTTGGGATAAACCGTTCCAACCCAGTCGGAAAAGGATAATCCGCAAGTACCCACCTTTATCATACTGTCATCTCCTCTCCTGGAATATCGGGGATCAACGCATTGATGTTAAATTTGTTTTTAATTGACTGACACCTGCCACCAGAGGTGAAATGCTTTGCCACAGGCATGGCCCCAGGAGGGAAACTTGTTTTGGTGGGAAATAATCTTTGTATGTTTGACTGGAGAAAAATATGAAGACTCTAATTCTTGGCTGTGGCCGTCAAGGCTCAATCCTTGCCCGGATGCTGGTGGAGCAGGGGATTCAAGTGACGGTTATCGATAAAAACCCTGAAGCCTTCGGACGGCTGGAAAATTTCAACGGCAGAAAAATCCTGGGGGACGGCATCATGGAGTCAACCCTCCTGCGGGCGGGACTGAAAGAATGCGATGCTTTCGTGGCGGTAACCAACAGCGATAATGTCAACCTGATGGCTGCGCAGATTGCCAGAGGAATTCACCAGGTGGGGCGGGTTCTCTGCCGTATATATGATCCCCGGAGAGCGGCGATATATTCTGACCTGGGGCTGGAAACGGTGAACTTCAGCCTTATGGGAGCCCACCTGTTGCGTAGCGGTATTGTCGAGGCAGGCCTGGTAAAGAAGTACCAGTTAGGGGACGGATCCGCCCTGGCAGTGGAGATTAAAATATCCGGGGAAAGCACCGGCAAGAAGGTTTCCGAGGTGGAAATACCCGGTGAATTCAGGATCAGCTCCATCATAAGAAATCTCAGGATAATTATCCCCGAATCCGATACCCGGATTAAAGATGGCGACCACCTGTTCGGTGTAGTGAAAGTTGAACGGCTGTCGGACCTGCTTCTGAGGCTGGAGGCAGGCCCCATCAAAACCAGCGATGACCAGGATACGGGAACGGGAGGTGAAGCCTGATGTTCTGTATTATCGCCGGGGGAGGGAATATGGGATACTACTTGCTCCATTCCCGCCTGGACAAGAAAAATGAAGTAGTCATCATAGAAAAGGATCGGGGGCGTTGCCAGTGCCTCCTGGAGGAATTCGGGAGCCTTGTTGTTCAGGGAGATGCCTGCGATCCTATGATCCTGGAAAGAGCGGGAATAGCCCGGGCAGATATAATTCTAGCTGTCACGGGAAAGGATCAGGATAATCTGATTATTTGCCAGCTGGCCCGAAAGAAGTTCCGGGTTCCATCCACCATAGCCTTGGTCAACAATCCCTCCAACGGGGAAATATTCCGACGCCTGGGGGTTGACGAGGCCGTCAGTTCCATCGATGCAGTTCTGGAAAAGATGGAAAAACCCATTGAACAAAGTGCCGGAATATCCGTCATAAGCCGTCATGGCCCTCTGAATGTATGTGAGATTCGCCTGCATGCCGATTCACCTGCCATGGAAAAGACCCCGGGACAACTGAAAACAAGACTGCCCCGGGAAGTGCAGATGCTCTGCATAATCCGTCAGGGAGAAGCATTGCCGGCAGATGACAAAATTTCTCTGCTGTCAGAAGATATACTTCTGATGACATCTCCAGGAGAACACCTTGAAAACATCAGATCCCTTCTGGTCAGGGATGTGTCCGCAACAGATTCAATTTGATGAGAAATATTACCTCATAAAACAGCAATACCCGGCCCCCCACCAGGTATTGCACGAATCACCCATCCCTCCGGGTCAGAAGAGTTCCCGGAATAACTCCTGCAGATTTTTCTCCAGAGTCTGCTTCCGATTGTTGACCTCACTCTCTAAAAGCTTGATGGTGAACTCCCGGAGAATCTTTTTTCTTCGCTTTTCCACAGGTTTGAGCTTTTTTCCGTTATTTGGAATATGCTCCTGAAAGATAGGCTCCATGTTTTTGAGAAATGCCTTCACCTTCCGGCGGTTTTTCCTGAAATCCAGGCTGGCTAAGTTTTCCAGGTCCCGGCGGTGTTCTTTATATATCGGGCAGACTTCACAGCTCATGCCCACCTGGATGACGCAACGGCATTCCTCCGGGTTCATCCAGCAGGATTTTCCCTGATTGTAGGGCTGGCAGAGGACTCTGGCCTCCTGGGGGCATTTTGCAATTTCCTGACAGCTTCCCAATGGTATCAACTCCCGGTTTAATTTATGTGTTATAATCAGTTCATCTGCTTTTATGATTTGCCGGTCCTGCTGACTGCCAGGTGCCGGCTTTGATTCTGCGAGGATTCATAGGTTCTTCATTTGTGTTATTATTATATGACATTCAGTATGATAAAAAATCATACTATAGAACTAACATTAACTTTCTTTAGATAGTCATATACTTGTCTATGTGACAGAAATACTTGAAATAATATAATCATAGCAATTAAACTATAAACTATGAAAAAAATACAATACAGATTAAAACCCTTGCACCGGATGATGTGGGAAAATATGGCAGTATTGACAACCTCTTGGAGTAAATTTATCATGTGACTTATAGTGTTGACGGGATGTGATTTTTTGCCCTGGCTGTGTATTGAATGTCAGAAACTAAATGCCGATGATGAGAGCCTCTGCTGTCACTGCAAAGAGCCTGCTCCCGATGATGCCGACCGGGTTCCCTTTGAGCTGGTGGATCGTTACCGGATTGTCAGGGTTATCAGCACCGGTGGCATGGGAAGGGTGTTCCGGGGATGGGATCGGGAAAAAAACAGGCCAGTGGCAATAAAAGAGATGCTGGTGACCTCTGTTGACCCCGAAGAGAGGCAATATGCCCAGGCAAGATTCATGCAGGAAGTGGATTTTCTGGGGAGGTTGAACCATCAGGCCCTTCCCCGGCTGGTGGATTTTTTTGTGGTGAGGCAGAAGAAGGGGGACGGTATAATTCATTACCTGGTGATGGAATATATATCAGGACAGGACCTGGGTAATATTATGAAGGACCTTGGCGGGAAGCCCATGGATACTCCCGGTGCCATGAGTTTTTTTCTTCAGCTTCTGGATGTGTTGAGCTATCTGCATTACGGGGATCCTCCCATAGTTTACCGGGACTTGAAGCCTTCCAATGTCATGATTCGCCAGGGCAAGTTGTTTCTGGTGGATTTTGGCATCGCCCGGGAGTATAACCCCGGCAGTAAGGGAACCCAAATCGGAACCCCCGGTTATGCAGCCCCGGAACAATATCAGGGCATATGTCAGCCCCGCAGTGATCTTTATTCCCTGGGGGTTCTGATGCATTATCTGCTGACGGGAATCGATCCCGAAGGTGATGACCGCCCTACCTTCACCTTTGAGCCTGTAAAGGAGTTGAACCGGGATGTTCCTGATACGACCAGTGAGCTAATCGGCAGGATGCTTTCCCTCCCTGTCAGAGATCGTCCCTCCTCGGCTCTGGATGTTTATTTTCAGCTGGATGCCGTCAAGGCCACCAGATGCCTCCTGGGAAGCCTTGCAAGACAGGCGGGGCTATTCTGGACAAAGTTTGTGGCCAATTTTATCCCCGGCAGTTCAAAAAGTTCTCCCGGCAAGACCCGGTTTCATATTCTTCGTTGAACAATCCCGGATACAGCATAAAAGGGGATCTTTGCCCTTGGGCGAATCTCCCGGAAAAGACAGACTTGTTCAGGGATAAACGATGAAGGATAATCAACAGGAATCAGCCCGGAAATCATTCTGCGGGAGATATGGCCTGGTTGCAGTATTACTGCTGACTCTGACCGTTGCATGTGTAGTTTTTACAATGCCGGAGTTTCTGGCTGCCTCGGGTACTCCCGGCAATCTGGTCATGCGCCACCGGGTCGATTTTGTCGGCTATTACCTGTCATCAAAGATGCTCATGCGTGGCGATCCTTTAATTTATGATGTGGCTCATGTCAACAAGTTCGCCGGCACCCTGGGGTTTCCGCCGGGCCCTAACTATGGAGGCCTGAATAATTATCCGCCTTCTTTTTATATGCTGATGATTCCCATGGCACTGCCGGGATATGCCGGAGCTTTGCGACTGTGGTATTTTCTCAATCTAATTCAACTTCTGGGAACCGGGGTTTTTATTTACCTGGCATGGCACAGGGTTGATGCAAAAAGAGCTGAAGGCAACTGGTTTTTTGTGCCGGTGTTTTTTATCGCTTCGATGTTTTTCTCTCCCACCATTGATGCCCTGGCCTTTGGTCAGACAGGAATGCTGGTGGGCCTGCTGGGGGCCATGGCCATTTACCTGTTTGTTTCAGGGAGAAAAAACCTGGCGGGACTGTGCCTGGGGCTGGCGGGAGCCTTGAAGGTGTTGCCGTTGTTTTTTCTGTTGTATTTTATCTGGAAAAAAGAATGGAAGGTTGTTATCGGGGCCATGATAACCTTTCTGATTTTACTGATGATACCGGGTTTCATATGGGGGTTTGGACTGCACCGGGATTATTTTTCCCTTCACAGCAGGGTCCCCATCGATATGAGCATAATATGGAACATGTCCCTCTACTCGGTAATCTATTCGTTCTTCGGTCTTGGCAACCGGCTGGCAATCGATGCTTTTTATTATGGATTTGTCTTTGCTTTTATGGGAGGCACCCTTTGGGTCATGAGGGGTTATTCGGATAAACACCGGCAGATTCTCTCCTTCGGGCTGGTGGTGTTGCTCTTTTCCGTGGTCACTCCATATGCCCATCCTCACAATCATGTCACCATACTTTTTTCCTTTGGTCTGGTGTTTATGTATTTCCTGATGTATCCCCCTGGGGACAGGACTGGAACCGTCTGCTTTTACCTGCTCTGGTTTTTCTATGGTGTTCTTGCCTGTTTCTGCTCCGGGTTTGTTGCAATACGATTCAGGGAGATAAAAACCTTGTTTCTGGGGATGAAACTGCCATATTTTGCCATCCTTGCGGCATGGATTGCATATATGCCTCTGATTGCTCCGGAGAATACCTGTCGGCAGGTTAAAGATGAGAGCTGTTGAAATGACATTGAGCCAATTAATCGGGAGATAAGCCTTGTCCATCTTTTTAAAACAGGTTCATCAGCTGACCTTCGAAGATATCCGGGAGCTTCTGAGGGAAGGCGCCGAGGAGAACATCCGCCTGGAGTTCAAGCGTGAGTATCCCGGCAAGTCCAACCTTTTGAAGAAGATGTCCGCCTTTGCCAATACATACGGCGGTTATATCATTATGGGCATTGACGAAGACGGCAGGGGGCGGGCAAAGTCCCTGCCCGGTGTCGAGCGCATCAACCGTTTTGATCAGACCATAGTTCAATGGTGTTTCGAGGAGATATTTCCTCCCATCATTCCTTATGTATCACCGCCGATTCCCCATGGCGAGATTGAGGATCGTTACTTTTATGTGATATATGTGGAACAGTCCATGGAAACTCCTCATGTTCTCAACAAGAGCCGTAACGGGCTTTATGTGCGAACCGATGAATACAGTCAGAAATTTCTTACCCGTCTGGCCAAGTTTGACGAGCTGGAATATCTTATGAGCAAACGGCGGAAGGCTGAGGATTTTGTAAACAGCCTTCTCTCCCGTGCCAGCCAAAGACTGGAAACCCACAAGGTGATTCACTTTGAGGAGCATCATGGCACTGATTCCCTGTTGACCCTGTGTCTGATTCCATCTTTTCCCCACAGCAGGATGTTTGGCGCTGAAAAACTGCTGGGATATGCCCAGCAGTCGGTTCAGGAAGCCCGGGGAGGAGTTCTGCCGGATTTTTCCGACTCCAAAATTCACTCCCAGTTTGAAAGTATAATATCGGAAAATCCCGGAATCAGCTATTATTCCTACTTTGAGATTAACATATATAACATGCTTTATTATGTATGTGATGTCACCCGGGAATACCAGTATGAGAACATCAACGGAAGCCCCTTTCTGAAGGTGATTCCTCTGAAAGTGCTGATGGCGGAGATCATATTGTTTCTTCGATATGCCGGGAGTTTTTTCGCCAACAGCGGTTTTGACGGCCTGTTGAATTTTATTGTGGCCATGGATAACATCAAGGGCCGTCAGCTTCGCATCGAAGATCATCAGGCGGATCCCCGGAGGATTTCATATCTGGACAATCATTTCCAGACAAGGCGCTCCTTATCGGTTCGGGATCTTTCCAACGAAGAGATGATCAGCGGGGATCTTTTTCGAGAGTTATGTTTTTCCCTCGGCTTCAAACGGATTTATGATTTATCCCCGGATCAGCTGACCCGCTTTTATACCAGCGGGCTGAAATATCTTAGTATTGACAGACAGGAAGAGAACTTATGAATGATAAAAAGAACCCCCGGCTTCAAAATGCGTCGGATGGGAATCTTCAGAAGATAATTGACCAGGAGAAGATGGTCAAGGAGATAATCAAAAGAAAACTTGAGTCTATGCAGGTTTATTCCGCCGGGGATGCAGAACTGCTGTCGTACCGGCTGGCAGAAATAATGGTCATGTCCAAACGGCTTTATGTGGAACTATTGTCAGATTTTGCCGAAACCGACACCCAAGATCCCGACTCTGTATGGGAGCAGGTGTCCGGGGTCAGGATGCATCTTCTGCATATGCGGGACTGTATTGAGGATTTTGAGTCTGGCCTGCTGGAAATGATGGACGACGAAAAAAAAGAAGGCCTTCTGGATATATGATATAAACCGGATCACGGTTTTTCCTTGAGCATCTGATTGATGCTGACCTCCAAGGCACTCAGGGTTTCTGAGCCGGAGTCATATAGAAACAGATACCACTTGTAACGGCATGCTGTCAGGATTCCCTGGGGATTTTCGCTGTCATCGGCAGGGATGGTCACAAACTTTAGTTGGTTTCCATTCCGGGAATCCAACCAGTAAACCCCGGCACCGGGATGAATCACCATCAGGGTTCCGCTGTCTTCCGCAAGAGCAATCTGCTGTTGGCGGGGGATGATTCCCGGAAGGGGCTTCCACCAGATCTCCTCTCCGTCATCAAGGCTCCATCCGTGGATTACTGCCTGGCCCCTGTCATCGGTGGATACGGTGTGAACCATATACTCGGTTATGGCTGGAGCTCCTGCCGGCGGGGCAGTTCTGATTTCCCAGGCAGGTTTGATCTCCTGGGGAGTGTCGGTGTCGCTTTTTGTATTATAGAGCCTCAGCAGACCTGTTGATTCATCTTTGCCGGGGGATAGATGCAGAATGCATTTCTTGTTGTTTGACGAGCCTCTCACTGTATAATGATGCCCTTCGCCGGGGATTATATCTCCAATTATTCTGCCGTTTCTGGCATCTAACAGAAAAACCCTGTCCCGGGAGCCGGCTATGATGCTCTCGTCTGATGCCCACAGGGGCAAAGATTGATTCATCTGCCCAGGAAAAATTCTTCGAGTCCAGTGGGGGACCTCGCCGGTGATGTCATAAAGAGATACATCCATTCCGTCAAAGGTTACGATGGAGTTGGGCAGATGCCCCGGCTGGATGCTTATGATATCCCTGTCAAACTGGATTTCCCGTTCGATTTTTCCATCAGCAAGGGAGTAGAATCGCAGGGGATTTCTGCCCATGAGCAGTCCGAAACCGGTAAAAGTCAGGTTGTCTGTGTTGTCGGGGGCCAGGGTTTCCCAGAGGAATTTCTGTGTTTTCCCTTCCAGAGCCTGTATCCGATCCGATACCATGAAGACCCCGGGCTTTTTTTCCTCTATGGGGCCGGACACAATTCTGATGTCGCCGGAGAAGCTCCTGGGGATGGGATTGTAAACCTCCCACAAGGATACCTGTTTTACAATATACTTTTTCCGGGCCAGGCCCCAGTGGTTCATGGACAGAAAAAACAGGGAAATCAGAAGGGTGACAATGGCAACCGACAGGATTGCCCTGATCACATCTCCCGGTAATTTTCCTTTCTTCTTCTCCTTATCCTTATCCGTCATGTCCCTGCCTCTAAATGTCTGGGTTCTCAAAATGGATTGATTTTTCAAATTCAATCCGGCACTTCATATACCTTCCATTGCCTCTTGAAAAATCCCCGCTCCTGGTGTAAAATTGACCGACAAAAGGAGTAATTATGGATAAGCACACCTTCAAGGTTTTAGAATATAATCTGGTTATAGAAAAAATTGCAGGGAAGACTACCTGTATTTATGGCCGGCAAACTGTTCTCTGCCGGATGCCCCAAAAAGAGATTGAGTCCATCGAAAGACTTCAGGAGCAGACCCGGGAAGCCCTCAGCATTCTTGATTCCACGGAACCCCTGTCGGTGGGGGAGATGGATCCCGTTGACAAATTACTGGAAATGGCGTCAAAAGAGATCCCTCTGCAGGGTAGCGATATTCGAAGAGTTTATCAAACCCTGGAACGTTCATCAGAGTTGAAGGGTTATCTCGACAAGCGGGAAGCCATTCTGCCGGAAATTTATCGGGATTCCCTTGCATTGACAGCATTTCCAGCCCTGGAGAGGGAAATTGTTCAAAAGGTGGGATCCGATGGTAGAATTCTGGATCGGGCATCATCGGAGCTGGCCCGGCTTCGTCGGGAAGATGAGGTCCTTCAGGGGCGGATTCGGGGACATCTGGAAGGCTTTCTGAAGAACCCCGATTATCTGAAGATGCTTCAGGAACCTATCATTACAAGCCGGGAGCATCGGCATGTTCTTCCGGTAAAGCAGGAATACCGATCCCAGTTTCCCGGAATTGCCCTGGATTCTTCTGCCAGCGGTGCCACGGTGTTTATGGAACCTCTGTCGGTGCTGAAGCTGACCAACGAGCTGAAATATGTAAGAAACCAGGAGATCCGGGAAGAAGAGAAAATCCGCCTGGACCTGACCCGGCGGATATCCTGTTGCCGGGAGGATTTGTTAAGGAATCTCGAGTTTATTGGGCATTATGACGCTCTTCAGGCTGCGGCCCGATATATTATTGATTCTGACTGCATCATCCCGAAGGTTGTAAAGGATCCCGTCCTGAACCTGAAATCAGCCCGGCATCCACTGTTGGAGGTTAAGCCGGTGCCTGTTGACATTCGGGTAGGGGAGGATTTTGCGGGTTTGGTGATAACCGGCCCCAACACCGGCGGGAAGACGGTAACCCTCAAGACTGCGGGACTTCTGACCATGATGGCTCTGGCGGGACTGCCGGTGCCTGCAGGGGAAGGCTCCGTTGTGGGGCTTTTCTCCGGCATCTATGCCGACATCGGCGATGAGCAGTCCATCAGCCAGAACCTTTCCACCTTTTCTGCCCACATGGCCAATATCGTTCAGCTTCTGCCCCGGTCAGGAAAACGAACCCTGGTACTTCTGGATGAGATTGGCGCCGGGACTGATCCCTCGGAAGGAGTAGCCCTGGGTTCTGCTATTTTAAAATATCTAACGGATCGGGGGAGCCGGGTAATCGCCACCACTCATTACAACGAGCTGAAGATATTTGCATCGAGAAACAGTGAGTTTGTCAACGCCGCGGTGGAGTTTGACGAGGAAACCCTCATGCCCACATACCGCCTGCAGATCGGTCTTCCCGGCAGATCCTGCGCCATCAGGATTGCCCGGAGGCTGGGAGTCCCCCAGAAGATTATCAATATCGCCAGCAATTCCATGGGGGGGATTCATCACAAGGTGGATTCGCTGTTGTCGGAGATTGACCGCCAGAAGGCCCTTACCCGGGATGAGCTGGAACAGGCCCGGGAACAGCGGGAGCAGATGGAAATCCTGCGGGATGAGTATGATATGAGAATCGAAGAGCTGGAGGCGGAAAAAGATGAGATCCTCCAGCAAGCCACAAAAGAAATGGATCTTGTTTTTCAGGAGGTTTTCCGGGAACTCCGTCAGGCCAGGGCACAGTGGCGGGCTTCCATAAAGGACTTCCGGGAAGGCCGTCAGGATCGGGCCGGGGTTCAGCAGAAGGAACGAAAGGTTAAATCCCTGCTGGATCGCACCATTGAGAAACTTCAGGGCATGCGCCGGGATAAGAAGCAACCCTCAGCCCCGGTTCCCCCCAGGGGAAAGTTCTTTGAGGATCAGCCGGTAAAAATTACCACCACTGGCCGGCGGGGACGCATAGATCGGATGCTGGACGAAGCAACTGCCCTGGTGCAGATTGACAATATCCGCATGGAGATTCCCCTGTCGGATATGGAGCCGGTACTGCTGGAGTTGCCCGGTGAGGATGTGGGAATATCTTCTCTCCGTTTTGAAAAGGCAGTCAACATCTCAGACCAGTTGGATATCCGGGGATTGACCGTGGATGAAGGGGTGATTCGGCTGGAAAAATACTTGGACGATGCCTGTCTTGCCAGCCTGGACAGTTTCCGCATTGTCCACGGCAAGGGAACCGGCGCCCTCCGGCAGGGGATCCGGGATTATCTGAAATCCTCTCGGGTGGTAAAAGGTTTCCGGGAAGGGGACATCCACGAAGGAGGATGGGGTGTAACTGTGGTGAATCTGTAAAACATGAACAGAACTTTCATTGTCATAACTGCTCAGGCTAAGATTTCTCGAAATGGAGATACTCCGCCTCATCTTGACGGGATTCCCACATACCACGGCGAAAGCTTCTGCTCTCTCATCGAGGGGGTCATCGGCAACATATGCCAGCGAATGTCAGTGAAGCTCATTCAGTCGGAGTGTTTTGAAACAGATCGCCGGATGGCCATAATTATCCGGGCCGACGCCACGGATCTGGCAGGTAGCCTGGATACCCTCCGGGCGATGCTGGAGCTGGCAGGGGAAAAAATCCACGCCACAGTGAGAGTACAAAAAGAAGATTTGTTCCGATATATGCACAGGATCTGAATCTTAAGCGGTGGAGTCTTTCCACACCTTCAGGAGCCGGCTGTGCTGGGCGGGGGTCAGGTTTCTTTCCCGGCCCAGAGTGCGGGCGATGGTTACAACCCGGGCAGTGAATTCAAGGGTTTCCATCCGGTGCAGGGCCTGGTTCAGGTCAGCCCCCAGGCACAGAGCGCCATGATTTGCCAGCAGGAAAACATTGCGATCCTTCAGGAAAGGTATCAGGTTGTCAGAAACTTCCCTGGTGGAAGGGGTGCTGTATTCCACCAGAGGAACAGGCCCCAGCACAAGGATCCCCTCTGGAAGCACCGGGTCCTCCAGGGAAACCCCGCAGGATGCCATGGCTGTGCAGTAAGGGGGATGGCAGTGAACCACTGCTCCCACATCGGGACGCAGATCGTAACAGGCCGTATGCATCTTGTATTCTGATGATGGCTTCCCCCGGCCTTCTATCAGGTTTCCTTCTGAATCGATGATGATGAGATCCTCCCTGTCCATCCGCCCCTTGTTGACCCCTGACGGGGTTATGAGAATATTGCCGTCGGGCAGACGCAGGGAGATGTTCCCTGATGTGCCGGGCATATATCCCAGCCGGTAGAGATCCCTGCCTCCTGTGGCCACTGAAGATGCCAGTTGATCCCCGGCTTTATTCAGGCCAGTCGCTTTCTGATAAACCTGGCAGATTATTTGCGCTGTGGTGTGGGGATCTGCGTCGGGGCATCGGGACAGGACATGACGCACCGTGTTGAACAGCAGTCCTTGTGACTTGTCAAATCCATGGGGTTCTGTCATCTTTCCAGCTCCCGCACCCGATCCCGGACTCCCTGAATGTCAAGGACATCCTCGATAATCCCGCTGTAGATTCGCACCTCCGCGGCATCTTTGGGATGGATTCTTGCCCGGCCATCGGGGCTGTAGGCATTCAGGAATTTCCGGTAGTTCTCCAGAGCTTTTTCCCGGTTGCCCTGCTGATCGTATATTCTGCCTATGAGGCGGTATGCGTATGCTTCAGTGTTTTTGCCGGATTCACTGTCCTGGCCCTTCTGTATTGCTATTTCGAAACGTTTCAGAGCGCTGTCAAGTTCTTTTTTGTTGTAAAAATAAATCCCCAGCACTGTGTATCCCCGGCCGTAATCTGGCATGAAATTTATTCCCTTGGTGATTACCGAGAAGGCTTCGTTGTCACTACGGCCAAGAGTGCCGATAATTTCAAAGAGAAAGGTGTAAGCCAGGGTGACTGCTTCTCTGTTGGTTTCGCTGTCATCGGGGTTCAGGGATATGAGGTCTTTGAAAACATCATATGCTTCCCTGTCATTGCCTTCCTGAACCAGGAGGATTCCCTTGAGATATTTTGGGGTCGGATTGCCGGGGTTCAGCTCCGATGCAGTGTCCAGCTTTTCCTTGGCTTTTTCGAACATACCCTTGTTGATGAAAAACTGTCCCATCTCAAGGTTAAGATCGCTGTCATCGGGGTGTTTCTCCAGTCCCCGGGTAAGCATGGTGTAAGCCTCGTCAGTTCGGTCAGCCCCCATGAGGGCCCTGTATAGCATCTGGAAACCCCGGGGATCATCAGGCTTTACCCGG
Source organism: uncultured bacterium (assembly GCA_964396845.1). Lineage (GTDB taxonomy): Bacteria > Vulcanimicrobiota > JAJTBE01 > JAJTBE01 > CAYNGH01 > CAYNGH01. The sequence goes on along the minus strand of CAYNGH010000044.1, from coordinate 1,740 downwards.
ATATATTCATAAAACTGTTTTGCTGATTCTTCAAAGTTCTCCTGTCGGGCCAGCTCCTGCCCCTTGTCAAAGAGAGCCTGGGGATTACCCCTGGGGGAACAGCCTCCAAGGATAAAAATAACTGCTGTTATCAGAATGATACCTGTGCATCTTTTTAATCCGGGTTTGTGGTTCACTTTTTTTCTGTCCTTTCGGATTACATTATTAAATTATCTGCTTCCTGTGAGGCAGGAAGCCAGTTTTTTATCACTTCTGCCACTGACCGGGAAAGACCCTGGAAGTTGTATCCACCTTCCAGAAATGCGATTACCCGCCCCCCGGCGGAAGTGGCCTGGGCCATTTCATCAACCATGACTGACAGTTTCCCATAATCCTGATAGTTCAGACTGTGGCCTGCCAGATATTCCTGATTATATCCGTCAAAACCTGCGGATACCAGGATCAGCCGGGGATCGAACTGGAGGACTACTTTTTTAATGTCCCGGAATACTTCGATATATTCCCTGCCTCCGGCCCCGGGACCTAAGGGATAGTTAAAATTGAAGCCTTTGCCCCGGCCATATCCCGTGTCCTGGGGATAGCCGGTGCCGGGAAACAATGGAACCTGGTGGACCGATGCGTATAATACCCGGTCATCGGAATAAAAAATCTCCTCGGTGCCGTTGCCATGGTGAACATCCCAGTCGATGACGGCCACCCTTTCAAAATGCCGGATGTCCAGGGCCTCCCTGGCGCAAAGGGCGATGTTGTTGAAGATGCAGAACCCCATGGATCGGGTTGACGTGGCATGATGCCCCGGTGGACGGGTAAGGGCGAAAACTTTTTTATATTTGCCTCCGGTTATCAGGTCCAGGGCAGTCCTGCCGGATCCTGCCGAGGCCAGGGCCGCCTGATATGATCCCGGGGAAAGCATGGTGTCGGGATCGATGGGGCCTCCTCCCGATTCCGAGGTTGTCCGGGCCAGTTCTATCATCTCCCGGGAATGGACCCGGAGAAGATCGTCCCGGGTGGCCCGGTGTGGCCTGAACCAGTCCAGCCGGTGTCGGAATGGAGCCGTTGACAGGGTATCGGTGATGCAACGGAGCCGCTGGGGACTGTCGGGATGCTCCCCGGGATCGTGGGAGAGGAATATGTCGTCGTATATGATTGCCAGTCTGTCCATTAATCCCCCCCGTTATTTTTTAGCTTCCCGATGTTGGATTCATAATCGGGGGAGCCGAATATGAAGGAGCCTGACACCAGGAGGTCTGCCCCGGCATCGATAACCAGAGGCGCGGTATCCGGGTCGATTCCTCCGTCAACTTCAAGATGTATGAAATGATCCGCCTGGTCGATGATATTTCGAACCTGCCGGATCTTGGGGAGCATCGAGGAAATGAACTTCTGTCCTCCGAACCCGGGGTTGACGGTCATTACCAGCACCAGGTCTGTCACATCCAGGATGTGGGGAAGAAAATCCACGGGAGTATGCGGATTAACCGCCACTCCGCTTTTCATTCCCGCCTCACGGATTTGCGTCAGAACCCGCTGGAGGTGATGGCATATTTCCACCTGGACTGTCAGCATGTCCACTCCGGCATCTCTGAAGCTGTGAATGTATTTTTCCGGGTTCAGGATCATCAGGTGGGCGTCAAAGGGCAGGGGGGAATATTTCCGGACGGCTCTGATGACTGGTGGGCCGAAAGTAATATTGGGAACAAAATGGCCGTCCATGACATCCAGATGAATCATGTCAGCCCC
>CAYNGH010000043.1:0-22189 GCA_964396845.1 uncultured bacterium | reverse complement strand
TTATTCGGCAGTTGCAGTTCAATCTCCTCTTGCTTCTGTCAGTTATCACCCGGGGTTTTGAAATGAATATCCGCCGGTAAATACAAGGAACCGATAAACTGCCGGTCGAAACTTCATAAATTATTCGGTGGAGCTGTGAGATGTTCAAGAAAATCGGCTGGGAGCTGACCTTTACATATGTTTTGCTTATCATGTTTTCCATGGCAGTACTGGGTTATTTTCTGATGAATTTTGTTGATGGATATTTCACCGGCTACTTTAGAGGAGAATTGTTCCGCCAGGCACAGCTTATCGCCGAAGGATGGCCCACGGGAATCAGCCTGCGGGAGCCGTCGCCCCGGCAGATCCGGTTTTACTGGGATATGATTGAGAGGATTTCTCATCAGACTGGGGTTCGGGTCAGGATTCTCACAGAACACGGAGTGCCTGTTTATGATACCGGCGGTACCCATGAACCGGACCTGGCAATCCGGGAAGAAGTCAGGACTGCCCTTTCGGGAAAACCCGGATCTATGGTTTCCCCAGTGGATTTCACCCAGGCATACCCGATTTTTGACAGGATATCACCCGGACAGAATCGCACCGTAATTGGGGCCGTTTATTTGTCCCGCTCCAGAACCTACCTGGAGCAGATCCTGACTCACGTACGGGGTCAGTTTTACCTGGGTATTGTTATAACTCTGGCCCTTTCCCTGGTTCTTTCTCTGTTTTTTTCCCATTACATCACAAGACCCATCACTGATATTACCCGACAGGCCGACAGTCTTGCCCGGGGACAGCTGGATCGAAGGGTAAGGGTGAACAGCGCCAATGAAATCGGACAGTTGTCCAGGGGTTTCAATATGATGGCCGATGCCCTGCAACAGACCCTGAACCAGCTCACCGAGGAAAAGAACAAGCTGTCTGCCATCCTCAAGGAGATGGCCGGGGGAGTTCTGGTTATTGATACCGACATGAAGGTGATAATGATAAACCGCAAGGCATATCAGTTGCTGGGAATACGAGATATGGATATTCTGGGAAAGGGGCTGGAGCAGGTGATGCCGGGCCATTCTCTGCTTCACCTGGTGGAAGATGCAGATTTTAAAAAAGAGATAAACGGCTCTCTGGAGGATATTCCCGGAGATATTGCAATAAACGCTCACGTCACTCCTCTGTTCAATGAACAGGGTTTTGCCCATGGGGCAGTTATCATACTCAACGATGTGACTCATTTTAAGCGTCTGGACCAGATGCGCACCGAGTTTGTTTCCAATGTGTCCCATGAACTCAGAACTCCCCTGGCCTCTATAAAGGGGCTGGCGGAACTGCTGATGGATGGCGCCATCCATGAAGAAAAATCGGGCCAGTTCCTGTCCTCCATCAACCGGGAAGTGGATCGCCTTACCCGTCTGGTCAAGGATCTGCTGGATCTTTCCAAGATGGAATCAGGAATGGTAACGCTGGAAATTCACAGTGTCCGGATTGAGGAAATAATCAGCCAGGTGATAATGAGGCTTTCTCCCCAGGCCGGCGAAAAAAACATAACCATCGATACTGCCTTTGAATCTGGAGGCCCTGTCATGGCGGATATGGACAGGATTCAGCAGGTGATAATCAACCTGGTGGACAATGCCATCAGATATACCCCTTCAGGGGAGCGGATTATTGTTTCCACCCAAGACCGGGGGGGCTTCTGTATGATAGAAGTGAAAGACACCGGGCCGGGGATATCCCAAGTAAATATGGAGCGGGTATTTGAACGGTTTTTCCGGGCGGATCGGGCCAGATCCCGGGGTGGGGGAGGCTTCGGCCTGGGCCTTGCCATAACCCGGCAGATAGTGGAAAATCACGGCGGAACCATCGGCGTGGGCTCCAACCACCCCAGAGGAACAATATTTTACTTTACCCTGCCCATGGCGGGAGAGCCGGAATCAGATGAGGAAACCTCACATACGGCCCAGGAGTTCGTTTAACAAAGTTCTGGCATAGTCCACATGCCATTCAGTGGGATCCGATGCCCTCCGGATGACATTCTTGTATTCGTTGATAGCCTTCTGAAATAAACCCATCTCCTCCAGGGTCTGGGCTTTTCCCAGATACATAAGCTCAAAGTCCGGCTCTGCCTTGATTCCTGCGCTGAACTGCTCCAGAGCAAGATCCAGCTTCCCCTGGTGGAAGTAGCCATAACCCTTGTTGTAGCAGGCGGCGGCATATTGCCCCTTGGAAATGTATGCCTCTCCCCGGTTAAAATATGCCTTGGAGAGTTTCCGGTTGAGTTCAATAGCCCTGGTGAAGCATCGGATTGCTTCGTCATATTCCGATGTTCTGGCCAGAGATTCTCCCCTGGCATTCCAGGCATCGGGGTTTTTTGGCTCGAATTTTAATATCTCCTTGAAGTCCCGCTGGGCATAGTCGGGATGGCCCAGGGCCAGGTAACAGTAGCCTCGTTCCATAAGGGCTTCGGGATACCGGTGACGAAGCTCGATGGCTTCGGAAAAATCCTTTACCGCCCGGGCATGATCTCCCTTCCTGCGGTATGCGATTCCCCGGTAATAAAAAGCCTGATAATTGTGGGGATCCTGTTCAATCTGCCGGGTGCAGTCCTGCACCATCTGCTGATAATCAACCCGGTGGTCTTCCTGATCCGAATCGCCCCTGCGGGGGATTTTTTTTCCCGGTGGAGGTAAGGGCATAATGTTACACCTCGCCAAAGCAAAATTACTCAAACAAGGTTTTGATGAAGGCAGGGGTAATTCCTTCCCGGCAAGGATATGGCCGATGAATGTCAGACTGTTTTACTGTTGTCTGAATGTTTCTTTCCTGAAAAAAAGCATATGAGGTTCTGAAACAAAGCTGTGGAGATACTTCTGTATCATTGGTTTTTCCCGGAATCTTCGAAGAAGCTCATTGACCTGGTTTTTGTCCATCCCTTCCCGAAGGGTATATTGGAAATTTAAAAGAAGATCCTGATGTGCCGGTGTTTCAAGGGATATTATGCCGAATTCATCTTGACGCTGGTGAATTTGTGAATTTCTGGTGAGGGTGAACCCGCCCCCGGCCAGCATGTCGATATGCTCCCGGTTCTCCAGGATAAACCTGAATGTCCGGCGGGCTTCATGACGTCTTTCTCCGGGGAAGCCCAGGAAGAAAAAGACCCATGTTATTATGCCTTCATTACTGGCAGACTTGATGACCCTGGCGGCGGAATCAGTGTGGATGCCTTTGTTGATAAGATTCAAGATCCTTGAATCCGCAGATTCAAGACCAAATAGAAGCATACGGCAACCGCCCCTGTAAAGATCCCGGAAATAATCTCTTCCCAGATGTCTTTCCATCCTGATTTCCCCGGCCCACAAGATGGGAAGCCCTTCCCGGCGGATCATGCCGGCAACCTTGCGGATAAGCCCCGGCGGGAGGGAGTCGTCCACAAAATAAAAATGCCTGCACTGGTGTTTCTCATACTGGTGTTTCATCTCATAGAATACATCCCGGGCTTTTCTGGGACGGAATCGGTTCCCGGACAGGTGATGAGTGCAGAAAGTACATCGGCCCCAGTAGCACCCCCTGGATGAGGCAATGGGAAGATATGTTCTGGGGGAATAATACCTGTCCAGGGGAAGGCCGTCAAAATCCGCATGGGGCAGACTGCTCAGGTCCACAGGAGGAGCCGGCTGATTGAACAGGGTTTGATCTTCCCATCGGTAAATCAAACCCGGAACCCTTGAGAAGCGATTCCGGGGCAGATTCACTGCAAGTTCGGTGATAGCGTCGTCGGCTTCCATGGGCAGGATGGAATCCACCACCCCGAAGAGGCTCCGGTTCTCCTGAAGCATTTCCCTCAGGTGTCCCATAAGACTCCCCCCCAGGCAGATATGAACATGGGGCAGGAGGTTCTTTATCGCCCGGGCCAGGGTGAATGCCGGAATCATCTGGGACTGCCAGCTGATGGATATGCCCACCAGATCGGGTTCCGGGTTCAGGATTTCCTGGCATTTGTCGGCAAAGTAATCCACAAAGAGGTTTTTCTTGGCATCATCGGAAGCCGTCAATATATCAGCAGAAGTATGTCCCTGATATGGAGGCACTTGATAATTCTTCAAACTCCAGCGGGTCAGGTAGTAACTGCTGGAAATAATGGACAGATCCTGATTTATACGAGCTATTGCCCGGGAGTATGTGTCCGGGTTCAGGTAATCCTCTCCACATCGGAGGGTGTCTTTTGCTTTTTGGATGTCCGGGGCATTTTCCGGAGAAATGCCGGCCCGGACCAGGACTGATGGACTCAGGAAGTCTTCATAGGACTCCAGATTAAGATCCCGCACAGTGACCTGATGCCCGGCTCTCCGGAGGGATCCCGCCAGCATGGGCAGGGCCAGCTGAGGAAGAAAAGGTTGGGCCTGGGGAGGATTTAAAAGCAGGATTCTCATGTCTTACCTTTCTGTGTCCGTCGGCTGGAGCCTTACAGGAATATTCCGACGGGAAAGCCGGTCAAAGTAGCCGTTGACAATATCCACCATCTGTTCATATGTGCGGGTTTCAAAAACCCCCTGCCGGAATCTTGATGAACCGGGAAGACCTCGGGTGTACCAGGATGCAAATTTACGCATTTTTTCTGAAGCCGACTGCCGGCCCCATTTTTTTGCAAGCCCCGATAACTGTTGCAAAATGAACTGCTTCAGGTCATGAGGGCACGGCGGTGGCGGTATCGGTCTGCCTTTCAGGTGATGCAGGGTGTCCTGGAAAATCCATGGGTAATACATGGCCTCCCTGCCAATCATTATGCCGACGCAGTTGTAGTCAGAAAGGCGATTTTCTGCTTCCCGGGGAGTCTTGATGTCGCCGTTGCCGATAACAGGGATGGGGCTGTCTTTTGCTATCTCTCCGATGGCTTTCCAGTCGGCATGCCCGGAGAATTTCTGAGATGATGTTCTTCCGTGAACCGCCACTGCAACGGCACCGTTTTGATAAGCAGTTTCGATTACTGTCCTGGCTGACAGTTCCTGAAGACTCCAGCCAAGGCGGATTTTAATGGTTACAGGGATACTGACAGCCTCGGCAACAGCAGAAACAATTCTGGCCACCCTGTCGGGATTCCGGCAAAGAGAAGAACCGGCCCCGGATTTTACAACTTTAGGCACGGAACAGCCCATGTTTATATCGATGATGGAGTAACCCAGCTTTTCGATTTTTCTGGCAGCCTCGGCCATCAGATCCGGCTCACTGCCGAAAATCTGGGCACAGAGGGGTAATTCATCGGGGTCGAAATCTGCGATTTTAAGGGTCTTGCTGTTGTTGTAATGAAGAGCCTGGCAGGAGATCATCTCGGTATATGCAAGACCTGCCCCCAGTTCTCTTAACAATCCCCGGAACACCGAATCAGTAATCCCTGCCAGAGGAGCCAGCACCAGGGGATTGGGTATGGTCACTTTTCCAATGCAAAAGGGCTTAAGAAGCAAAGAGCTGTCTGTATGTGTCATATATGCGCTACCGGTACATTATGATGGGGCATCCGGTGGAGGTGATAATCTCGTCGGTGGTGCTTCCCAGAGCCAGTGCCTTCAGGGGGGAACCTCCGTAGGCCCCCATAAAAAGGAAGTTTATGTTCAGGTGTTCAATCTCCCCTAAAATTGTTCCTATGGTGTTTAAATCTTCAATGATGGAATGAACATTGGTAAATCCTTCGGTGAGGGCATAGGTTACAGCTTCCTGGTTGATTTCCAGGGCTTTCTTGCGATACTCCTCGGCCAGAAGAAAGGGTTCCAGCACTGTCAGGATGTTCAAGGTGGTGCCGAATTTTTTAGCTACTTCCACTGCCAGACCCAGGGCCTTGAAAGCAGATTTGCTTCCGTCATAGCAGGCCATCAGGTTGACTCCCAGAGGATGTCCATCGGTGGACAGAAGCACCGGCAGAATGGATCGATGGAGGATTTCCCGAACCCCGGGAGATATGTCCAGTATATCCCCTTCATCAAAGACAGCCTTGCCTGTTACTATCAGATCATATTCCATTTCCCGTCCCAGTACCGATCCTGCAAGGGTGCCGGTAACCGACTGGCAGGCCATCTCCACTCCGGGGAATTCTTTCTTCATCCTTTCAAAAAGATCCGATGCGAAACGTTCTTCGATCCGCAGTTCCTTCTGAACTGCTTCCAGAATATCAGGCATCTGGGACTGCCTGGAAAACCCCACGCTGAGCTTTTCTTCATCGATGATGTGAAGACATGTAACCTGGGAATCAAACTCCCCCGCCAACTGGCAGGCATTATAGAAAGCCTGGGGAGTGTGACGGGAATCCCCCAGGGGGACCAGTATCCTCTTGAACATGTTTCCTCCTGTTGCCTGTTGCATCTTCATTCACAGGGGACAAACCTGTCATGATAACTTTTATGCCCGGGCCGGGATCCCTCCGATCTGTGGCAGTAATTCATGTATTCCCATAAAATAAAGGTATTTGTCATTCAAGGGAGAACATGCAAGTGAAATTTTGCCAAAGGTGGACCTTGCCCCGATGAAAACAGTCCTGATAGCAGATGATGCTTTATTTATGAGAATGATGCTCAAGGATCTGCTGACTATAAATAATTTTGAAGTGGTAGGTGAAGCCGAAGACGGCATGGAAGCAGTGGATAAATATCGGGAGCTGAGGCCGGATCTGATAATACTGGATGTGTTGATGCCCCGGTTGGACGGTCTTTCTGCAGCGAAGAAAATTCTGGAATTGGATCCTTTTGCCAGAATCGTTATGCTCTCAGCCATGGGACAGACTGATTTTCTGGATCAGGCCCGGGAAATTGGAGTAAGCGATTATATCCGAAAGCCCTTCTCTCCTCCAAGAGTTGTTAAAACCTTGAACGACATCCTCAGCCGTCAGTGATTATCTGATGTCAATACATCTTTTCGTATGTTCCCTTGTCCCGGCGGACTAATTTTGACAGCCCCGTCCCCTTGGCCCGATAGTCCATTCCATATGTCACCGCAAAAGATGATATAAGCTTGGTTACCGGGTTTTTGCATTGGGGGCAGATAGTGACAGGCTCGGTGGTTTTCTGGAATATTTCAAAACTATCCCGGCAGTATTCACAGCATTTGGCGTCATTGGTGTCTTTAGCTCGGTATTCGTATATGGGCATTGCTGTCTATCCTTTCTCTGCGGTTTTGGGTGGCATCTCATCCCCGTCATCATCAACGGCGGGAAGAACCTTGATCATCCGTTTTCTTTCTTCTTCATAACCGATATTCTGATAAAAGTTCACTGCTGTTTCATTGGATGAGGTGACATTCAAACAGACATATTTCATACCGTGAACACGGCAGAAGCGCTCGGCAATTTTCATGAGGTTTCTGCCGATACCCCTGCCCTGCATGGAGGGAATCACCGACAGGTCAAACACATAACCCTGGCTTTCTCCTGTGGAGGATTCCTGGTTTCCTGTCATGACAATAACATGTCCCAGGAATTTTTTTTGGGGATCCTCTGCGATGAATACCCCCACATTAGGGCTGTCCAGGGATGCCTTGAGGCCTTCCAAGTCCTCCCGGCGGTATTTTTCGATGGATTTGGGATCTGCACTCCGGTAAGGAGAAATGCTCCGGTGGACCAGATCCACTGCAAGTTGAATGACTTTGTCCAGATCCTCCCCGGTGGCAAAACGTATGGTGTATTCCATTTTTCCCCCTTGATGATAACTCAGGCTTCATCCACAGGTAGCACAGTTGCCTGATGTGCAGGTGGAACAGCCTCCCGATGAAGGCGCTCTTTTAAATTCGCCTCTGTTGTTCCGGCTGCCAAAGGAAAATCGGGACAGTTTCCTTGTGGACTTGAACTCTCCGCAGGAAGGGCATTTGATTTCGCTGTCAGGGGTATCTGACTTCCAGATGAGCTTTTCAAAGCTGTCGCCGCATCCCCGGCATTTATATTCATACAGGGGCATAACAGTCACCTCCAGGTCAGGGTTCGATTTTTTCCAGGCCGTGCATGTAAGATCGCAGTTCTTCAGGAATGATAACAGTGCCGTCGGCCTTCTGATAATTTTCCAGCACCGCGGCCAGGGTTCGTCCCACTGCCAGTCCAGAGCCGTTCAGGGTGTGGACAAACCGGGGTTTCTCTCCTTTGTCCCTGAATCGGATGTTGGCCCGGCGCGCCTGAAAATCACCGCAGTTGGAGCAGGAGGAAACCTCCACCCAGCGGTTCTGTCCCGGTGCCCAGTATTCCAGATCATACTTGAATACCGGAGTGAATCCCAGGTCCCCGATGCATATGATCATCACCCGGTAAGGAATCTTCAGGATCTTCAGGACTGATTCCGCATCGGTGAGCATATTCTCCAGCTCGTCATAAGACTTCTCGGGCCGGCAGAACTTCACCAGCTCCACCTTGTTGAACTGGTGAACCCGGGTGAGTCCCCGGGTATCCCGGCCTGCGGAGCCGGCCTCGGACCGGAAGCAGGCGGTGTATCCGCAGTAGTTTATGGGCAGTGATTCACCTTCGATTATCTCCCCGGCATGAATATTGGTGACAGGCACCTCAGCGGTGGGAATCAGAAAAAGTTCCTCGCCGGCACAGCGGAAAAGATCCTCCTCGAACCGGGGAAGCTGGCCTGTGCCATAAAGGGCCTGGCGATTGACCATATAAGGAGGCCATATCTCGGTATAGCCGTTTTTGCGGGTCTGGATGTCCAGCATCAGGTTGATCAAGGCCCTCTCCAGCAGAGCGCCCTGTCCTACCATCATGGAAAACCGGGTCTTTGCCATTCTGACAGCCCTGGGAATGTCGATTATCCCCAGCTTCTCGCCGATATCCCAGTGGGGTTTCGGCTCAAAGTCAAACTTGGGGATTTCTCCCCAGCTTCGCACGTGAATATTCTGGCTGTCGTCGGCACCATCGGGAACTTTCGGCGAGGGGATGTTGGGGATGGAGTCCATTATCTCTGCGGTCTTTTGATCGATCCCCCGGATAAGTTCATCGGTCTGGCGGATCTCTTCGCTTATGCCCCGGACCATTTCCGACTGGGGGGTGATGTCCTCTCCTTTTTTCTTGAGCAGACCGATTTTTTTAGATTCAATATTCCGCTGGCTTTTGAGCTGATCTCCCCGGCTTATGGCTTCCCGCCGGCGGGTATCAAGCTTCAGGAGGTCATCGATCACCGTTGAATCCATCCCCCTCCGGCGGAGGGATTCCTTTACCTGTTCAGGCTGGTGGCGGATAATTTTTATATCCAGCATCTGCATACTCCCTTCATTCGGTTTTCTGGATAATTCTGCCGGTATATCTTCTTTCCTTCTCTATCGGTAGGATTATGGACCGGTGTGAAAAACATGATAAAAAAAGACAGCGGTGATCTGATGCATAAACTGATGGAGAGCCTCGCTCAATTAAGAGATTCGGGGAAAAAATCCATATACCGGCACGTGAGAGAACATGTGGCCCCCGGTGAGCCGGGTCTTCTGCCGGGGGGACTGGAGCTTCCCGATGATGATGAGTATGGCCAGCTGGGCCGGGTGGTTTACATCCCCGGAGCCAGTGATGTTCTGGGGGGCAGTCCCGGACAGGTCCCCCTGGAGAAGGCCGGGGATATGGTGGATGAAATCATCGGCACATTGCGCAGGCTGTCAAAAAAGCCCTCGGTGGATCATATTCTTCAACTGGAATCTCTTTTTTCCACCCGGGATACTCTGTCGGTGATTGATCCGGTCCTCCGGCGGATTGTCACCACCGATGACCTGGACCAGGGAATTATCTATCAGGTATGCCGTCATCTGTTTTTTCATACCCGCCGGCGGGGAGTGCTGAAGTTCTGCATAGCGGTGATGGGGTTATATGGGGTTTCATCAGACCTGGTACACTTCACCACTATTGCCCGGCATCCGGAATTTACTCTGTATGGTGCAGTTGCAGTAATATTTCCCGGCAAGTGTCCAGAATGCATCTGGATGGAAATCGCTTCAGAGGTGGACGGCTGGGGCCGGATTCATCTGGTCAACCGGCTGTTGGATATAAAGAATCCCGGGGTTGACCGGTTCCTGCTGACCCGGGGATGCCGCAACAGTTTTCTTTCTTCATATTCTGCCTGCTCCATTGCCCGGAAGATTGGACTGGCAAAGATTCTTAAAAGCAGAACCATTGATCAGGATGCTTTTTCAGGGGCGGGAATGCTCCTTCGGGGGATGATTCTGGCCTCGGGAAGCGACGGCCCTCTGGAAGGGATTGAGCATTACCCCGATGCTTCTTCTGCCTGCCGGGAATTTATCCGCCATGGGTCAGGAATGGCCCGGAACCTTGAAGACCTGATGTCGGTTATATCCGTTATGAAGCTGGCAGAATCACCGGGGGATCCTCCTTTCCCATGGGATGAAAAACACCGGCGTTATATATTGAGCCAGGGTGGAAAAATCCTGAAGCTGGAGATATGGCAGGAGATTATCCACAATGGGGTTCAATCCGATGAGGATGCAACTGTGGATGAGGCAGTGGAAACTGCCCGGAGCCTGAAAATGGACATAAGCGAAGAAATCCGCAGGATTTTGAAAGCCAATCCCCATCGGGAGATCCTCTGGAGGCATCTCATTTTAATGACTCCTTCCGAAGGAATGCTCCAACTGTCAGAATTTGCCACAGACTTGCTGTCTGTTGATTTGTCCGGTTGCGATGACGGATCCCGGGGGATTATCTGTTATCGGGATCCCAGAGATTTGTGCCTTGAAACCCTGGCCCGGGGGCTTTATTCCCATCCCGGCATCGGCGGGACTCTGTTGGGAATGGCTCTCGGGTCCCGGGAATATTATACCCGGATGGAGGCAGTCCGGGTCTTGAACAACTGGAAACCTTCCATGGCGGGAGGGGAGCTGGCGGATCTGGTCTGGAAACTCCGGCAGGACCCGGATCCCGACATGCAGGTTGCCGGGGAGAATCTTATCAGAAAATGGAGTAATTAAATTGATCATAAGTGAGAAGAAACCCCTTGCCGAGATCCTTGAAATGCTCAGGGGGGTAAGTTCAGTTTATATCCTGGGATGCGCCGACTGCGCCAGCCTTTGTGGCACCGGCGGTGAAACTGAAGTTGAGGATATGCGGTTGATCCTTGAGAAAAACGGCATAACCGTTACTGGCACTCACGTTCCCAACACTCCCTGTCACATCCAGCGGGTTCGCCGGGAGCTGAAAATCTCCAGAAGTGAGGTGGAACCGGCAGAGGCCATACTGGTGCTGGCCTGTGGATCCGGGGTGCAGTCAGTGTCGGAAGTCCTCCCCCACAAGATAGTTCTCCCGGGCCTGAACAGCCTTTTTCTGGGAAACGTCCAGCGTCACGGCCTTTTTGATGAGAGGTGCGATATGTGCGGTGAATGCATTCTGGATCGCACATTCGGGATATGCCCGGTGACCCGCTGTGCCAAGGGGCTGGTGAACGGCCCCTGCGGTGGAAGCCGGGAAGGCAGATGCGAGGTTGACGGCAGGCAGTGCGCCTGGGCCCTGATATACGAAAAGGCAAAAAAGGCAGGCCGGCTGGAAAGTCTGGAATCATATCAGCCTATGAAGGATTTTGAAATCTCCGTCAAACCCGGCATCATGGACATCCGCAAGGAAACCCAGGATCAACGGGCAGACCGGGTGGGACATTTTAAAAAGCAGAAAGTCAGAATCCGCAGAAAATTTGAAAAGGCAGTGCGGAATCTTATTGATGAAGATGCCTCCATCGCCGACGGATCCGCAGGGCCGTTGTCACGGCTTCAGGCGGATCTGGAAGGGGGAAGGTTTGTTCATACCTGCGAGATTGTTCCTCCCAAGGGGGTTATGGTGGAAAAAACCCTTCAGGTGGCCAGGAACATGGCGGATTATATCACTGCATACTCCATAAATGAAAACCCCGGCTCGGTGATGAGAATCGGCTCTTTGTCCATGAGCGCCATGTTTGTCCGGGAAGGTCTTGAACCGATACTTCACCTCACAACCCGGGAACGGAACCGCCTCGCCCTGCAGAGTGAACTCTTAGGGGCTTATGTCCTGGGGATTCGAAACGTGCTGGGCATGACAGGGGATCACCAGTCGGTGGGGGATCACAAGGAAGCAAAGCCGGTATATGACCTGGACTCGGTTCAACTGTTGAGGCTGGCCAGGGAACTGACAGAAGGCCGGGACTACAACGGCAACCCTCTGGAAGGAACTCCGGGGTTTTACCTGGGGGGAGTGGTGAACCCGGGAAGCGATATGCCGGAAATGCAGGTGCAGAAATTAAAAAAGAAAGTCCAGGCTGGAGCGTCGTTTTTTATTACCCAGGCAGTGTTTGATTTGGAAGTCTTCAAGAGATTCCTGGACATGGTGGAAAAACAAAAGATCCAGACCCGGATTATCGCTGGGATCATACCGTTAAAATCAAGTCGGATGGCGGAATACATGAACCAGAATATCCCGGGAATTCATGTCCCCGATGCGCTGATCGAAAGAATCCACAATACAAATGATCCAAAAAGTGTTTCTGTGGAGATTGCCCGGGAGATTATTAACCAGTGCCGGGATCTGGTAGCGGGAGTCCACCTGATGCCCATCGGCTGGTATGATCTGGTTCCCCGGCTCCTAAGATGAGCTTTGACCTCAGGCTCCCACTGCCTCCATCATGGTTTCCAACCGCTTTTTCATCAAATCTGGGGGAAGAATCACCAGCAGGTCCTTCATCTCTACGCCGTGGATCTGGCCGGTTATACCTACCCGCAGAGCCATATAAAGCTTCTTTCCCTTGGCACCGCTTCTTTTTTGGATCTCCCTGATGGCATCCATGAAGTTTTCTTCCCTCAGCCCGCCGGTTTCTTTTATCACTTGCAGGAAAGCCTCAAAAACCGCCGGAGTGGTGGGCCACTGCAGGGCTTCCCGGGCATCGTCTTCAAGAGGAATCTCCCCGTCAAAGAATATCCGGGCTTCCTCGATTATATCAGGAAGCAGTGTAAGCCGGGTTTTTACCGCTGATGTCACCTTTGCCAAGTATTCCCGGTCTTTCTGGATTTCAGGGGTCATATAATCGGCCCCTTCCCAGAAAGGCATCAGTCTGGCCAGGAGATCAGCCGGAGTCATATCCTGTATGTATTTGCTGTTCATCCAGTAAAGTTTTTGTTGATCATAAACCGAGGGGCTTTTTGATACCCGGTCCAGGTCAAATTCCTCTTCAAGCCGGGACATGGTGAAAAACTCCTCATCATCCCCTGGGGACCAGCCCAGAAGAGCGATATAATTGAGCAGGGCTTCTGCAAGAACTCCCTGCTGGCGGTATTCTCCCACTGCAACAGTCCCATGACGCTTGGACATCTTGGAGCGATCCGGCGCAAGGATCATGCTGGTGTGGGCAAACTCCGGCAGGGGGTATTCCATGGCTTCATACAGCAGGATTTGCCGGGGAGTGTTGACCAGATGCTCTTCACCCCGGATTACATGGGTTATCCCCATATCCGCATCGTCAACTACCACCGCAAAGTTATATGACGGGGTCCCGTCGGATTTCATTATCACAAAGTCACTGCAGAAACCCGCCTCATATCTCACCTGACCACGGACAAGGTCATCCACCGTCACCGGTTTTCCCGGAACATTGAAACGAAGGCAGGGCAAGCGTCCCTGTTTTTCATACTCGGCTTTCTGGACATCCCTCAGATCCCTGCACCGTCCATCATAACCCCCGGCGGTGCCATCGCTGAAACCAGCGGAACGGCGTTCCTCCAGCTCTTCGGGAGTGCAGTAGCAGTGATATGCCATGCCTCGGGATAAAAGCTCCCGGGCTTTCTGCCGGTAAATCTCCAGACGATCTGTTTGGCGGATAGGCCCTTCGTCCCAGTTAATGCCCAGCCACTCAAGATCCGACAGAATCATCCCGTAAGATCCTTCCGCCTCTCTTTTCTGATCCGTGTCCTCGATGCGAAGGACAAATATTCCCTTGTGCTTTTTGGCATACAGGTAGTTAAACAGGGCGGTCCTGGCGCCTCCCACATGAAGATACCCCGTGGGAGATGGGGCAAAGCGCACTCTGATTTTTTCATTGTTCATAAATTTACCTCTTGTAATGAGAAATTAAACCGTTGTTTCTGCGAGTTGAATGAAGATGCCCGGGGGCGGTGGAAAATAATTCCATACAGACCGTTATGCAGTTATGTTATATGTCAAGATGCATGCTGACCACCCAGTTGCCGGTTCCCTGATAGTCCCGCATATTCAGACGGCTTACCTTTATACCGCTGGTTTTGAGCTGATAGAGAAAACTCACCAGCTTAGGACTTTGCATCTCGTCAACCTTTATCTCCACGCCTTCGCCCCTTTCTCCGTAAGGACGAACATAGGCGATGGTAAAATCAATCTCCCGGGCCTTCTGCTCTACAAAACTGTTCAGGGAGCCTTCAAACTTTGTCTTTTCATCCTCAGGGGGCCTCGGGTTTTCCTCCAGCAGTTTTTTCAGCGAAGCAAGATCCCGCCGGCTTCCTTCAATCTGACTCTGTTTTGCCTTGATGGAATCCAGGGCAGGAAACAGGAAAAAGGCCAGGTAGAGGATTATCACCAGTATAACTGCGCCGATTTTAATTGTCAGTTGTTCCCTGGGTTTCTTTTTCACTTTTTGTATTGTCCACCTTAATATAAAAATCCACCTTGCCGTTGGGTTTCGTCTTCTGCTCCAGGATCTCTGCGCCGGCAAACTCCTTTGCCAGACTGCCCCGTAGCTGGTCAACGGTCTGGAATGAGTCTGATTCTCCCTTGAGCTTCACTTCCCTCTCGGCAAAATCCATCTCGTAGAAGTTTACCTCCATTCCTCGACGTGCCCTGGCAATGATAGACAGAGATTCAAGGGTTTCCACTGTGGGGGATGAATCCGAGGCACTGCCGGTTCCGATGAGTCCCCGGGCCTGATTCAGAGGGGATACTATCCGGCCTATGTCGGGAAATTCCTTTCGAAGAAGGGCTACCTGGGCATTTCGCAGTTGAGCTTGTTCCTTTTCCAGGATTTTTTCCTGGGATTTGATGTTGACGGAGAAAAGAATCAGGGGCAAAAGCAGAAGCAACAGCCAGTGTGGGGCAGTGGATTTTTTCTCTGATTCTTTCTTCTCCTTGAGGTTGACCTTCTCATCACCGACACTGTAATAAAGCGCCGCCCCCAGGGCCACTGCGTCCAACTGGGGATCCAGTCCGCCGGGCAGTTCAAATTTTTTCACCGGAAGACTGAACCGCTCTGTCAGATATTCTTCCAGTCCCGGCAGTTTGGAAGTGCCTCCGGTGATGATGATGGCTTCATATTCTTCCAGAGAAGGCAGGGACAGGGAATTGAACATTTCATCGAGGAATTCCTTTACCGGGGGAAGCTCCAGCCCCTTTTGCTCCTTCAAGGTTCGGGCTGCTTCAATGCCAAGGTTCATTCGGGAAGATATTACCTTGTCAAGATGATTCCCCCCCATGAGCCGTACCCGGAGCATTTCCACCCTGCGGTTGGCGACTCCCACCGCGGCGGTTTTATGGGCACCCATATCCAGTATCAGGGCTTCCCGGATGCCGTTGTAACCGGCAACCCTGGCCAGAGCGCATGGTTCCGCATCGATGACCTGCACTGAGTTTCCGTGGGATTTCAGGAATTGATCCAGATAATCCCTGGGAATCACCACAGTCCGGGCCTTGTGCTGGTCAGTGGAAGAAATATCCCAGATGACATCCTCCAGGGAGTAGGCGAGGCTGTCCATCAGTTCTCCGGGCAGGATGTCCCGGATTCTTTTTTTGTCTTGAAATGGGAATATAAACTGGCGAAAAGTGAGAAGATAGGAGGGAACGGTCATTATTTTTCTGCGGGGTTTCTGTTTGCCGGCAGTGCTGAAACCGCCAAGCCCGGATTTGACGGTTATCCTGCGGATCTTGCTGTTCCCCGGATCTATGCCTTGATAGACTGCCATGTCAATCTGCCTTCCAGAATACTATACTGCCTGCCTGGCCGGATCTTTTTACTATTACAGTAAGACTCTCTGAATCCTTCTGATAACTTTCAACGGTAATTTTAATTTTAAAATATTCGCTCTTGATGTCGGATATTTGCTTCAAACGGTAGAGCATGTCGTGGGAAATCCCCGGCAACTCACGAAGATCATCCATGGATCGGAAAGGAGTTTCCTCCCGGCGACGGATTATCTCCAGAGCAATATTCTCGGTCATCTCATCGTCAAGGCTCAGAAGAATCTCCCGTCCCGCGGTGTTCACATTCACCTTCCCGCTGGAATGAACTGTCAGGACATCCCGCAGGCCCGGAACCGCCTGCCCCGAGGAAACCCGCCCCAGGTAATCTTCCCGTTCAATCCCCTTTATCAGGAGAATCTCCTCCAGGGAATCCAGCCTCCCCCCCTTGGCGGGAATATCCCTGTAATCGAGGCCGTCGGCTCCACCAGGAACCCGGCGTTCCTCGTCGGTGTCGATCCAGTCCAGAAATGCATTGGAAAGATCCGGGTTGATCTGCAGGACATTCAGAAGCCGGCGGAATTGCTTCTCCTGCCGATCATTCACCTGATCCCCGTCCCCCATGATGGAATTGACATTGAAATAACGCTCCATGTCTTCCACCTCGACCCGGAGATATACTTGTTCATCGGGGAAATGATAGGGAGGGATCTCCTGGGCCCACTGATCCTGAAGGGAATCGAAACTGCTGTCTTCCATTGACAACAGCGTCGCCAGCCCGCTGTAAGCTGAACGGGCCATATAATAGGACTTCTCCTTGAAATGAACCCGGTGGAAATACTGGGCATTGAAGGTGGCATCAGCACCTAACTGGAGTATCATTATGTAGAGCACCCCCAGGGCGCCTAAAACAGTGAGCAAGATCAATCCGTCACATCCATCTGTTCTTTGCTGATATTGCCGGCTTCACCTGTGCAGTCATCTTTTGTTATCCCATTTTCTGTATGGTTTTCTCCGGCAGATGCTTTTCTCCTGTTGGCAATAATTATCACCGGAAATATCAGAATCAACAGTATTGCAAAATACTGGGCCAGGGACAGCATACCTCCGCCGGGATATTGATCCGGGGTGTTGTAGCGGAAAAATTCCATGATGAACCGGGAAAGACCGTTAAAAAAGAATGCCCCCAGGGTCATCTCCCCGTCAAATTTTTTATGAGGCCACCACCGCAGGAGAATGATAAAAGCCGCTACCAGCAGGATGGTTTCATAAAGCTGGGTTGGATGACGTATCCCTTCCAGTTGAGCGCCGGTGAACTCCACACCCCAGGGAACCTGTGTCACCCGGCCATAACAGCAACCGTTAAGGAAACATCCGATTCTGCCTACCGCAAGAGCGATAACACCGTGGACCGCGGTGAAGTCAATCAGCCTTGGAAAAGACTTCTTCCGGACCCGGGACAGGATGAATATGGCCAGTGCTCCGCCCATAAGTGCCCCATACCAGGAAAGCCCTCCCTCCCGGATCTTGATTATCTCCAGGGGCCGTTGAATATAATCGGAAAAATTTATCATAGTGTAGAGGAGCCTTGCTCCCAGAACTCCGCCGATAATGGCATAAATCGAACAGTCAAGGGCGGTGTCGGGATCCAAGTCTTCATATCTGCGGGTATATTTCATTGACACAAGAACAACAGCATAGGCAATGACAGTCATAAGTCCATACCAGTATATGGTGAAACTGCCCAGCTTGAAAGCAACAGGATGCAATTGGACCTCCCGGGATATTCTATTTTTCAGTAAATATTACCACCTTTTCTCTCTCGGTTCAACCCCACAGGGATTCATAGGGGAGGATTTGTTCTCTGGAAGGGCAAATATTATCCCCGGCGAGATCCGGTTTTGGTTATGATCAGCCGGACTATTACAGGGAGTGGACTTCGTTGGATTACCTCGATTTCAAACCAGTCAGGATTCCCCCTGCAGATCCGGGTGTGTCCTCGGCTTTCTGGGAGATGATCCCCGTCAGAATAGTCCTGCCCGCTCCTGAGCCTTCTTTTGGATACATAGAGCTGGAACCACTCCGGCGGATGCCCCCTCCCGACTATGATATTAATATTTGCAGAAACTGCGGATATGTAAACCCCGGAAGAAATGACTACTGCGAAATGTGTCAGATGGAGATTTCCCGGTTTCGTGATCTGGAGCTTGAAACCGTGGCGGTCAAAGTGAAGGTGAAATTCCCGAAACTAAAAGATCAGGCGCAATGTGATCTGTGCGGGACATTTAACAGAAAGGATCAGCCTTACTGCGGGGGATGCATGTCGCCCCTGTAACAGCAGGCGGAGATATTTATGAATCTTGATGTTCTGATAAAAAATCCATTGGTTTATGACGGTCTTGGCAATGATCCCGTCCCGGGGGATGTGGGGATTGCCAATGGCAGGATAATTTACCCGGTGACTGATACAGGGGGGCTTTTGCCGGGCCGGGTTATAGATGCCCGGGGGCTTGCCCTGTCGCCGGGATTCATAAACATCCACAGCCATTCAGGCACATCACTGCTACTTGACGGCAGAGCTCCCAGCACCATCTGCCAGGGGATAACAACAGAAGTTATCGGCAATTGCGGGTTTTCTCTGGCACCTCTTATGGGAGAACAGAAAGAAGAAGTTACCCGGGACCTGATGCGGGATTATGGACTGACCCCGGACTGGGTTGATTTTGAAGGCCTGTTTCATCGGATGGAGAGGCAGGGAATAGCCCCCAACGTGATAAGTCTGGTGGGGCATGGCACTCTCCGGGGATCGGTGATGGGCCTTTCTGACCGCCGGCCCCGGCAGGATGAGATGGACAGAATGAAACTGGAGCTGGAAATGGCCATGGCCCGAGGTGCCCGGGGACTCTCCACAGGGCTTATATATCCTCCGGGGGTATATTCCGAAACCGGCGAAATTGTCCAGCTGGCTTCGGTGGTGGCCCGACACGGGGGGTTTTATTCCAGTCATATCCGATCAGAAAGTGATGGCCTGATGGAAGCCATTGACGAAGCTCTGGATATTGGCCGGCTTTCGGGAGTGCCCGTGGAAATATCCCACATCAAGTCAGCGGGGGAAAAGAACTGGGGCCGGGTGTCCAATGCCCTCCGCCGGATTGGGGAAGCACGGAATCAGGGCCAGTGGGTACAGCAGGATCAATACCCATACCCAGCCTCATCCACAGGGCTTCAGATGATTCTCCCTGACTGGGCCCATGACGGCGGGAGCCGGGAGCTGGTTCGACGCCTCAGGGATCCACAAATCCGGCAGAAAATCCGCCAAGAGCTGGTGGAGCTTGAATATTCCAATGGACGAATTGTTCTTGTTTCCCAGGTGAACAGAGAAGAGAACAAAAAATTCCAGGGACACCGCATCGATGAGATTGCCCGGGATATGGGGATTCAACCGGTGGATTTGATTCTAAATCTCATCGCCAGTGAAGACGGCTCCGTGGGCGTAATCTTTTTCAGCATGTGTCCCGAAGATGTAAAAATGGCAATGAAGGATCCCCATACATCAATATGTACCGATGCTTCCGCAAGAGCAGTGGATGGAATCCTTCACCGGGGCATGCCCCATCCCAGAGCTTATGGAGCTTTCCCCCGGGTTCTTGGGAAATATGTCCGGGAGGAGAAGGTGCTGAGCCTTCCCGATGCCATCAGGAAAATGACTTCCCTCCCTGCCCGGATGCTACGGCTGTGGGATCGGGGGGTTGTAGCCCACGGATTTGCCGGGGACCTGGTAATATTTGACCCGGACAGGATCCGGGATACTGCCACATACCAGGATCCACACAGTTATCCTGTGGGGATTCGCTGGATTATCGTCAACGGGCATATTGCAGTGGAGGATGGGGAGATATCCCGGTGCCTCCGGGGCAGGGTATTGGGCAGGCCCTTGAAGGATTTGGCAAAAATTGTATAGAAGTATCGGTCAAACAGGGTAATGACAGGAAGGGTAAGGATGAAGAATGCTTAAAATCGAGCAGAAACAGCTGAAGGCCAACTTGGACAACAAATTCTGCCAGCGTTTAGCCGGAGAACTGGCGGGGGATTTTGAACTCCTGCTCTACGGCATGCGCCAGGAGTTCCTGGAACGGCTGAATTTGGAAATTGATCGGGAGGATTCATTTGTCAGGGACAAGATAATCCCTTCAGGCTCAATCCTTTCCGGGGGCGACCTGGTATATCTCAAACCCGACAGTATCCTTTACTACAAGGTGCCGGACTTTTACGATTATATCGAGGTCGGCATCATAGGCAACACTGGAAGAATTGAATTCGAACAGCTGTGCAACCGAATTATCGAACTGGTCAGGGAGCATTCTCCTGAAGGGGATCTCCAGTGGGAACCGGTGAAGGAGCTGGCGGTATCATTCCGGATGCTTATGGAAAATGCCCGAACCATCGTCCCGGGAAAAGATGACATATCCGCAGCCCGGGAGCTGGAAAATACCGGAGTCCGGCAGTTGCTTCAGACGATAATGGATAAGGACTCAATATTTCTTGCAGATTTAAAAAAGATTGCCGGTATTGAAAATATTGATGAAATTATCAAGTCCTTTCAGGAACTGGGGCTGGTTTCCGGCGATTATTCCCTGCTTTGCACCAAGACAGGACAGCAGGTTCTCAAGGTATCGGATCGATCAGCCCTGGAGGACCTGGCCAACAAGGGCTTCAAGTGTTTCGTATGCGGGGCTTCCATCGGCGATGAAAAGGTGGAGCGAACAGTATCCTGCACTCCCTTCGGAAAAAGAATCCTCTCGGATGATTACTGGTTTTTGGTTTCAATTTTAAACAGTCTTGAGAGCCTGGGTTTCAGTTACAATGATGTCTATCTCTCCAGAGAGGAGAGCCAGAAAAACGCCCTGTTTCTGAATGTCAACAACGAAGCGTTGATGATATATCTTGCCAACCGGAAACTGAACCTTGACGATGCTTATCTAATAAATGCCCAGGTGGCGGCATATCAGCTCCGTCACCTGATACTCATATCATCGACTCCCATCTCCATCCTGATGAAAAAACATATTCAGGAGGCGAACCCCGGCTGTGGTTTTTCTTTCATCGAAGGGATGGATCATATATCCTCGGAGATCAAGAAGATTCTTCTGGAAAAGGAAGAACTGAGGGTCATGGGTATTCTGGAGGATATGAACGATCTCACCCCGGTCCCTGTGGAAGATATGGTTATGAAGAAAATCATACCTAAAGGTATAAAAAAGCCCTTGACCGGCCTGGAAGAAGTGGAAGAACGGATTGAAAAGACCCGAAGGTCCTCCCGAAAGAAAGAAACCGGCACTCCGGAGCCAAGAAGTCCCGAAACCAGCGAGTTGATCTCCCCGGGTGAAGGGCTTGATCAACAGGAGATAGTTGAGCTGGACAACGAACTGGAATCTCTCCAGGGCCTGGAAGGTTCAGGGACAGGTGGCCGGGACAGGAAAAAACGCTGATAAAATCACAGGGGAGCCGGCTGAGTATGGACAAAAAACCAGACCCCGGCGGTAACAGGCTTTTCAGGTTCACTGCAGGGCTGTTGCTGGTGATTATACTGCTGTTGCTGATAAAGATACTCCACCAGCACCGAAATACAACTCCCGCCGGCATGCACCCCCGACAGGTGGCCGGTGAATTCTTGCGGGCACTGATGGATAATGATACAGATATCCTCAATGTCAAATCCACGGGAGATTTATCCCGCAACCTGCATCAGGTGTATAAATTTCTATCTGACCGCAGTATGGACAAGGTGGACAGGAATAATATTCAGGAGTTAATCCAGCTTGAGAGCGATGGTGGGCCGGGTCAGGGATACCGGGTTGCCTACCTGATTCAGCATGAAAAACTTTCCCTGTCAGTTGCCTTGTATATGACATGTGAACAGGGCAACTGGAAAGTATCCCGCATTATAATGATGGATTCTGCAGACCCTGATAATCCTGCTGTTTTCCCTGCCGGTGAGATTCAAAAAGATACTGATGATTCCCGGCCCCCGGAAACTCCCCACAGTCACGGACACAACCATCATGACTGTGAGCATGATCATTAATAGTCTGGCGGAGTTTTCGATTTTTATTTATTTTCTGGCACCGGCTTTTCGCATCAGGTGAACCACATCCTTGAAACCATGACTCCGGGCGTATTCCACCGGCATCTTTCCTTTGTTGTCCCTCAGGTTGATAAAGTTGTCCATCTTTTTTATGTGGAAACCGAAGATGCCTGTGAAGAAACTGATGAATTTTTCCAGGGGATTCAGGTTGTCCCTGGCCGCCT
>CAYNGH010000042.1:0-22423 GCA_964396845.1 uncultured bacterium | reverse complement strand
ATG
The DNA here is from genome assembly GCA_964396845.1 of uncultured bacterium. Lineage (GTDB taxonomy): Bacteria > Vulcanimicrobiota > JAJTBE01 > JAJTBE01 > CAYNGH01 > CAYNGH01. Next base: position 22,420 of record CAYNGH010000042.1, on the reverse strand, counting down.
AATCCTGCACCAGCTCCCCGGTGCGATCAAGATCCCCGATACAGCCGGTGGTTTTCGGGATTTCCCGTCGTGCCCGGTTTGCCACTTCGAAATGAAGAGAAGGGAATCCCACTCCGGCATATACCGCGGCAAAGTTGTTTTTGACACCCACCTGGGGTTCCATGAGGTTCATTATCTGATCCCCATACCGGGAGGGACGGTATCCGTATTTAAAGCCCAGATGCCATGTCATCTCATCGGCAATCAAGGCTCCCTGATCCCGGTTGAATTTCATAAAAAAAACCGTGGACAAATCTTTGCACCTCCATCTTAAATTACAGGGCACTCTTCTTTCGAGCCAACATTAATACCTGCATGGAAAAATTTTTTCCCGCAGGTATTGTTATGTTATTTCTGGGAGAGGGAGTCGATGCGGTCTATGAGCATTTCCATATCGTCGGGAATGGGAGCTTCCAGGTTCATCGGCTCTCCCGTTATGGGGTGATGGAAGCTGAGCCGGTATGAGTGAAGGGCCTGTCCCGTCATGGGGGATGGCGGTTCCGCCCCGGGGCCATACTCGGGATCCCCCACCAGGGGATGGCCCAGGTATGTGAAATGAACCCGAAGCTGGTGGGTCCTGCCGGTTTCCGGGTATGCACTCACTAAAGTCCATTCTTTGTAATGCTTTTTCAGCTTCCACCGGGTCACACTGCTTCTGCCACCGGAAACCACCGCCATCTTCTTGCGATCCCCGGGATCCCTGCCGATGGGCAGGTTAATGACGCCTTCCCGGCCTTTGATTCTGCCCTGGAGAACCGCCAGGTATTCTTTTTTTATCTTTCGCTGAGAAAACATGGAAGTGAGTTTTTGATGGGCCGAATCGGTCTTGGCGGCAATGAGAAGCCCGGATGTGTTCTTGTCCAGCCGGTGGACAATCCCCGGCCTTCCTTCATCACCGATGGTTTCCATCTCCTGGGTGTGGTAAAGCAATGCGTTGACAAGAGTCCCGTCGTGATGCCCCACCGCGGGATGAACCACCATCCCCCGTTCCTTGTTGACTACAATGATATGTTCGTCCTCATAGACAATGTCTATGGGGATGTCCTGTCCCCGGGGAGATTCGCCGGTCTTTTCCACGGGAATTCGCAGAAACACCAGGTCCCCTTCTTTGAGCCGAGCCCCGGGTTTGGGGCCTGGAGTATCGTTGAGGGTCACAAGCCCCTCGTCAATGAGTTTCTGTACCTGTGTTCTGGAAATATGAGCCTTTTCTGATATGTAGCTATCCAGTCTGCCGGGCTTGTCACCCAGTACATAAAGGCTCAGGGTTTTCTCCATACAGTAATTCTCCCTGTCTTTTTATAATTTTAACTTTTACCAGCCTGCCCCGGATACCGTCCCCGCCTGTCATACGAACCCGGGCATAGCAACGGGTATATCCCGAGAGAAATCCGTCGGCGTCCCTGGCTTCTACCAGCACCTGCCGGGTTGTCCCAGGGTAGCTTTCAAGGGCTTGTTCTTTTTTCTTCTTCCCCAGGTCTGTTAATTTTCTTACCCGGTCTTTTTTTATATGCCGTGGAACTTTTCCTTCCAGACCTGATGCAACAGTTCCCTGTCGAGGGGAAAAGGGAAACACGTGGAGCCCGAATATGGGGGCGTCCTTGATGTAGTTATATGTTTTTAGAAAGTCTTCTTCTTCTTCGCCGGGAAAACCCGCCATCACATCGGTGGTGATGTTTATCCCGGGAATACGCAAGTGAGCCTCCTGCAGGATCCTGTCATAATCCTCCCGGGTGTAACGGCGGTTCATGGTTTTTAGGATCCGGTTGCTTCCATGCTGGAGGGGCAGGTGCAGATGGGGACACAGCCGGGGATGCCGGGCAAAGAGATTTAGCAGTTCAAAGGAAAAATCCATAGGCTCAATGGAAGACAGCCGAACCCGGGGAATGGCAGTGTTTTTCATCAGAAAATCTATCAGCCTCCAAAGAGGATAATCCCCAGGGATTCCATTTCCGTAATCCCCCAGGTGGATCCCTGTTATGACCACCTCTTTGAAGCCGGCAGCCTCCAGCCTGAGCATTTCATCCAGAATCTCCCCTGACTTTCGGGATCGGCTCCGCCCCCGCAGGTGAGGGATGATACAGTAGGAACAGAAACTGTCGCAACCGTCCTGAACCTTCAGGTAGGCCCGCACCCTTCCGCCGTCGGGAACTGGCCGTGGGCAACAGCTTCCGGGATAAGAAAGCCCCAGGTCTTTGGCAATGATTCCATCCAGTTCGTCTTTGCGGGAATTGTCCACCATCACCACGTTGTCAGGCAGGTTTCCCAGGGCTGTATCTGCCATCTGGGCAGCACATCCCACGGCATAAATAATAGCGCCGGGGTTTTTCTCCATGAGTTTTCGCACCATCTGTCGGGATTTTCTGGCAGCCTCCCGGGTCACCGCGCAGGTGTTGATGATGCAGACCTGGGATGAACGGCCTCCAAGGGCCGGAGTCATCCCCATGGCATCAAGACATCCTGCCAGATGACCTGATTCATACTGGTTGACCTTGCATCCCAGGGTTGTAATGATATATGATGGGGGAGATGAACTTTCCATAAGCAATTTCTTTGAAAGATTGTAATACAGATGCTTCCCCGGGTCAAGATCATCTGAAGGATAAATCCGCCGGGAGGGTAATTTGTGAAAAGATCGGGTTTAATGTTCAACAGGGAACATCCAAGGCAACGTTGCGACTGTGCCTTGGAAGCATAAACAGGCCCGGCGGGAGTTATCGCATTCCAATGTTCGGCACAAAATTTGGGATATACTGCCTGATTGAACACCAGCGAAGGGGATTGTAACCATGAAAAAACTTGATGTGAAATATAAGCCGGGGAAAGTGAATTTTTTTAACAACAGAATTCAAAAGACAGCGGGAGTATTGATTTTAATTCTGCTCTTATCTGTGGGGAGTACATCGGCTCAGGTTGATCCCTTCCGGGGAGTGGAAGCAGAAACCCTGCCCAATGGTCTGAATATCATCACCCTCACCAACGACGGGCCTCCCGTGGTGTCCATCAATTTCTTCATCCGGGCAGGCTCCATTGACGAAGATGACTCCATAGCGGGGATCTCACATTTCTGCGAACACATGTTCTACCGGGGTACCGTCAGCCGTACCGGGGCCGAGATGAAAGCCGCCATCGAAAACATCGGCGGAGTTTTCAATGCTGAAACTTCCCGGGATTATACCCGGTATTATGTGAACCTCCCCTCCAGCGAAGGCTTGAAAGCATTGAAAATTCATTGTGAGGCTCTTACCCGTCCCGAATATCGTCAGGAAGAGCTGGATCAGGAACGCAAGGTTATCCTGCAGGAATATTCTCTTTACCAGGATAACCCCATGGCTATAATCCAGCAGAATCTTTACGAGATGGCTTTCCGGCATCATCCATACCAGCGGTCGGTTATCGGAACCCGGGAAACCATCGGGGCCATATGCCGGGATGAACTGGAAAACTACCGATCCCGCATGTATATCCCGGGAAATATTACTATTGTCCTGGTGGGCAATTTTGATCGATCCCGTTATGTGGGATTTCTGCGGGATTTTTTCCGGGACCTGCCGGGAAGCCCCGGCGGTGGGCCTGCCCACAGGACAAGCCTTCCTATTGAGGAGGTAAGAGAAAATATCCAGCAGACAAAAATGCCCCTGACCAATGCCCTTTTTGCCATGGCTTTCCGTTCGCCATCCTTCCGTCAGAGGGATGATGTGCTGGCCATGGATGTCCTGAGCTTCATGCTGGGCAAGGGAGAGTCATCCATAATGAGCCGGGAGCTGACCCGGAAGACCACCATCGCCCGGGAAGTGACGGTGGAATATCTGACCCCGAGAGATCAGGGACTGGTGATATTTTTTGGCGAGGTTGATCCCGTCCGGCTTGAACAGATGAAGGAATCAGTGTTCACCATCCTTCACAAGGTGAGAAACGGCAGATTTACCGACCAGGAAATGGAACGGGCCAGGAATCTTCTTCTTCGAAGCTTTTCCTACGGCCTTCTCACCAACGAAGGAAAGGCCGATGTGCTGGGGTTTTATTCCATGCTGGGGGATTACCGGTTCGGAATGAAATATCCAGATCTGATAAGCAGAGTGACCAGGGAGGATGTAATTGAGGTTGCCAATAAATATTTCAGTGAGAATTATGTCCTGTTTGCCCTGCAACCCCAGGATGATAAAAAATGACTGGAGTCGATGAAATCAGGTGAAAAACTGCCCCGCATCAAGATATCTGCGATTTCTGGACATCATTGTTATTCTGCTGGTTTTTCTATTTGCTGGATTGGCAGGGCCGGCGACAGCATCGTCTTTTCTGTCGGAGAGGAATCCCTCTTTCCCGGCATCCCAGGATACTGTCCGAGCCAACCCCTTCCAACAGAAGATTCTGATAACCGAAAGCTCATATCTCAACCGAACCCTTCCCAACGGTGTCAAGCTGATGATCCAGGAGATTCCCGACAGCGGTGTGGTGGGAGCGGAAATTATCATCAAGGCGGGGGCCATTGAAGAGATTGAAACCCTGCCGGGAGTAATATCCCTGATTCAACAGCTTATCCTGAAGGGAGAAACCGGCCCAGAGGGGATGAGCCTTTCCATGTTGGCCGAGGAGGACGGTTCTATTCTGGAGGTAACCGCAGAGCCGGACATGGCCCGGATAACTCTCCTGTCCCCCAGGGAAAGTTTTAATAAAAATTTCCGCCGTCTTGTGAATAACATCAAGAAACCCCCATTTTCTGATGATGCCCTGAAAAAAGAAAGAGAACGGCTGATAGAAGCTATCACCTCTAACCAATCGGCCTTCCAAATTATCCGGGAGATATTCCTCAAGCATTTTTACCGTTACCATCCTTACCGTCAGCCGGTTTACGGCACAAAAAGCACCGCAGAACGGATAAGCATGGAAATGCTGGAGGAATTCCACCGGAAGTATTATGTGGGAAATCGCATATCGGTGGCTATTGTGGGGGATGTCCAGGGTCGAAAGATGATGGACTTTGCCCGGGAACAGCTGGAGGAGATTCCTGCCCGACACCAGAGGATGGTGGACATACCCTGGGAACCGGTGGGCCAGGAGAAACGTCTTTATCTTATGACCAGTTCCAACAATGCCTGGGTTTTTGTGGGATTTCCCGCTCCGTCGGTGAAATCTCCCGACTATCCCGCCATGCTGATTCTTTCCACGGTGCTGGGGGAAGGGCTGTCCAGCCGGCTTTTTATTGAATTGCGGGAAAAAGAAGGGCTGGCATATACCCTGTCCTCCCATTATCCTCAGCTGGAAGGGCCTTCTCATCTTATATTGTTTGTGGTTACCGATCAGAGAAATCTTGGCAGAAGCCGGCGGAAATTATTCGGAGAAATCAACAAGATAAAGAAAGACGGCATCACCGGGGAGGAGCTGGAGGCGGCCAGGATGAAAATCCTCAGCAGACATCTCCTGGGCCGTCAGACAGCACAGCAGGTGGCATCCCGGATGGCTTTCTATTCTTCCCTGGGGCTGGGAAAAAGCTATGATGACACCATCATGCGCCGGGTGGAGGGAGTCACTGCAGATCAGGTGCGAAATGTAGCCCGGAAGTATCTTCAGAATTACACAGTACTACTCATCGAATCGGTTCCGCCGGATCGTTTTAATGAGGACGATTGATAAAAGGAGGAGATTTTGCAGATAGCCATCGACGGCCCCGCAGCATCGGGCAAGAGTACCGCGGCAAGGCTTCTGGCTGGGAAACTCGGGTTTTTGTATATCGACACCGGGGCCATGTATCGGGCAGTAACCCTGATGGGAATCCGCCGGGGTATCGATTTTGATGATCCTGAAGCCATCATCGGGATTGCCCGGCAGGCTCGGATTCAGCTTCTGCCGGATAATTCCGGAGAACGGGGATTTAAGGTTTTGTTGAATGAAGAAGATGTTACCAGGGATATTTTTACTCCTCCGGTGGATGCCCTGGTGTCGATTACCGCCAGAATCCCTGCAGTGCGGAAAATTCTGGCAGAAGCCCAGAGGCAGATGGCCAGTGAAAATAATGTGGTGATGGCAGGCCGGGACATAGGATCCAACGTACTGCCTGGTGCATCGTTAAAGATTTTTCTTGTGGCGGATCTTTTGGAGCGGGCCCGGCGCAGGCAGGGGGAGATGGCCATAAACGGCCAGGATGAGAGCCTGGAGGCCATCGCTGAAAACCTCCGTTTTCGGGATGCCACCGACTCCCAGAGAGAGGACAGCCCCCTGATTAAGACTCCTGATGCCTTTCTGGTTGACAGTTCCCATCTTTCCATAGAAGAAATGGTTGATCTGATGGAAAAGGAAGCCCGGCGACGGATGAATCCCTGACAATTATTTCCCCGGCAGGATGTATGGCGGGCAGGGAAGAAACTATCATCACAGCAGGAAAATTATTGCAGATTTATCATATTACCCACAGGAGTCCGGGAGCCCCCATGACAAACAGATAAACCGGAGAAAGACAGATACATGTTCTACCCCATCGGCAAGTTCGGCTTGCAGTGTTTTTTTACCCTCTGTTGCAGGATAAAATATATTGACCAGAATAACGTACCTCCCACGGGTGGCATAATCGTCGCCTCCAATCATACCTCTTATTATGATCCCTTTGCGGTGGGCGCAGGTATTCGACAGAAGATTAATTACATGTCCAAACAGGAGCTGTTCCAGGGACTGCAGGGTTGGTTCATAACCCGAATGGGAGCATTCCCCGTGAACAGGGATCGGATTGACCGGGGAGCCTTGAAGACCGCCATCGAAATAATCAAGAGGGGTGAAGCTGTGGGCATATTCCCTGAGGGAACCCGTTCTGATGACGGCAGTGTGGGAGAAGGCCAGATGGGTGCGGCGATGCTTTCTCTCCAGACCGGGGCCCCTGTTGTCCCGGCAGCTCATATTGGCACCCAGGGATGCCTTGTGCGGAAGTTTCCTCCCCGGTGGAAGCGAATCATGATTAAATATGGCAAACCCCTTCATCCCGATGATTTTGACGGTAACAGAAAGGAAAAGATGCGACAGATGACCCGTTCGATAATGGAATCGATTCAACAGCTAAAGAAGGAGTTGGAAGAAGTATGGGTGCCTTAGTATCCCGGGTTGATCCCGGCAGTGTGGCGGCCCGTTACGGAATAATCAGGGGTGACGATATAATCACCATAAATGGACAGTTATTGCGAGATATTCTGGATTATTATTTTGTGACATCGGAACACAAGCTTGAGATAAACTACCTGCGAAATGGCTTTCCCCGGACCACAGTAATCCACAAGAGGGCCGAGGAGCCTTTGGGGCTGGATTTCAATGAAGAGGTTTTTGACGGGATTATCCCCTGCAGGAACCATTGCGTGTTCTGTTTTGTAGATCAGCTCCCCAGGGATGTGAGAAAAAGCCTGTGTGTGAAGGATGACGATTACCGTCTGTCTTTTCTGCATGGCAACTATATTACCCTCACAAACCTGGCGGAAACGGATCTTCGCCGTATCACCGCGTTGCGTCTTTCTCCCCTGTATGTCAGTGTTCATACCACGGATCCCGATGTGCGGGCAAATATGATGGGCAATCCCCAGGCGGCAAATATTCTCAAGATGCTCAACAAGCTGAAACTTCACAATATCCAGTGTCATACCCAGGTTGTTGTGGTGCCGGGAATAAACGACGGAAATACCTTGAAAAAGACTCTGGGGGATCTCCTCAATCTTTATCCTACGGTGAAGACCGTTGCCATAGTGCCGGTGGGCCTGACTGGACACCGGCAGGACAGGGGTGCTGAAAAGATTCGTCCCTTCAGCCGGAAGGATGCCCATCAGGTTCATGATATCGTGACTTCCTTTCAGGAAAAGGCAAAGAAGCGGATACGATTTCCTTTCTTTTATATGGCTGACGAGATTTATCTTCTCATGGGCAAGGATTTTCCTCCCCACAAGGAATATGGCTACTTTGATCAGTTAGGTAACGGGGTGGGCCTGTCCCGGAAACTCTACACTGATTTTAACCGGAGGAAGCGATATCTGCCCCCGGAAATAAATCAGTCCCGGAATGTATGGGTGGTGACGGGAGTTCTGGGAGAGTTAGTGCTGAAACCCCTGATGGAGCACTTCAAGAATATCAAGCGCCTCAAGGTTCGCCTGATCCCTATTAAAAACAAGTTCCTGGGATCCCCCACCACAGTTACCGGCCTTATCGCCGGCAGAGATATCATCGAACAGCTCAATTCCCGGCTGAAGCGTTCCAGCAAGCCGGACCTGGTTCTGTTGCCCGATGTGGTCCTGCGGGAGGGGCAGTTCATCGACGATATTTCCATCGGCCAGATTGAAGATGAGCTGGAACTGCCGGTGAAGGATGTCCCTGCCGATGCTCAGGGTCTTATTGAGGGAATACTGGGAGAATGGAAAAAGCCGGTTTCCCGGAAGAAAACCAGAATCGAAGAGGAGGCAAAGAATCATCTGGAAAGCCAGGAGATTCCCTTGCAGGATGTGGAAAACGCCCCCGAAGCTACAAAGGCGAAACCTCTTCGTCCCACTGGAGCGGATCGGGAGCCAAAGGCCGACTGGAGCAAGGATTACAGGCCGGGGATGAATTCCCGCCGGTCACGAAGAGTTTCCAGCAAGCCAACCCGTCAGCGCAATGCTCCTCCCCGCAGGAAAAAAGAAGATCAGGCGGATAAAGCTTCATCCCAGAAGAATGAAACAAAGAAAGAGCCACAGGATAACAAGCCCCGTTCTTCCCGATCCCGCCGGAGCCGGGGGAGCAGTTCGAAAACTCTGGTCGCCTCTTCCCAGAGAGATACCCCCGGAGTTGTGGCCTCGTCACAACCCCAGGAAAGCCCTCCCGTGACAAAGGATCAGCAGGGAGAGAACCAGCAGAAACCACAGGGACAGTCCCGTTCCTCCCGATCCCGCCGGAGCCGGGGGAGCCGGAGCCGGGGGAGCAGTTCGAAAACTCAGGCTACCTCTTCCCAGGGGGATACCCCCGGAGTTGTGGCCTCGTCACAACCCCAGGAAAGCCATCTCGTGACAAAGGATCCTCAAGGAGGAGAGAACCAGCAGAAACCACAGGGACAGTCCCGTCCCTCCCGTCCCCGCCGGAGCCGGGGATTCAGAGGCAGGAATAGTTCAAACAGGAATAATAATGAAAATACTTCCAAAGACGGCAGTGACCATCAACAATCCCCGGCAGTTGAAAACCCCGCCGGGAAGACAGGAGGCAATTAATTGGCCAGACCCCTGGTTGCCATAGTGGGCCGGCCCAATGTGGGCAAATCAGCCCTGTTGAACCGGCTGGTCCAGAGCCGTGAAGCTATCGTGGAGGGGACTCCCGGGGTCACCCGGGATCGTCTTTACCGGGAAACTGTCTGGAATGGCCGGGAGTTTACCCTGATTGACACCGGCGGTATTCTCATTGATGATCCGGATCAACTGCGGGAATCAATCCGGATGCAGGTGATGGCGGCCATTGATGAAGCGGATTTGGTTCTCTTTGTCACCGATGTCAATGAAGGGCTTCATCCCCTGGATAAAGATGTGGCCCAGATACTGCGTCCCACCGGGAAGAAAATAATCCTGACTGTCAATAAGGCCGACAACCAGGAACGTTATTATGATACCGGGGATTTTTTCAAGCTGGGCATGGGGAATCCATATCCCGTGTCGGCCCTCCACGGTATCGGGACCGGGGACCTGCTGGATCAGGTGGTTCGGGAGCTTCCGGATCCTGAAGATGAAGAGGAGAAAGATTCGGGAGCAGTTCGGATTTCCATCGTGGGCAGGCCCAACGTGGGCAAATCCTCCCTGATGAACTCTCTGCTGGGGCATGATCGGGTGATTGTCACCGACGAGCCGGGGACAACCCGGGATGCCATCGATTCCCATTTCCGATGGGGAGATGGTGATTTTGTGCTGGTGGATACTGCGGGAATGCGTCGAAAGGGCAAGGTCAGCGAGGGGATCGAGTATTACAGCACTCACCGGGCACGCAAGGCTGTGGATACAAGCCATGTATGCCTTCTGGTGCTTGATGCCACAGACCCGGCGGTCATGCAGGATAAGAAAATTGCCGGGTTTCTGGAGGAAAAAGGCAAGGCTGTGGTGATTGTGGTGAACAAGTGGGATCTGGTGCGGGAAAAATATCCCTCCCTCACCGAGAGCGTCCGCCAGGAGCTTTCCGCAAAAATTCGGGACGGCCTGGATTTCATATCCTATGCGCCGATTCTTTTTACCAGCGCCATCCACAACAAGGGAATCCGCCGGATAATGCCCGCGGTGGATGCCTGTTACAGCGAGGCCACAAAAAGAGTCCAGACCCCGGTTCTCACCAGAATCTTTCAGGATGCTTTTTATTTCAGGCCTCCGCCTTCATTCAAGGGAGATTCTCTGAAACTTTATTATGTTCATCAGGCGGGGGTATTGCCTCCCAGCTTTATCTTAAAAGTGAACAACCCCAAACTGGTGCATTTTTCCTACCGGCGTTACCTGGAAAACCAGATCCGGCGGGCCCTCAAGTATGACGGGACTCCTATAAGGCTCATATTTAAAAAATAGGTGGTTTGAATGTTCTGGACAATATCATTGCTAATAACAGCTTATCTGGCAGGCTCTATTCCCTTTGGGCTGGTGCTGGGAAAGATCGCCAGGGGAGTTGACATCAGGAAGACAGGAAGCGGGAATATCGGCACTGCCAACGCGGTGAGAGCACTGGGGCCTTTCTGGGGGGGGATGACTCTCCTGGGAGATGCCCTCAAGGCTACCATTCCAGTTCTGGCGGCAATGAACCTCAACCATTGGGCCCCGGGCACCGTGCCCCAGGGACTTGATATGTGGCTTCCTCCCCTGGTGGGGCTGATGGCGGTGCTGGGCCATAATTATTCTCTATTTCTGGGATTTACCGGTGGCAAGGGGATAGCCACCAGCTTTGGTGTTTTTGCGGCCATGGAATGGCGGGCGGCCCTCATCGGGTTCATCCTTTACCTGGCAATCATTTCACTGACAAAAATCTCATCCCTTGGCTCTCTGACGGGGTCCCTGTCGATTCCAGTGTTGATGGTGCTTTTCAGGACACCGCTCCCTTACACTGTTTTTGCCTTTCTGGCAGTGGCCATGGCTTTTTACACTCACAGGGCAAATATCGGAAGGCTTATCCGGGGTGAGGAGAGAAAAATAACTGACAAGGCGAAGTCATTGGAAACCCCTGTATCTGGAGGGGAAAAACAAGAACCTGATAATAAAAATTCTGATTGAAGGTGGACTGTTATGGAAAACATGCATATTGATTCCCATGATGACCTGATTTACCTGCTGGACCAGATCCTGAAGCTGGCAGTGGACAATGAAGCCTCCGACGTGTTCCTGAAGGCCAACACTGTCCCTCACATCAAGATTGAAGGTCAGTTAGTGCCTGTGGATATTGATCCCCTTGGCCCCCTTCAGTTGGAGGAGCTGGCCCGGCAGATGATGCCGGCCCGTATTTCCAACGAATTCTTCGAAGAGAAGCCGGAAGCCAACCTGGTCTATGCCAAGAAGGAGATTGGCCGTTTCCGGGTCAACATATACCGGGAACGGGGAAATGTGGGCGTTGTCATGCGCCGGGTCGTCACCGAGGTGCCCACGGTTGACAGTCTTGGGCTTCCCGATGTATTGAAAAGGCTGGTTATGGAGAAAAGAGGACTGATTCTGGTCACCGGCCCTACAGGCTCCGGAAAGTCCACCACCTTGGCAGCCATGCTTCGCCACCGCAATGAAAACAGCTCCGGACATATCCTCACCGTAGAGGATCCCATCGAGTTCATCCATTCGGATATCAAGTGCATCATCAGTCAGAGGGAAGTTGGCAACGATACTTTTTCCTTCAAGGATTCCATGGAAAACGCTCTCCGACAGGCTCCCGATGTGATGCTGGTAGGTGAGATGAGGGATGCCCAGTCGGTGACCACTGCCATTTATTTTTCCGAAACCGGCCACCTGGTGCTTTCCACCCTTCACTCCAACAACGCTTCTCAGACTGTGGAGAGGGTCCTGCAGTTCTTCCCGTCAGAGATCCATGAACAGATTTTAAAACAACTTGCGTTGAACATGCGGGGAATCGTTTCCCAGCGTCTTATCCCCAACCTGAGCAATACCCGTTCTGCGGTTCTGGAAATTCTCATCAACAATGCCCGTATATCAGACCTGATTCAAAAGGGAGAACTTAAACAGCTCAAGAAAGAGCTGGACCTGTTCCACCCCGAAGGGATGCAGAGTTTTGATCATTCCCTGCTGGAGCTTTACAAGGCAGGAACCATCGATGTGAAGGAATGCATCCGCAATTCCGACAACCCCCACGACATGAAGCTGAAGATTAAAACCATGCCCACATACATCCGATCCTCAGGGGCAGAGGATGATCGTTATGCATAAGACGGGGGGATTATGGATTTCAAGTCAGGCATAGACTTGTCCCAGATCCCCGAGGAAGTACCCGGCCAGGGGCATCGTCGGGACATGAACATGTTTTCGAGCCTTGATGAAGGCCGTATCGCTGTGCCCATACCCTTTCGAGTCCAGTCAGGATCTGCCGGGAGCCGGGGGCTGATTCTGGAAACATATGATGATGTTTACAAGTTCCAGTGGGATCAGGTGGAATTTCTGGCCCTGGGCCTGATTGTGAACCAGCTGAATCATGGGAAATCACCAAAATCCGGGATGCGCATGAAAATCCGGGAACTGCTTCTGGGGGATCCAGAAAAGAAGTTCAAGGTAAAATATCAATCGGAATTACATATCCTGGACATATATTTAAAGGACAGAGAAGCGCCCTTCAGGATTGATCAGGGCAGTATCAACTACCGGGGGTTTCTGATGCGTCCGGGATATGTCAGCATTGACAATTTCCGCCAGCTGGTGGCCCAGGTTTCATATTACTCCCGGCAGGCTCATCTTAATCATCAGCTCAGGGAGTTTCTGAAGAATCCCCGGAGTCGGCTGGATCCCTTCGAAAGCCTTTATGATTTTCAGATTGCCTGTCACCAGAGCCGTTATAATCCCAGGGATCTCATATGCCGGGATGCTGTGGAAATCTCCCTGCCCAGGGATGCCCCCCCGGCGGAAGGTGACTTGGTTGATGAAGGGCCGGCAGATGAAGAAATAAAAAATAAAACCACAGATACCGGGGCCTCGGATGACACACAACAGGAGAGCTGATGTCAGGGTCTTTTTATGACCCTCTGATCCGGATCATTTTGCCAGGGGCCGTTATTCTGAAAATAATCAACCATTATATCCTGACAGCCTCCCACGGTCTTCAGGACTTCAACCCCTTCAAAGTGAGGCTTGGTGATGGTGCTCTCGTCTATGGCCACCACATATTCACGCTGGGGATCCAGGCTGGATCCGTCATGGAGCTGAATTTTTGTGATGCGGTTCATGTCCGGCAGAGTGGTGTCATATTCATAGCTCAGCCCTGAACCTATCTGAAGACCCCTTCCCCCTTCCTTTACCCGGAGTTCCATTTCATTTTTGAGGGTTTCTCCCCTGGCCTTTATTACCACTACCTTTTCATCGGCAAAGGGCACCACGGAGTAAATGTCCTTGAAGGTTACATCGCCTTTTTTCAGATTTCCCCGGAGTTTACGAGAAGAAGTCAGGGCAAAGTCCGCCTCGGGGACTGCATTTCTAACTGCGTCGGCATAAATCTGGTTGAGTTTGGCCGGTTCCTTGTGGGAATGGGGCAGGTCTTCCCGGGCATGACCCACCAGTCTTGAACCGATGCGTTCCACTTCTTCCATATAGGGCTGGAGGATTTTCATGACCCCGGGATCCGGCTCTACAATGCCTTTTTCCACCGGCAGAAGGGATGCCACAGTAGAGATGATTTTTTTGTTTTCCGGGTTCACCTCAACAGACAGCTTGCCCACAAAACGGCCCTGGGAACCTGCCTGCACGATGACCGTGTCCCCTTCCCGGTGGCCTTCCTCAAGCTCCGTGTGGGAGTGCCCTCCAACTATGATGTCGATACCCTCCACCTGACGGGCCAGCTCCCTGTCCTGTTCAAAACCCAGATGGGACAACACCACCACCAGGTCTGCGCCCTTCTCCCGAACTTCTGGGAGATACCTTGAAACCGTCCTGGCCCCTTCATCAAACTGGAGCCCCCGGGTCAGCTTTCTGTCAACCCGGAAACCTGTTTCCGGGGTTTCAAGGCCAATCACTGCAACCTTTACGCCCTTGAGATCCCTCATAATATAAGGCTTCAGGCCCTTCATCAGGGAGCCGTCGGAAACATTTCGAACATTGGCCGCAATAAATGGAGCCCTTGCATCTTTGATCATTTCATCCAGGTTGTCCCGGCCCCAGGCAAAATCATGGTTGCCCAGGGTCACTGCATCAAAGCCGATTTCGCCCATGGCAGAGGTGACTATCTTTCCCTTTGTCAGGTAGGCTTCCATGGTCCCCTCGGCAATATCTCCGGCGTTGAGGGTGAGGGTGCCTCCGGGGTTTTCCTGACGCTGGGCTTCTATGACAGTTTTCGCTCCCGCCAGGCCTCCAACTTCCTTCTGCTGATCACCGGCGCCCTGAATCAGAGGAGTTACCTGGCCATGGACATCGTTCATGTGGAGAATGTCTATTCTGATGGACTGTCCCTGAGGTTTGGAGGATTCCTGTAAATCAACCCGGTCTTTTATCTCCGGTGAATCTTTTTTGACATCCCGGGGGGCGGGAGTCCTTGTCAGGGGGATGGATTGATGTTCTACTCTGCGGATGTCCAAGGGACAACCTCCTGCTTGAATAAGATGTCAGCAAAATCCCAGCTGTTTTAGAGAAAATGCAAATAAAACCAAAGGAATGACCTATAAAATATTTTATCATATCTTAAGAATAAATGCTATCGATAAACAAAAATATTTCTAAGAACTACAGCCAGGGGCTGGGCTGGGCAATACAAGCTTCTCAGTCGAAGAGGTTTGAGAAGAAAAATAAAACCCCGGCGATCTTGCGTTTGTCTTCGAAGCTGGAGGCCTTGTCTGCGGATCCCCAAATGCTTCCTCCCTTGCGGATGGTTCCTCCTGATTCGATGGATCCGATTATGCTTCCGCTTTTTCTGAGGGTTCCTCCTGATTCAATGCTTCCTGCAATACTGCCATTACTGCGGATGGTGCCGTCGGATTCGATGGATCCTGTGATGCTTCCGTTTTTGCGGATAGTTCCATCAGACTCAATCCGGCCTGCAAGATTTCCGTTGATTCGGATGTATCCTGATGATTCCACCTTTGCCCAAAGAGATCCGCCCTGGCGGATTACAATCTCCGATGCATCGGCAGGGAGCATGGCCAGTAATGTGAGGATGAGAATTATTCCAGCAATTGACAGGTTCTTTTTCATGTTATCTTATCTCCTTTAATTTTATCCGTCAGCCATAGTTTTTATTGCAGTTTTTTGTCCATCTCCAGCCGGCTCATTTCCTTTTGCAGGGTTTCTTCTACTTTTTCCCGCCGGTTCTTGAGATCCTTGATTTTTTTCCGGAGGGTATTCATCTGGTCCTCCTGCCGGGACAGGTCATTGACATAACGTTCCCGCAGGCGTTTTTCGTCGGTGGAATCCCCCAGGGCTTTAAGATTTTCCCGGAGGCGTTCCTGATCCTGGGATATCTCTTCCATTTCATCGTCCAGCTCGGAAAGCTCCCGATCCAACTGGGATATTTGCTGGAAATATTTTAATAATTCATCCAGCTTCCGGCGGATCTGGCCGTCGATATATCCCTGCTCCACCCAGTAAGCGATGTTGCCGGCGTTGATGCTCTTGAGATGGTAGGAGTTATATTCCAGATGTTTTTCTCTGACGGGGAAAGAGATTGTCTGCCCCGGCGGAACCTCCATGCGGAAACGATAGAAATTGTCGGTGGTTTCATAGGGTTTCGGAGTGTCCACAAGATCCCATCCCCGGCTGAACCGGTGCTCCAGGAACAGATCCAGTTTCTGGCCGGTCTTGTTGTTTATGAGATATTTGTGGTTTTTTATCTGAAAATAGTCGGCATACAGGTAGCCCTTCCCGATGCGTACCCGGTGAACTTTTTCCTGATGGCTCTTGTGATCCGTTGTGACAGTGCAACCCAGCTCCACGGAGTAGGGGACAATCCTCTCTCCCTGGGGCTTGAGGGTGTCCAGCATGGCTTCCCCCGCATAAGTTTCGTCTTCCATCACGGTAATTGGCCCCCCTTCCAGGGTCAACCCGGTGTCGTTGCGGATCAGCAATGCGGACATGGGGTTCTTGTCCCGGATTTCCTGGTTGTAAACCGCGCATCGCTCCCCATTGAATTCATTTTGAAGGATTGGCACCAGAGCCGACTGGTTCCGCTTGACAGTCACAGGGTTGGTTATCTCATACTGGAAAAGATCCCCCACTTCCACTGTCCGGGTCTGGACCGGGGCAGATTTCCGGCGGGCTTCACTCCGGCTTCTTGTCGCAGGCATTGGAGTATCGGCAAAATCTCTCTTGAACATCATCATTCCGCCAATGTCATCATGGTCTGCTATCTCAATGGGAACCGCTTCGCCAAAAGCCTGCTCCAGCACCGGCGGGGCATAGGCCTCTTCTTCCTCCACTTCCACCACGGGTCTTTTTTTGTAGCGGGGAGAATAAAGATCATGAACAAAGGATATGGGCAGTCCCGCCACCAGGGTGAGGCTCACTTCCTTCCAGTCCTCGTCCTGGGTGTTGTCCACCAGGGCCCAGCCCTGGATCACCGGCTTTTCATCCGACAGAAGCACCCGATAGGAAACTTTCCATACCGGGGTTTCCACCACATAAGCCGCCAGTAAGTTTCTCTCTCCAGTCCCCCTGGCGTATATGGTGAGTTTCTTGGCATCTTTTTTCTTGGAGGATATGAGCACCTCCAGCAGGTGATTCAGATCCTGTCTGAGGCCCTGATCCAGGAATGTCAGGCTTTTAATTTCCAGAAGGTCAAAGCTTCGCAGGGTCATGTCATTGATGAGGACTGTCAGCAGGAAGGATTCGGTGACGGCATCCCCCTTCTGCCGGCGGATGGTTTCAATGCAGGAGATTTTTCCATCTATCTCTTCGGATCCCACCACTATTTTGATTCTGGCACCCTTCACCTGGGAGAGGAGCTCCCTGAGGGCTTGATCTTCTCCCATGCGGATGGCGATATCCTCTAACTGTTTTTCCACAGGCTTGGTGGATTCATAACTGATGCTGGATATGAGTCCACCGGACATGTCCAGCACCGTCAGAGATTTTAAGACATCGTTCATCTCGCCGGATTTGAAGGTCAGGTCAATGGCAACATCGCCCTGGACAGTTCCTTCCCGTTCAAAGTATCCCACGCCATGCTTGTAAAGAAGAACTTTTTTTATCGGCAGCATAATAATCCCCCTTTTATATTGTTCACTGCAATAAGACACATATTCTGCGACTATTTGTTAATTGGATTATCCATGGAAAAACCCTTCACCATGCTTTTATTGTTTTAAGCCGGCCCGGCCCGGTTTCAGGCAGTATGAAGGAGCCGGCAAACATGGTGGTGCTGATGAGGGTGATAAAATAAAAGCCCAGGTGGTAGCTTCCTGTGGATTCGATTATAACCCCGGTGAGATATGTGCAGATGGTCCCCGCGGTGTAGGATGCCGCCCAGAAGATCCCCATCATATAGCTGGCCCGCCGGGGAGTGCTTCCCGGTAATTCCTGGGGTATAGTGAAAAAAGCGGATCGCCACAGAAACATCCCCACACCGGTTATCATGGCACAGGCAAGAATGACCCCTGCAGATTCTGGCAGAAATAATCCCAGAGTGCCGGGAATCAGCAGGATCCCTGATATTCTTACTGTGGGAACCCGCAGGCCGGTGCTCCGGGCAAAATGAATCCCCAGAAGAGTGGCTGGAATCCCCATGAACATGGCCAGGGGCGGTGCAAGATGAACGGGAGATTCAGGGGTGAAGATGTCCCTGAGGCGGTAGTATGTGGGCATATAAGTCATGATAACCATATAAAGGGACAGAAACCCGCTGTATGTGAATATCATCTTCCATGTGCTGGGATCCCGGAGCATCTCTTTGTAAAGGGCCTTATCCTGCCGGGGATCCCCTACATCCTCCGGTGGCCGTTGCCGGGAGTCTTCCTGATGGGGGCTGTTTTTCCCCAGCAGTGCCCAGCAGACAAAAAGCACCATGGATATGAGGCTGTAGATAAGCAGGACCCTCCGCCAGGATCCTCCCATGATTTCCATGAGAGGACGGGTGATTAACAGCCCAAGCATCATTCCAAGGCTGATGGAAACATGGTTCAGTCCGTTGACGGTTTCCCGCTGTCCCGGTGCGAACCACTCCATGACGATGGGAGTGAAGTAAACCACAATCATTGCTCCTCCAAGGCCCATGGTGAACCGGGCCAGAAGAAGGGAGCCAAAGCCTGTGGAAAATGGCGATAGAATACCGACGCATACAAGTCCCGATGCCAGAAGAAAGGCTTTTCTTGGGCCCAGCCGTGACAATATGAATCCTGCCGCCACGGGGCCGACTATCTTTGCCATACATACCGAGGTGTTGATGAAACTGGCCTGGGACAGGGTAAGACTCAGCTGTTCCATTATTTCCTTCAGAAAAGACCCCGCCGCGGACCAGGTCATCCCGAAGGCCCCGTACGTGAGAAAAAGGATAGCCTCGATGACATAGCGGTAGTAGCCCGGCAGTCTGCCGGTGGCGACATGGGGGGAATCATCTTTGCCGGGGACATGTTGCATGAATTGCACAGCTCCAGTTATGAATAATATTTCCCTTGAAATATCTCCTTATCCTGTCTGTTTTACCTGGGGCAGGGGATATTTATGAATCATTGAAATAATTCTGGAAAATGTGCGGTTAATCTGATATATATTCTGCTGGGGGATCTGTTATGTGGTTAAATAAAATAATATTTGCCATGTTCCTGGTGGTTTTGTTTCTTATAATACCAATGGGAGCGTCTGCAGGCAATCTCATGGATCCTGTGGATGACCAGGAAGAGGCTGAATCTGCCTTTTTGCGGGTCAGGGGGATTCTGTCGGGATTCGGCATAACCGTTGACCGGGAAATCCTCCTGCTTCTTCGTTCCCGGGATGAAGTGCAGGTTCACTTTGTCAGTACCGGGGGGCGGGCCATTGAAGTCGGGGGATTTTACCGGCCCTTTGCTCCCGAAAGCATCTGGGTGGTTTCAGGCCGTCCCAGGGGCCTGCTCATGGGGGATCTTGCCCACGAACTGGCCCATGCCTGGCAGTCCACCAATTCTCCCCTGCAGGATCGCAAGATCAAGGAAGGCTTTGCCATGTGGTGTCAATATAAGACTCTTGTATCTTTGGGCCGGGAAGATATGGCCCGGCAGTATGCCCGGCTGAAGGATCCCGACTACGGCGGGGGCCTCAGGATGTTTCTGAAAATCGAAGAGGAAAAGGGCCTGGCAGGGGTTATTGAGTTTGCCCGGACAATAAAAAAGGTCCCCGACAGATTCAAGGATATTTGATGCCGGTTCTTGCCAGTTTCTCTGTATGGGGACAATCACTGATTTAAAGCTCAGCATTTATAATGTTTGGGCACAGTACCGATGAGGCTTCAGGATTAGCGGGCATTCCCCAGGTAAGCCCAGTACAGTACAACTGTCAAAAGGGAAAAACAGCACCGGGAAAAACAATAACTATACTACTTGTGGAGAGAAATAATGAATAGAAAAGTAATCACATATATTCTGTTTTCAGTCATTCTTGGATTCTCATGCCCTGCCACAGCTATGGGACGGGATTTCGAATCTCTGGTTCAGAAACCTCCCCGGCGGGTACCTGCCCATATGGCGAACCTCATCGGCAGGTATGGAAGCGAAGAAAACTATTTTCTCATTCTGGAGAGGAATGGCAGTATGTTCCTGAACCGTGAAGGCTCAAAAGATGTTCTGCTGACCAGAATTCAGGAGGACCTTTACCAGGCCGGTGATGGCAGGAAGATTGAATTTGCCGGTTTTTCCCGGGGAGTCCCGCGCCGTTGCCTTGTTGAGGGGGTTGAATATCCCCGGTGGTTTTATGGCACCGAAGGAGGGGAAACCTTCCGCATAAAACCTGTCCGGCCTGTGGAAGAACTGCGTACACTTGCCATGAAGGCGACTCCTCCCCCCCAGGGAAATGGACAGGGAAAACCCCATCTGGTGGAACCGGTTCATCTGGATCCTTCTATTGTTCTGGATATCCGGTATGCCACCGATGACAACTTCATGGGAGAGGCTTTTTATTCAAGCCCCAGGGCTTATCTTCAAGAACCCGCAGCCCAGGCCCTGGCAAGGGTTCAGAAACGGTTGAAGCCTCATGGATTCGGGATTATGATATATGATGCATATCGTCCATGGTATGTGACAAAGATGTTCTGGGATGCCACTCCCCAGGCCCAAAAAAAATTCGTGGCAAATCCCGCCAACGGTTCCCGGCACAATCGGGGGACAGCGGTGGATGTGACACTGATTGATCTTGAATCGGGAAAACCTGTGGAGATGACTGGCGGATTTGACGAATTCACCCATCGATCCTACCCTGACTTTCCCGGTGGGACTTCCCGTCAGCGCTGGCACCGGGATATTCTCCGTCTGGCCATGGAATCGGAAGGCTTTACTGTATATCCTTATGAGTGGTGGCATTTTGATTATGGGAACTGGAAGGAATACCCCGTGATGAACGATAGTTTCGAGGAGCTGGACAGGAACTACTCTGCCCGGTGAGTGTGCCTGTGGTGTTTTTTCTGTCCAGGCTGGTAAAACAGTGGCATGGCGAAAGTAATCAACTAATAATATTTGGAGGAATTATATGAAAAGAATGTCGGCTTTTATTTCTCTGCTTGTTCTGGGTGTCATGATAATGGGGATGTCCCGGCCCGGATGGTGTTATGATCTGGGTATGCGAAAAATCGAAAAGGAAGAAAAAACCTATGGCATTGAGATAGAATATCCGTATATGACAGGTCTTGACAAGCCCCTGATTCAGGATGGATTTAACCAGTTGATAAAAAAATATTTTGATGAAGTCATCAGTGAGTTTGAGGAACGAAGCAGGACGGACTTTCATGAAAACTCACCCAAATGGAACATGACCTACAAGTATTCGGTGACCTATTCATCTCCCCGTTATGTCAGTCTTCTCCTGGATGGTTATCACTTCTGGGGAGGAGCCCATGGGATGGCTGTCTTTGAAACCATTCTCTTCGACCTGAAGACAGGCCGGCAGTTGTATCTCCCGGACCTGTTCCAGGCTGATTCCGACTATCTCAAGGTTCTGTCGGAATACTGCATCGAGGAACTGATGGATATGGAAAACCCGGATCCAGACTGGATCCAGAAAGGAGCTGCCCCTCAGAAGGATAACTACGAGTTTTTCACCATCGACGAAAGCGGACTGACCATAATGTTTCCTCAGTATCAGGTGGCTCCCTATGTGGCAGGGGTCATCAGGATTACCATTCCCCTGGAGCACCTTATGGGTGTGGAAAAACCCGGAGGCCCTCTGGAAGCCATCAGGAGGAAGAACGATAAATGAATTTTAGATGGCTCCCGTTGATGCTGGCCCTCACTGCGGTTCTGTTTTTTTCTTCCTGCGAGAAGAAACCCGGGGACATTCATGAAGCCGCCCGAAGAGGCGATCTGGAAACAGCCCGGCAGATGCTCACGGCAGATCCCGGGGCAGTGGATAAAGCCGACGAGAGGGGATATATGCCCATTCACCTGGCCAGCGAGGCCGGGAATGACCAGGTTGTTCAGTTTCTGATTGAGTCCGGCGCAACCCCTGATGCAGAAGGCCCTGGAGGGCTGACTCCATTACATCTGGCAGCCCTGGGGGGACATCACCCGGTGGCGAAACTTCTGCTGGACAAGGGGGCAGATCCCGGGGCTACGGATCAGTCGGAATATACTCCTCTTCACAACGGAGCTTATTGTGGCGATTCGGCAACAGTATCCCTTCTCATTGAGAAAGGCTCTCCCGTGAACCACAAGGGGATAGACGGCCAGACCCCCCTTCATCTGGCAGTGACCATGGGTCACCTCAAAGTGGCCTCCATTCTTATTGACAAGGGGGCCGAGGTCAACGAAAAGACCGGCGAGGGTCATACTCCCCTGAATATCGCCCTGACCCTTCTCAATGACGAAATGGCTGAACTCCTCAAGAAACATGGAGGTACCCGGTAAAGATCATGCTTCCGGCTGGTTTCTTCACCACTGTGGCTTTTCTGTCGCCCCCCCCTGACAGTTTTCCCCATGGGGGTATAGTTTATTACTGTTGGGGAGTGTTTATTTTTCTGGTGATTCTGGTGGGAATTGGCCAGGCTGTTCTTGTCAGGAGAGAAAAACAGACATTTCCTGAAAAAAAGGAACCAGAAGATGACCGGCGGAAAACACTCCGCCGGC
>CAYNGH010000041.1:0-22426 GCA_964396845.1 uncultured bacterium | reverse complement strand
GGGGAGTAATCTGCACCCAGTCCACATCGCCGTTTTTTGCCAGAGAAGTATTCTGGTGCATAGTTCACACCATGGATTCTGCAGGACTGGAAACCCTGCCGATGCATGCCTTTGTCCCTTCCATGGGGGACTGGGGATTCACCCTGGCCTCTGATGTCAGCCTGAATCCGGATCGAATAAACATCACTGTTCCCACAGAGTATCTGCAACCGGGAAAAGTTGATTTTCTGTTTTATTTTCCAAAAGACGTTGATGAGATAGAAACGGACATTAACACCCTCAACACCCACATTATCCTCCGTTACTATGAAAAGGCCTGGAAAATGTGGGAATAACAAATACGTTCTTTTCTTT
The DNA here is from genome assembly GCA_964396845.1 of uncultured bacterium. Lineage (GTDB taxonomy): Bacteria > Vulcanimicrobiota > JAJTBE01 > JAJTBE01 > CAYNGH01 > CAYNGH01. Next base: position 22,072 of record CAYNGH010000041.1, on the reverse strand, counting down.
TGATAATCCTGACCATCACTGAGGAAATGAAATTGTTTACACGTTTTACAACTCTGTAACAAAAAGTTTACACCTTGTTAACATTTATTAAGATTTTGTTAACAAAAAATAACTTCAAAAGGTTTACATTTCTATGATAAAGTGGGATAATTAATATAACAAATTTGAAATTTGGAGGGATTTTTCGTGGGATTTAATATGAATATGAACTATGGGATGCCTCAGATGTATCAGATGAACCCGTCCATGATGATGGGCATGCAAGGTGGCATGGGCGTTAACGGCATGGGAATGGGTATGGGCATGGGGTCCATGATGGGATTCCAGGGCATGATGGGCCTGACAGGTATGATGATGGGTGGCAATGGCTATGGAAACGTAGGATTCGGCGGTTTTGGCGGAGGTTTCTATGGAATGGGCCAGATGGCCAACCAGTATGGCGGCGGTTCATATGGAATGGGCCAGATGGCCAACCAGTATGGTGGCGGGCTGTTATACCACAAGGCTCCGGTATTCAACGAAAAAATCCATCATGAAGCGATCTACAAGACCGTCACTGAACAGCAGGAACACACTACTAACGATCCCGGCATGATGTGGGATGTATTCTTCGACTACGAAGCCGGCCAGAAAACCAAGACCCGGTCCCCCATTATCCTGGATCTCAACGGCAACGGAAAGCCTGACATCACCGGGTCAAATATCCTTGGAAACGGCAAAGTCGAAGGCAAGACGGTTCTTTTCGACATCGATCCCACCCACGATTCCTGGCAATATGAAAGCCTGAACCTGGGTTCTTATTACGAGAAGAATGCAAAAACCTGGGGCAAAGGAGAATGGGTTGATGATCCCCGGGGCAAGAACGGCAAGGTATATAAATTCGGCAATAAGGAACCCAGGGAAAAGACCGAATGGCTGGTTGAGAACAGCGGTGACGGTTTCCTGGTCTGGGATGTTGACGGCGACGGGAAAATAACCTCCAGCAAGGAGTTATTTGGCAACTATGACATCGACGGAAAAGAGAAATTTGAACATGGTTATGAAAAGCTGGCTCTTCATTTCGACAAGGACGGCAACGGCATAATCGAAGGCGACGAACTGGAAGGCCTCCAGATATGGATGGACGACAATGCCGACGGAATCACCGACGAAGGGGAGCTGAGAAGCCTTGCGGAATTCGGCATCACATCCCTGGACATTCGCAATATCGACAAGAAAGACATGTCTGCCACATTCAACCGTGAAAAAACCGAATACAAAGAAGTAACCAATCAGGTGCTGGAAGGTTACAACACATACATCACCAGGGAGCTGGCGGGATACGAAGAGCGTTACGGCATGAACTATGCCCAGATGGGCGGTATGATGGGCATGATGGGCATGGGTCAGCCCCAGATGGGCGGTATGATGGGTTACGGAATGCCCCAGATGGGTGGAATGATGGGATATGGTCAACCCCAGATGGGCATGATGGGCATGATGGGAATGGGTCAGCCCCAGATGGGTGGAATGATGGGATACGGTCAACCCCAGATGGGCGGTTACGACATGATGGCCATGATGGCTATGATGGGTATGGGTGGTTACGGCATGATGGGCATGATGGGCATGGGCGGATACGGCGGAGGCATGATGGGCATGATGGGTATGGGCGGTCAGCCTATGTATGCGGCATATCCTCCCCAGCAACAGAACTGGTCCATACCTTCACCGGTGGGGTTCCAGGGCTTCGGGGGCATCAATGGCAACGGACTTGCCGGCATGCAGCATGTGATGGCCCAGAACGGTTTCTACAATGGTGGAGGCTGGTTCTAAGCTCTCTAATTATCCAGAGAATATTCAAGTCTGTATAAAGGGCTGGTTTTTCCGGCCCTTTTATTTTAAGCAGTTGAGCCATTCCTTCAGTTGTATTCTTTTCTCGATTTTAATGATTTCACATACAGGAACAGACCGGCCCCTGGATGAATAGATAAAAAACGAATTTAACGAGAAGAATATGATCCTTGAAAGCGAGTATCCAAACCAAATCATCACTTACAGTTACAAATTCCGATTCGATTCCGGCCGGGTGGTCAGTTTTCCGGTAAGGCTCAATTACAGCGACCTGAGCCTGGCAGATCCGCCACCGGAGAATCCCCCCTTCTGGACGGCCCTGGATTATCGCCAGTGTCCTAACTGTACATTGAATATTGACAGGAATCCATATTGCCCTGTGGCCCGATCCTTGAGCCACATAATTGAATTTTTCAAAGATTCGGTGTCATACCACCAGGTTGAGCTGACCATTGTCACCGAAGAACGAAATTTTTCTCGCCTGACCACCTTGCAACAGGGAATCAGCTCCCTCCTGGGGATCTACATGGTATCCAGCGGATGTCCCATACTGGAAAAACTCAAGCCCATGGTGCGGTTTCACCTGCCTTTTGCCACCCCTGAAGAAACCACCTACCGGGCTGCCAGCATGTATCTTCTGGCCCAGTACCTGAAGTGTACCCGGGGGAAAAAACCAGATTGGGATCTGACAGGACTCATCAAGATATATGACCGGGTTCAGCAGGTGAACATAGCTTTTGCCAAAAGACTCATGGGAATACAGAATAAAGACGCCAGCCTCAATGCAGTGGTGATACTGGATAACTTCGGCAATTTCATAAAGCTGTCCATAAACCATGAAATGCTGTCGGACATGCTCAAATATTTCGCTCCCCTGATGGAAGATGACCCCGATGACCCTCAGCAGTAATGCTGTTTAGGGCAAGCTGTTCCAAAGTGGATATTATTCTTTCTCTTTCTCTTCCTCTTCTTCGATATCCGATGATACTTCCACAGGTTCATTGCCCTGATACCGGGGAATATTGAACACAAACTTGGCACCGCCTGAGAGTCCTGACTCAACCCATATCCTGCGACCGTGAGCTTCGATAATTTTCTTGGAGATGAAAAGCCCCAGTCCAGGCCCGTAAACCCGACGGATGGATCGGTTGTCCACCCGGTGGAAAAGGTTGAATATCTTTTCCCGGTGTTCCTCTGGAACTCCAATCCCCTCGTCCTCGATAATCACCGTGACATCTTCCTTGCCACCGGTCACCGTCAGTTTTACCTTGCCTCCTTCAGGGGAGAATTTCACTGCGTTTTCCAGCAGGTGATTTAAGACAAATTCAATCTGGTTGACATCTCCATAAAGAATGGAAAGATCCTCCATCCTGACGACAAACTCATGTTTGGCGCTGGTTGCCCGATATTTGAGAAGCAGGTCATCGATGGACTGCTCAATCCTGAAGGGCTGAGGTTTGATGAGCAATGCGTCCCTGTGCAGTTTGGAGGCTTCCAGCAGATCATTAATCATCCGATTCAGGCGGTTTGTTTCGTCGTTGATTATACCCAGGAACTCAAGGGTTTCCTCGGGGGTGAACTTGGCCTTGGGATGCAAAAGGGTTGAAACATAACCCTTGATGGAAGTCAGGGGTGTGCGGAGTTCATGGGATATGGTGTCGATGAAGTCCGCCCGCAGGCGTTCCAGCTCCTTGACCTTGGAAATATCCCTGAAAACGCTGAAGTATGTGACCTTGCCGCTGGATTCGTTTAGATCCGTGGTGGTGGAAAACTCCAGGGTGAGGGTCTTTCCCTTGGGATTTACAATTATATGTTCAGAATTAAGAGGGAACTGGTTCTGCTCATAGGCGGTCTGAAGAACACACTCCATTTCATTACAAAGCAACTCACGCCCCTTGTCCTTGGATCCTGTCCCTTTGAAGACCTCAAAACAGGGACGGTCGATCATCTCCTCCCGAGAAAATCCGGTTATTCTCTCAGCGGCAGAATTGAAGGAAGTGATCCGGTAAGAACTGTCCATGGTCACCACTCCGTCACTGATGGTGGACAGGACTGTTTCCAGCCTTTCCTTTTCATTGAGAACCCGTTTATACAGCCGGGCATTTTCGATGGCTATGGAGGCTTCCTTGGCCAGGGTTATCATAAAATTAATAGTCCCCTCGGAAAGGGCCCTTTCCTTCTCAAGACCCAACTCCAGGATCCCGAACAGGTTCTCTCCTACAAACAGGGGCAGGCCACAATATGAGCCGACATCTGCATCCCCGAAACGATCCCGGAGGTTGTCTTCATTGGATACGTCTTGAATAACCAGGGAATTGAGGGACTCGGCAATCTCCAGGTATGGTTCCTGCTCAATGGGAAAAACACCGGAGCAAAGGGATTTCTCCTTATCATCAAGACCCCGGGACATTCGAAGTGTCAGGCTGTCATTGTCCTCTTCCTTTAGATAAATACAGCAGAACTGTGCATTGAAGAGATTCTGAAATTGTTCGATTATGAACTTGAGGAGTTCCGGGAAATCCCGAAATGTAGTAAAGGCCTCGGTTATTTGGTGAATGGACTGAAGCTCTTGAACTTTTGTTTCCAGGTGATCCCTGGTCCTGGAATAGCGATCCTTGCTGGTGCGAAGATAATTCTTGAGTTTCTGGCGCACCTGGGATGATGTTTTTACCAGAATGTTGATTTCATCGCTGTTATCTGATTGTCCCGGGAGTACTTCCTCCTCTTCGCTTATCTGGTCATAGGCGATATCCCTGGCAATAACCTGAGTGTTTTCCAGCAGCTCTTCCATGGGCTTTTCCAGTCTTCTGGCAATAAAAAGAGATAGCAGCAACGCCAGAAGAAGAGAAAAAATCACAACTCCAGCAATATTCATGGTGGATATCAGGGCAATGCTTTCAATCTCGTCCATGGGGGTCTTCCAGACCAGGAACATATCGCTTCCCTGTATGGGCAGGGAAGAGATAAGGTAATTGCAGTCTTCTTCCCTGGAAAGCTCGTGGCCCCCCCGGAAATAATTCCTGGTTGTTCCGCCAATTTTAAGTGCGTCCCTGGTGGCCCTTTGAACGCCGGTAATATGGAGTATCCTTCCCTGTTCGTCAGTAATGAACACCAGTCCGCTGGCTCTTTTCAACCTGGGATCCATGGAGCCAAACAGGTGAGTCATACAGATTTCCACCGACAGGGCTCCCACCGGTGAGCTCTCATCAACATCCATTACCGGGACAGTATAGTTGACAACCGGCTTGTGCTCAGAGGTAAAATAAATATTGGGTCTGACAACCTGGCCCGACAGGGTGCGAAGCACTCTGACAGCTTCCTTGTCGGACAGTGGCGGGATTTCCCAGGAATCCAGAGATAAGGCCAGATCCGCGCCATGGGTGCTCTGGTAATACCTGACAAAAATTGCACCGTTTATCTCCCGGAGATACTCACCCATCATCAAGGTTTTTACTTCGTAATCACCATAGACGAACCGGGGGTTGGAGGCCAGGCTTTCCACCTGACGCTGGCTCTTGGTCAGCACATCTCCCACTGACATAGTAGCCTGGTTGATATTCTGCATCTGGGTGCCCAGAATAAGAAGAGTCTGATTCAAGCTGTCTTTCTGGGTAATATTATATATCAGGGCTGATATTATAATGGGAATAAGGGCTATTAGAAAGACCCAAATCTTCAGTTTGGAAATCAGGCTCTTGCTGGACATTCCTTGGAGGATACCTCCCGGAGATTATTTGTCGGACTTGTCAGGCAGAATTTCGATGGTAATGTTGTCGTTGGTGTAAACACATATGGAAGCAGCTATCTCCAGGGCTTTTCTGACAATTTCCCCTGCAGACAGGTCGGAATATTCCACCAGTGCCCTGGCAGCAGCCATGGCATAGGGAGATCCCGAGCCCACCGATGCGATATTGTCATCAGGTTCCAGCACATCACCGTTTCCCGAAACCATGAGCAGGTGTTTCTCATCAGCAATAACCATCATGGCTTCCAGCCGTCGCAAAATCTTATCGGTGCGCCAGTCCTTGGCCAGTTCCACCGCAGAACGGACAAGGTTTCCATTGTGGGCTTCCAGCTTGGATTCAAATTTTTCATAGAGGGTCAGCCCGTCGGCAGCGGAACCGGCAAAACCGCTTATAACCTTGTTTTTATGCATCCGCCGAATCTTATTGGCAGTGGATTTAATCACGGTCTTATCCAGAGTGACCTGTCCGTCGCCTCCCAGGGCCACTTCCCCCTTGTGTTTTACTGCAAGTATGGTTGTTGATATCATTTATGTCTTCCTGACTCAGGAGCCGGCAAAATTATTATCGGCCCCCATTGAATAAGAATTCATGTGATAATTATTCTCCCCGGGGGAAAATCCTCCAAACACCGGTCAAATGTAACAAAGGAGCTTCAAAAAAGAAGACACCCTGACTGCTCACTCAGATAGCCCGGCAAGCCATTCCTCCAGGGATTTTCGGGCATTCTCAATGACTCTTTGGCGTCTTTCCCGGCGTTTGCCCAAAATATCAGCAGAGGGAAGAATTCCAAAGTTTATATTCATGGGCTGAAAATTTTTGATCTGTTCATCGGTGATATATCTCACCAGGGATCCCATAGCAATGGAAGGAGGTGGTGTCGGGACAGAGGCCCCGTTAAAGAGGGCCTTTGCAGTAAGCCCCGCAAGAAGTCCCATGGCGGCAGACTCGATATAGCCTTCTACTCCTGTGAGCTGTCCTGCAATAATAATCCTGGGGAATCTCAAGAGCTGAAGTGTCGAAGAAAGGTGCCGGGGAGAATCGATGTAAATGTTGCGGTGCATCACTCCGAATCGTAAAAACTCTGCTTTTTCAAGGCCGGGAATCATGCGGAAAACTCTTTTCTGCTCTCCCCAAGCAAGACGGGTCTGAAACCCCACCAGGCTGTACATGGTCCCTTCCCGGTTTTCCCGTCGGAGCTGAACCACTCCTTGTGCTGATTCATCGAGTCCCACTGGTTTGAGAGGGCCAAAGAGAAGAGTTTTTCGTCCCCGGCGGGCCATCTCTTCCACGGGCATGCACCCGGAAAAAAAACATCCCTGCTCAAAGCCATGGGGGTTCACCTGCCGGGCAGAAACAAGAGCATCATAAAAGGCGTCATACTGTTGCCGGTTCATGGGGCAGTTGAGATAATCAGGAGTGCCTTTCCCATAACGGTTTGCGGCAAAGGCAACAGACATGTCGATGCTTTCTCCGGAAACAATGGGGCTGACTGCATCATAAAAAAATAAATGCTCCTGCCCCAGCATCTCCCGGAGGTTTTCTGCCAGAGGTTCAGCGGTGAGGGGGCCTGTGGCAATTATGGTAAGGGGAGAATCACCTCCGGTTTCAAGCTTCGTCACCTCACGGCAGATAAAATCTACAACACCGGTATTTTGCAGACGGCTTTTGATGTGCCTGGAAAAAGCCTCCCTGTCCACCGCCAGAGCGCCCCCAGCCGGGACCCGGGTTTGCCGGGCCGATTCAATCACCAGAGAGTTAAGCATTTCCATTTCCCATTTTAGCAGTCCTGGTGGGCTGTCGGGATTGTCACTCCCCAGGGAATTGGAGCACACCAGCTCTCCGGGAAGATCCGTTTTATGGGCCGGGGTAGATTTTGCCGGGCGCATATCCACCAGTTCAACGGGAATACCAGACCGGGCCAACTGCCACGCAGCTTCGCTTCCCGCCAGTCCTGCCCCGACAATCTGCACTGGTTTCATTTGGACTTTTTCTTCCCGGCGGTATCTTTTTTGGGGGGTGCAGTTTCTTTTTTACATTTGGAATCAGAACAGGCCTTGAAGAATTTGCCTCCCCGGGAAAATTTCAGCACCCGAATCTTTCCACAGCGATCGCATCGTTCATTGATGGGCAGATCCCAGGAGGCAAAACGGCACTGAGGATAATTGCTGCATCCGTAAAACTTACCCTTACGGCTCATCTTTTCCACCACCTGACCATCGCACCCTTCATTGGGGCATGGCACCCCGATTTCCTTGAGCAGGGGCTTGGTGTTCTTGCATTCGGGATAAGCAGAGCAAGCTATGAACTTTCCATAACGGCCGCGTTTTATCACCATGGCACTGCCGCACTTGTCACAATCCATCCCGGCAGGTTCCGGCTCCATGTTCAGTTTGGGAATCTTTTCATCGGCCACCTTGAGGGTTTCCGCAAAGGGGCGATAAAACTTGTCCACCACTTTCACCCAGTCCTGGGTTCCTTCTTCCACCAGGTCCAGCTTCTCTTCCAGGTCCGCAGTGAACCCCACATCAAGAATATTGGGGAAATACTCCTCCAGCATTTCTGTGACAGTCCTGCCCAGGTTTGTGGGAATAAATTTTTTCTCACTTTTTTCCACATATCCCCTCTTCTGGATGGTATCCACAATGGGAGCATAAGTGCTGGGCCTGCCGATTCCCTTTTCCTCCAGGGTTTTGATGAGGGAAGCCTCGGTAAAATATGGCGGAGGCTGGGTAAAGTGCTGTTTCGGCAGATACTGATGAACCTTGAGGATCTCTCCCACTTTCAGGGGAGGCAGGGGATTCTTGGAAAGCTCCTCATCCTCTGCTTCGCTTTCGTCATCGGTCTTTTTCCTGGATTTCATCCCCTCGTATATCTTGAGATAACCGGGAAAGGTCAGAATGGAATCGGTGGCCCGGAATAGATAATCCCCGCAGTTGATGTCCACGGTGGTGTTCTCATACTGGGAAGGGGCCATCTGGCTGGCCAGGAAGCGGTTCCATATGAGGGAGTAAAGCCGGAGCTGATCCCGCTTGAGGTAGTTTTTCATAACATCGGGAATCCGCATACAGCTGGTGGGACGGATGGCCTCGTGGGCTTCCTGGGCGGACTTGGAGCTTTTATAGACCCGTCCCCCTGAAAGATATTCCTTGCCGTATTTTCCGGTGATGAACTCCTCGGCCTCCTGCCGGGCAACAGGAGAGATTCGGGCAGAATCGGTTCGCATATAAGTAATCAGACCCACAATCCCGTCAGCGCCTACGTTGATCCCTTCATAAAGCTGCTGGGCCACGGTCATGGTTTTTTTTGCAGAGAAGCCCAGTTTCCGGTATGCATCCTGCTGAAGGGTGCTGGTCTTGTAGGGAGGAGGCGGGGTTTTCTTCTGAGGTTTTTTTCTGATATCACCTACCAGGAAGCTGTTCTTCCTGAGATAATCCAGAATCTCGTCAGTGGCTTCCTTGTCGGGGATGTCAATTTTCTTGCCCAGTTTCTTTACCAGGCTGGCGGAAAAACCGTCCTTTTTCGCCTGTTTCATTTTAGAGGCGAGAACTGACAAGCTCCAGTATTCCTGAGGAACAAACTCATCAATCTCCTTCTGGCGATCCACCACCAACTTCACCGCCACTGACTGAACCCTGCCTGCAGACAGCCCTCCGCTTATCTTGCGCCACAGAAGGGGACTCAGGCTGTATCCCACCAGCCGGTCCAGAACCCGTCGGGCCTGCTGTGCATTCACCCGATCCATGTCGATGGTGCGGGGATTCTCCAGGGCTTTTTCCAGGGCAGTCCTGGTGATTTCATGCATCTCAATCCGCTGAGGGTTCTCCACCTTCAGAAGCTGGGCCAGGTGCCATGCGATGGCTTCCCCTTCACGGTCAGGGTCCGGGGCCAGCAGCACTTTCGAAGCGTTCTTTGCGCTGGACTTGAGTTCATCCACCACGGCCTTCTTCTTGCGGATGGTCATATAACGGGGAGCATATTCATTCTCGGTGTCAACCCCGATGCGGGTCTTGGGGAGATCCCTGACATGTCCCATGGAAGCCTTGACAGAGTATTTACCCTTGGTATAACGCTCGATGGTTCTTGCCTTGGCCGGGGACTCAACAATGATAAGCCCTTTTAGATTCTTTGAGCTTTTCTTTGTTTTGCCGGCTGTCTTTTTTGTCCCGTTTTTTTTTGCAGTGGTCTTTTTCGCAGTGGTTTTTTTACCCGGGGCTTTCTTCTCTGCGGTCTTTTTTGTTGCAGATTTGCCGGTTTCGGTCTTCTTCACGGCGGTTTTCTTTGCCGTGGTCTTTTTTGCAGTGGTCTTCCCGGCAGTCTTTTTTGCCGTTGATTTAGCGGTGGATTTTTTCTTGGTTATAGTTTCTATATTTGAAGCCAATTGAGCACCCCATTTATAATTATTAAATTTAAAATATTCAGCTAAAAAAAATGTCGGGCAACAAGCTCGATTTTCATATACTAAATTATAAACCCGATTATGTCAATATGCTTTTTTAAAGTTATCATTATTAATAATCAAAATTTCGTGTTCTGTCCGGGATTATTTCACCGCCCCTGCAGTGATTCCCCGGATGAACTGCTTCTGCATCAGCAGAAACACAAGTATCACCGGAACCATAGACAGCACCGATGCCGAGGCCACCATCCTGAAGTTGGATTCAAAGGTGTTGGCAAGGAATGCAAGCCCCACCGACAGGGGATAAAGGGAGCTGGTTTTGAGAATTACCAGGGGCCACATGAAGGAATTCCAGTACATTACAAAGGTGAATATGGCCAGTGTAGCCAGAGCAGGCCGGGTCAGGGGGAGCATAATCCGATACCATATCTCAAATTCACCGGCTCCGTCGATGCGGGCTGCGTCTTCCATCTCTCCGGGGATCACAAGATAAGCCTGACGCATCAGAAATATACCGAAAACAGAAACTGCTCCCGGCAGAATAACTCCGGCATATGTGTCAAAAAGACCCAATTTTCGAATAGTTACAAAGTTTACAATCATATTGGCCTGAACCGGAAGCATCATAGTGGAAAGAAGCATAACCGATATGAAATTCTTGCCGATAAAATCCATCCGGGCCAGGGGATATGCTGCCAGGGATGCGATTATCAGCTGCAGGACAATCCCCAGCCCAACAATGATAAATGTGCTCCTGAAATAATCCACCAGAGGGTTTTCCCCGGCACCGTCGGCATCAAAGGCAGTCCAGACATTGCGGAAGGCTTCCAGTGAAGGATTTTCAGGGATAATATCACCCAGGGTTTCCAGCTGGAAAATATCCTCTCCGGTCTTCAGGGCAGTGGATACAAGCCAGAGAAAAGGGCCAGTCAGAAAAAGAGCCAGCAGGATCATCACCAGATAATAATGCAGATTTTTAGCAATCTTCTTCATGATATGCCCCCTTCCGGGCAACCGGTTCGCCGGTAACCTCTACCGGGATTATTCCATCGTGCATCCGGATTTCCAGCCCCGCTCCTTTTGCCATGCCCTCAGCACTCCGCAGGAATCGATTCTCCCTGGGTTCATAAACCAGGGCATACCCCCGGGCAAGGACTCTTTCCGGCGAGAGGGCCTCAAGCTTTTCTGCCAGATGATCCAGGCGGGTTTTTTGTCGTTGAACATGGCCCCTTGAGAGTTGCAGGATTCCATCCCAGCCATAATCAAGGGCCTGGCGCTCATGATTAATCAAGGCATTGACAGCTCTTGCTCCCCGCCGGGGATGAAGATTCAGAAGCCGGGTTCCGAGGTTTTCATATTTACGGGACAGCCCCGAGGCCAGCCTCTGGCGTGCTTTTTCTATAAATTCCGTCAGCTCATCCCGATCCGGCACCACCAGTTGAGCCGCTGCGGTGGGAGTTTCAGCCCGGACATCGGCAACCATATCGCATATGGTATAGTCAGTTTCATGTCCCACTGCAGAGATGACAGGTTTCCGGGAGTTATAAACCCCCTCAGCCACCAGCCTGTGGTTGAAGCAGTTGAGATCCTCAAAGGATCCTCCCCCACGGCCCAGGATTATTACATCCACCGGGTCAAGGCGGTTGAGTATGTCAAGGGATTTGACGATTGATGATGGGGCATCGGTTCCCTGAACCGTGGTGGGGCTGATGTAAATATCCACCCCGGGAAAACGGCTGTGGATGATTTTTTGCATATCCTGAAAGCCGGCTCCGACGGTGGATGTGGCAATGCCGACAGCCTTTGGAATATAAGGGATGGGACGTTTCCGGGAAGCCTTGAAGTAACCTTTTTTTTCCAATTCTTCCTTGAGCCGGAGAAACTCCAGATAAATATCCCCCATGCCCACAGGTTTCAACTGCTCCACCAGAAGCTGGTAATTTCCGCCTTTTTCATAAACAGTGATATGCCCCCGGGCCAGAAGCATCTGACCGTCAGTCACGTCAAAATCAACCCGGGATGCCCGTCCCCGGAACATGACACAGTTAATTAGAGCGCCGGCATCCTTCAGCTTGAAATAGCAATGCCCAGAATAAGCCCGCTTGAAATCAGTGACTTCCCCCTTCAACCAGAGATCCCGCAGGGAGGAATTCCCCCCCAGAAGATCCCGGATAAAGGCAGTAAGCCCTGTCACGGTCCATATGTCCTGTTCTCTTTTATTCATGAGGTTTTCTATCTGACAGCCGAAGTTTTTACCTGGGGCTTTTTTCTTCTCCCGGGGAAAATTCCCTTGAACAAAACTGTCACAAAGTGGTCAATCTCATTTCAATGGCGATAACCAGGGCGGTATGCATCAGGAAACTCCCGCCAATGCCTCGGGTTTCCCTGGCACTCCGGCCAAAGAACCACCCGACAAAACCCAGCACTGCCAATCCCGGAAGCCTGTAAACAATCCACCCGGGGTCCATATGAACAAGAGCAAATAAAACTGCCTGAATTCCGTTGGCCCATCGTCCCCCGGCAGAAGGCTCAATACTCCCCATTATCATTCCCCGGAAAAGCAACTCTTCCACAAAACAGTTCCATAGGGCATAAAGCATAACGGGCAACAGAAACCCCCGGGGGAATGTCGCCGGCCTACCCCCGGCCAGGCTCATCACTCCCAGAACCACAGCAACCACAGCAATGAACCCCACGACAATATCCTTCCATCGTCGAGGTTCTTTCCCGCCGGTGACAGTGGACAGGGCCGATAAATCCCCAAAAGACAGAAGCTCCCGGCGAACCAGGGATCCCATCATCAGGAAAACTGTCATCCCGGCACATAGTGGAAAGATATGATAAAGCCGGTGCAGAAAAAACGCCTCCATATGGGCGGAGCCCCCGGGCCCCAGATAAAAAAACAAAAGGGGAGGAACCTTCGGCGGGGCGATCCTGAATATTATTTCTGCCTGAAGATAGCCTGCAGTAAGGACAGACAGGAGAAGAAGCAAAAGAGAAAAGCGCCTCAGAGGTGTTATGCCTCTGCTGACAGCGTAAACAGCCCAGAGAACTGCCAGCAGTCCAAGATAACTGGCCGGTTCCGTTATAAAAGAAGTACTTTGTGCCGGCATTCCTGAGAAGACAAGGGAAAGAACCGTTACCCCAAGGCAGTAAATCAGCCCCGCTACAACTGCTACTCTGGGTAATTTAACGGCAGAAGTTTTACGATAAAGAATCTGTCGATGAAGACCGGTCACCATCAGAACTGATTCAACGGTGCCAGCCTAATGCCCTTTAGAACGAAAGCCTCAGTTTCATCAGGCTTTCTTTTTCTTTTTGGTTTTTTTTGTCGGCTTCATTTTCTCCGGGGGCGCAGTGCAGATAGGTGAGTGTTCACATCCATGGGGAGTGCCCAGGTTGGCGGTATCTCCCAGCACCAGCTTGAGCCGGGCCTCCACTTCCCTGGCCTTGGGGAGCATTTCCGGGCAGGCATGAGATATGACATTCAGGAGCATCTTCACCCCGCCTTCGGTGATGGGGTTGAAATGTTCCCCATCCCGGGCTGCCCACCAGAAGGTGCATGAATTCAAGCTCCGATCCAGCTCCTCCTGAAGCTTCCGCACCGACAGCAGGGCCATATCTGCCAATTCCCACAGGAGGGCATGGGACTGATTGTATTTATTTTTCCACAGGGGGAAGAAATTCCCCGACCAGAAATCCTCCCGGTTAGTGGACCAGGATCCCGGCGGGACTTCCATGGGCCGGGCAGGGAATCGGTGCAGGAGCTGTGAGATATGAACCATCTCCATGGCCTGGGGCATCCCTTCGATGGTGTCTAAGAACTGTTCCAGAAACATTTCGATATATCCCGGTATGTGATGGCCAAAGGTTTCTCCGTCCATGGCGATGATGACATATCCGTCCCGGCCATTCCACCAGCGGTTCATGTCCTCCACCAGCCAACGGGCAATCTCAACGCCGGAGAATTTACTCCCGTCGCCGTGGTGTTCCATACTTATCTTATTGCTCCACAGGTTGGACCTGAGGAACACCGGCAGGCCATCCATCACCGGAATGTAATCGAAGGGGACCTCGCCATGGATGCAGTTGAAGGGCTGATCGTCGGTGATGGCCCAGAGGCAACCGGATTTTTTTATTGAGGAAACAATCTCGTGCCCAAAGGCCATCTCCGGAGGAAAAAGCCCCGCAGGATGATAAACCGGGCCGAATACCTCCCGATTCTTCTCATAATTCAGATGAATCTGCCGTTCCTGTTCTGCAGGAGGAATAAGAGGGAGTATTGGATGATAAGCTGCGGTATTGGTAATCTCAATCCGCCCCAGGCGCAGGGCTTCTCTGATGAGATCCACCATCTCCCGGTGATCCCACTTCAGGAAAAGCTCCGTCAGGGACCAGTTGAGATTTAATGTGAACCGGGCACCACTCCGGCGAATTATCATCTTGAGGAGAGGTGCATAGCATTCTTCCACGATCCGGTCAAACACCTGCCGGAACTGGTTGGGGGGCTGATATATGTGAAGAAGAAAGCCCAGGCTTATCAATTATCCGTCACCTCACACCACATCATATTGCCGATCCCATGAAAAATCAATTTGAGGATACCGGGAAAGAGCCTCCAGGATGAATTCCTTGATTTCTACCAGACCCTGGGGACTCCGGGCTTCTGCCCGCACTGATATCACCGGCTGGGTATTGGAAGACCGGATCAGAAACCAGCCGTCGCCCAAATATCCCCGTATGCCGTCAATCTCGATGGTTCTTGTGCATTTATCCCGGAGGTCTTCCCGGAGGCGTTCCACAAAAGCCTGTTGATCATCAGTCTTCACTGCAACCCGGTATTCCGGGGTATTGTAAAGATTCGGCAGTTCCCGGTAAAGCTCTCTCAGGCTTTTACCCCGGCGATCCAGCATCTTGAGCACCCGGGCCAGGGCATATATGGAATCGTCATAAGTGTAGTAATCATCGCACACCCAGTAATGACACGACATCTCCCCGCACAGGATCGCCCCTTCCTCATGGACCTTCTCATCCAACAGGGCATGCCCCGTCTTCCAGAAGATGGGCACACCGCCCAGGCGCAGGGTTTCATCGTATGCCAGCTGGGTATCTTTCATCTCGATAATCACCCGGCATCCGGGGTTGTCAGGGACAATATCCCGAATCAGCAGGGTCAGGATTATGTCGCCGTAAAGGATCTGCCCCGACTCATCGATAAACCCCACCCGGTCGCCATCGCCGTCAACCATGATGCCGAAGTCCGCGCCGGTTTCTTTTACCTTTTCCCGGAGAGGGCCGTAAAAGTCGATTGCCACGGGATCCGGCAAATGACTGGGAAAAGTCGAATCCAGCTCGCAGAACAACGGCACTACCTCACATCCCAGTCTTTCAAGAAGCTCCGGGATAAACATGCCCGGGGTTGCGTTACCGCAGTCGGCGACAATTTTATATCTCTTTTTCAGCTTCACCCGCTGGGTTATGGCTTTGTAATACGCTTCCCTGATGTCCATGGACTCCAGGGATCCTTCACCCCGGGGGAATTTTCCCGAAAGAATAATGTTTTTAACCTTCTGGATCTCTTCTTCCACGATGGCATTGAGGCCGTGGCACATCTTGAAGCCGTTGTACCGGGGGGGATTATGGCTGGCGGTGATCATGCATGCTCCGTCCACCCCAAGATACTGCCGGGCAAAATAGACCATAGGGGACAGGGAAAGGCCCAGGTCTATGACATGACATCCCGTTTCCACAAGTCCCTGAATGAAGGCTCTGTGATATTCCTCTCCGCTGGGGCGGTTGTCCCGGCCCAGGATCACCTTGGTTTCGCCGTGACTCTGAAGATACGTGCTAAATCCCATGGCGATGAGCTTCACCCGGTCAAAGTCCAGGTCGGCTCCTGCCAGTCCCCGGATGTCATAGGAGCGGAATATCTTTTCATTTATGGATATGTTCATGGATGCCTCCCAAATTCTTCAGCCCTTGATGGGACGGTATTCGATTCTCTTCTCGCCGTAGAACACGTTTCGAGGCGGAAAATATGTGAGCTGGATGGATACCAGGCTTTTTCCATGGCGGTTCTTTTCCACATTCAATATGGCCGGAAGGGGCTGGCGATCGCTGGAGGCACTCTCGGGCTTTGACTGGGAATAAAGCTGAAGGACCTGATCCGGGCCATACATGATGCCCCGGGTCATGGGGCCGTTGGACACCGCCATTATGCAGACATTATACTTCCGGGCCAGCTGTTTGATATTGTTGAGAATCCGGGTTGCCCTTTCATCGGGATCCAGGGTGGAAATGTTGGTCCCCACGGGGATTCCCTGAATAAAATCTATCACGGCAAACCGGGCCTTTGTCTGTTCCAGGGCTTTTTCCAGCTGGGGAATTCCGCTTCGCTGATCCCCTTCCATAACGTGAATCAGCTCCCCCAGGGTTTCCTGGAAATAGCCGTTCACCTTGTCAACCTTTGCCTTCTCTTCCGGGGACAGTTTACCGGCCAGAAGCTGTATTGCTGGGATTCCCGCCAGACGGCTGATGGATTTGCGGTGCAGGGTGAAAACATCAAGATCATATGTGATGTAAAGGCAGGGAACTTTCTCCCTGTCCGCTACAGTGTCAAGAACCTGTCTTGCAAGAGTGGTCTTGCCTGCCCCCGGAGAGCCTGAAAGACATATAAGCATTCCTGGAATCAAACCATCAATGGCTTCGTTCAGAATATCCAGTCCGGGGTTGAATCCCGTCACTGCCAATGCCGATGCTCTCTCCCCGGCCCCTTCGAGTCCTTCGGCAAATTCCCGGGCGAACTTGGAGGCGGGAATAACTTCTATCTTTACCGGGGCAACCCCCTGGGAAGCCATGGCCACCGCGGCAGGATCCCCCAGGAATTCATCGTCCGGGTCTTCATCGCCGGTGCGGGGTTTCTCCTGCTGACCGATGGCCTTGAACACATATGGAGAAACATTAGGCTCTATGGTGGCCTTGCCTCCCTTGTCCGATTCCCAGAATCCGAGCCTTTCGGTAAGAGGCACCCGGACCATGAAGCATTCTTTGTTGGCGGGACAGAACCCCGCTGTCTTCAGGTCACTGCAGGCAGGGAATATCTGGCCGTTATACTTGGCCAGAGCTTTTTCGAAGCGGGCCGGATTGTAATCTTGAATCTTTTCCAAAAGGGTCTGCATAAGCTTCTCCAGACCCAGCCCCCTCAAGAGGGAACCAATCCGAACCTGGCCTTCGATATCAAGGATACCGTCATTTTCTATTTTGTCAACCATGGCCCGGTATGCAACACAGCCTTCAAGAAGCTTTTCAAAGGCCGTTTCCTGCACAGGAAGGCCGATTCCCCTGACATAATGATCCGAGAGTTCCCCTTCCAGAGCCACAATGGCCCTGTCCACATCCCCCTCGTCATTGAAGGGAATCTCCAGAATAAAGTGTTCAATGGTATTCCCTTCGTCATCAATAAACACTGACTGGTCTGATTTTAACCCCTGGCAGACATAGCTGTTTCCCTGGTCATCCAGCCACTTGTCGATTCCGTTAAAGTAAGGCACCCACACATGCTGGCCGAAACTCCCCGGAGGAAGCATCTCAACGGTAGGGATTATGGGAGTTTTTCTGGGCAGACCCAGTTTGTCAATAACAAGGTGAATGAAGTGACGAACCTTCTTGGCGGGAACTGTGGGACGGAGGAAAAACCATACATTATATTCTTCTTCGGGATGCATGGTTCTCTCCCGGCGGACACTGCGGAACCCCAGCTTGCGAAGCTCCCGCACCAGCAGGAGGGAGTCAGCTTTTACATCTTCGCTGGGCCCCTTTTCGTTGAAGTTAATCACCGCCCAGCTGACGGTGTTGTCATCCTGCATATTATAAAAGGCGCAACGCACCTGCCCGGTGACATGCTCTTCCATGCGGTTGAGAAGCTCATATTCACCGCGTTTTGTTGCAACGGCAACTTCCTTCCCCTTGGAATACACAACACATCGATCTGTCCGGCCCTTGAAGATGTGGACCATCTGCCGGGCATTGAGTTCAATGAGATTTATCGCCATGAAAAGACCTCCGGAGAATTAATGACAAGTTCATGCTTTCAATGCAATCCATCCAAACCCTGCGCCAGTAGCTCAATTCAAACTTTCCGTTCAATCTCGCCGGTGGTGACATTATCCCGATTGAACCCGCACTTCCGGGGAATATCTGCCAGAGAACACTCCTGATCGGGATCCTGGTGACGGCAATTATCCCGGATATTCTGGCCGTTGTCACAGGGTTCAATATGAATCAGCACCCTTGTGCCGGGGATTATCCCACTGATTTGCCGTTCAAGTTCTTCGGTTACCTTGTGGGCTTCTGCCAGAGAGGTAGAATCAGGAAAGACCAGATGCAGATCCATATCCACCTGACTTCCTGCTTTTCGGGCACGGAAGCTGTGATATTCAATATAGTCTTCCCAGCGGGCCTCTATAATCCTGCGGATTTTCTCCTCGGCCTCCACGGGGATCCGGGAATCCACCAGCACGGAAAAGGCTTCATAGCCGATATGCACTCCCACATACAGAATAACCCAGGATATGAGGATGGCCACTGCGGGATCCAGAGCATACCACCCGGTAAAATGTATAATCACCAGAGAAACAAAGACTCCTCCTGCGGTGAATACATCACTGCGGGAATGCCAGCCGTCGGCTTCGATTGCCGGAGAATCGAATTTTTTGCCCATTTTTATGAGAAAGGCCGATATGAAGTAGTTGGCCACCGCGGCCCCCAGCATCACTCCTGCTCCCAGGCCGATGGATTGAATCTGAACACCGAAGATCAGTTCTCTCAAAGCTCTGGAGCAGACATATATCCCCGATGCAATAATCATAAGAGCCACTGCAAAGGAGCCGAAGTTCTCATACTTGCCGTGGCCATAGGGATGATCCTGATCCGGTGGTTTTTCTGCTTCCCTCACGGAAAACAATGAAATAAGGGATGTGACCAGGTCTGATGCTGAATGAGCTGCCTCGGAAATAATGGCAGCAGAACCGGTGGCAATCCCCACGGCAAGTTTCCCCAGAGTCAGAAGAATATTGACCCCGACGGAAAAATATGTCACCTGGCTTTTTGATTCGATTTTCACGGTAATAAATATTCTCCCCCAAGGCGATATTTTCCCACCGGGGAGAATTATTTTAATGGATTCCCAGGCCACCCCGGGAGGGTGATATATGTCATTGAAGTTGCAATATGAGGGGAGTATGCTCAGAATATTTCCAGCGGAGGCAGACTTGAGCAGAAATTATCCCCTGGTAAACATAAACCTTTGCAACGGTTGCGGTAAGTGCAGGGAAGCATGCCCTGCCGGGGCTCTGTCCATTATTGAGGGAAAAGTCCGCCTGACAGGGCCTGCCGGGGACTGTGTCTGTTGCGGTCAGTGTGAAGAGGCATGTCCCATGGGGGCAATTAGATGCTGTATCCAAATAATAGTGCGATGATCCTCTGATTTAATAATAATTATCAATGAAAAAAGGAAATAAATAAGACTTAAAGAATCATGATGTTTTAAGCCGGTTTAGCTAAAAAAAACAAATCAAAAACGGAGGTGCATTTCATGACAAAGGCGGAGCTTTCCGAGGAAGTCGCCCGCAGATTGGGGATTACCAAAAAGCTGGCAGCTCAGGCTGTGGATACGGTTTTCACAGTAATTCTTGATACCCTCAAGGATGGAGATGATGATGTCAAGGTTCAGGTGATTCCCTTCGGCAGCTTCACCAAGAGAAGAAGGCAGGCAAGGGAAGGCCGGGACCCCAGGACCGGCAAGCCAATCAATATCAGGGCAAGAACAGTGCCAGTATTTACACCGGGGAAGGCCCTGAGAGAATCCGTGGACAAGTAAGAACCGGCTTTCCGGTATCCACAAAAATCAAAACTGCCATACGACCGATTTTTTACAGAAACAAAACACAGACAAAGGAAAGGGGTTTAACAAACCTCGTTTTTTTTTGAGGAGTGCAATTAAAAATGAAGCCTGAAGTGATTCCCTTCGACAGGGCCAAGGTTGTCCTGGTAGGCCCTATGGGGGGAGGCAAGACGGAGATTGCCATCAACTATGCCATAAGCTGGGCCAGACATTTAAAAAAGACCGTAGGCCTGATGGATCTTGACATGGTCAAACCCTGTTTCAGGCTGAGGAGTACCCGGGTTGATTTTGAAAGCGAACCAGTGGAGCTGATCCTCCCTGAGGAGCGCTATGGTTATGCTGATTTCCCAATCATCTCAGCCCGGATGGAAAGCTATGTCCTGGATCCGTCCCGTCCCTTGGTGGTGGATATGGGGGGTGACCCGGTGGGAGCGCGATTGCTGGGGAGATACCGGGGGCGCATTGCTCCGGAGCATGTCCATCTTTTTTATGTCTATAATGGCCGAAGGCCCTTTTCCCGGGGAGAAGAAGACAGCCGGGAGCTTCTGGATTCCATCGGCAGGGTGTGTGGGTTCCCAATTACGGGATTGATTCACAACACAAACCTCATGGACGAATCCACTCCGGAAATCCTGGCCGGTGAAATGCATAACGCCCGGCAATTGGCTGACAAGTTCGGGATTCCCATACAATTCCACTGCATCAGGGAGGATCTGTTCAACGAGGCTTCGAAGAAGTTCAGGAATGAACCAATTTTTCCATTGAAGCTTTTTATAAGGCCGGTATGGAAGCAACAGTCTTCTATCGGTGTCAATATTGGAAAGGAGGACCTGCCAAGTGCCCTGGATTGTCGTTAACGAGGAACGGTGCAAGGGCTGCGGTCTTTGCATCAACTTCTGTCCCAAGCAGGTAATCGGGACAGCTCAGCATTTGAACTCCCGGGGATATTACCCCGCAACCCTCAAGGACAAGGATGGATGCATCGGTTGCGCCATCTGTGCCCGAATGTGTCCTGATGTGGCCATATCAGTTTACAAGGAAGATGACACCAGCGCCCGGAGCGCATAAACGAGAAATTTTACCAAAAGGAAGGGATTGTTTTGGCTGAAAAGATTTTAATGAAAGGTAACGAAGCCATAGGTGAGGCGGCCATATCTGCCGGCTGTCGTCATTTCTTTGGCTATCCCATCACTCCCCAGTCGGAGCTGCCGGCATATCTTGCAAAGCGGATGCCCAAGGTAGGGGGAGTATTTCTCCAGGCGGAGAGTGAAGTTTCCGCCATCAACATGGTTTATGGCGCATCTTCAGCAGGTGCCCGGGTGATGACCAGTTCATCGAGTCCCGGGGTGAGCCTCAAAATGGAAGGCGTATCATATCTCGCCTGCGCCCGACTGCCCGCGGTGGTATGCAATGTGATGCGTGCCGGCCCTGGTCTGGGGACTATCCAGCCTTCCCAGGCGGATTATCACCAGGCGGTAAAGGGCGGAGGCCATGGCGATTACCGGCTGATTGTTCTTGCTCCCAACTCTGTTCAGGAGATTGTGGACCTGGTTCGCCTGGCCTTTGATCTGGCGGATAAATACAAGACTCCGGCAATGATACTCATCGACGGCATGCTGGGGCAGATGATGGAGCCGGTGGATATGGGGGAATATACCCCAACCATGGTTGAAAAGCCCTGGGCCGCCACGGGATGCGCCGGCAGACCTATGAACGCCATCACTTCAATTCACATCGATCCCCGGGACATGGAAGCCCACAACCATATGCTTCAGGATTTGTACAAGAATATTACCGCCAGGGAACAACAAAGCGAATCCTTCAAGATGGATGATGCTGAAATTATGATAGTGTCTTATGGTTCCGCCTCCCGAATATGCAAGTCTGCAGTCCGAACAGCCAGAGAGATGGGAATCCGTGTGGGTCTTTTCCGGCCTGTATCCCTGTGGCCTTTCCCCTCGGACAAGCTGACGGGGTACATCGACAAGGTTCGGGAAATCCTGGTGGTGGAGCTTTCCGTGGGCCAGATGATCGAGGATGTAAAGCTCGTTAACAATGGACGGCTTCCCGTTCATTTCCATGGTCGCACCGGAGGCATGACTCCCACCGTTGATGATCTGGTGGATGAGATCAAGAAGATCAACCAGGAAATGAAGGAAAAAGTCGGGGCATAGCCTTGTCCCCGGTTATAAATTT